>NZ_KB893986.1 GCF_000374345.1 Heyndrickxia acidiproducens DSM 23148
GTCAACTGTTCCAGCCCCACTGAAGTCAAAGGGCGGACTTCATTGGTGCCGGCCCAGTTGCCTGTCGCCGATGGGCAAGCGCCCTCCGCTTTTCTTACTTCAGCCATCCTTTTTTAATGAACCAGTAGGTCATGCCGGAGCCGATGAGGAGTGTGACGATGAGGGTGGCGAAGTAGCCGTATTTCCATTTGAGTTCCGGCATGTATTCGAAATTCATGCCGTAAATGCCGACAATAAAAGTCAGCGGCATGAAAATGGTTGTAAAGATGGTTAGAATCTTCATTACCCGGTTTGTTTGGTGGGAGTTTAATGAAAGGTAGCTGTCCCGGATATCCGCTGTCAGTTCACGGCTGGATTCAACCATGCTTAATTGTCTTGTTAAATGGTCATGAATATCCCTGAAATAGGCAAGTTTTTCCTGGATCCCGGTTAAATGATGGGAGCTCAGCATGCGGTAAACCAAGTCTGCCATCGGCGTAATTGTATTTCTTAATACCAGAAGATCATGGCGTGTCGAGTAAAGGCTTTCGAGCAGGGCCTCCATTGATTCCTTGTTGGAATTATCCTCAATTTCATTTAACCGGTCTTCAATTTTATATAAATATGGGAAATAATTGTCCACAATATTATCCAACACTTCGTACAGAATAATGCTCGGCCCCCACCTGCCCAGATCTTCGGCTGCCGACAGTTTCTTTCGCACTTCGTTGATTTCCCCGGATTTCAAATGGTGGAAAGATACAATGAACTTTTCCCCGATAAACATATTCAGTTCTTCTTTCTGCAGCTTGTGCGGGTGCAGGCTTTGCAAAACAAAAAAAGCATGATCCTCATAGTAATTCAGCTTCGGCCTTTGCAGTTTGTGGATGCAGTCTTCAATCGCGAGCGGATGGAAGCGGAGCGGATTCCGCAACTTTAATATTTCCTTTTCATCCGGACGGTCAAAGTCGATCCAATACCATTCCAGTTCATCCGGACGCAATTCTTCTATCGTTGTGAACAATTTCAATTCATTTTCTTTTGTCATCGCCATAATATGTATCATACACAGGCACTTCCTTAATCATTAGGTAATTTCCAGATGCATATGTTGCAGGAAAAACGCCCGCCGACCATTGCAGCAATGATGGCGGTTATTTTTTCATGAATATTTTACACCGATGGCACCAACACTGCCAATATTACTAAGAAGAGAGGCGGTTAAAAAGATGAAGCCAATCATTGGTATAACATGCTGTACCGATCGCAATTTGAAACATTATATAGCGGATGCCTATCTGTCCGCTATCCGGTTCGCAGGCGGTGTTCCTGTGATTTTACCGGCCGGCAGTGAGAGAGACCTGCCATTATTATGGCCAAAAATAGATGGAATTTTGCTGACAGGGGGAGGGGATATTGACCCCTTCCTGTTCGGGGAAGAACCTGAACGCCACTTGGGGGAGATCGAACCGGGAAGAGATCCATTTGAAATTTTCCTTTGCAGGCAGGCGCTGCTCGATGACATGCCGGTTCTTGCAATATGCCGGGGCATGCAAATTTTAAACGTCGCTGCCGGCGGGGATATGTACCAGGATATTTACAGCCAGTTTCAACATAAAGTTCTCCAGCATACCCAGCAGGCGGCCCGTTCCCATCTCTCCCATACGGCAGCCGTCACCCCGGGCAGCCTGCTGCACCGGCTTGCGGGCCAATCTGTGGTTAAAGTCAATTCCTTTCACCATCAGGCAGTCAGAAAGGTGGCAGAACCATTTGAAACAGCTGCACGGGCTTCTGACGGTGTGATCGAAGCGATTGAAAGCAGAACACACCGGTTTATGCTCGGTGTCCAATGGCATCCGGAAGCTTTACTTGCATCAGAGGATCAGCTTTCCCGTAAAATCTTTCAAACTTTTATTGAATCTTGTAAAAAAACATGAGCAGCGTACCTTCCATTTAAATGTAAATATTTTTCCATAATAAATGGAACAAAGAATAAAAATAAATGTTTGATGCTATTGAATTTTTTGACATTTTATTATATAAATAAAAATATAGTTCGAATTTGGAAGATTTAGATCAGTCACTTCTACGAAAAAGAAGGTGTTCCAAGTGGCAAAATTTATCATGAAAAGATTACTGACCATGGTGGTGACGTTGTGGGTTATTACTACGTTGACGTTTGTGCTGATGCATGCGATACCCGGATCGCCTTTTAACCAGGAGCGCAATTCCAATGCAGCGATCCAGAAAAACCTGGAAGCACAGTACCATCTCGATCAACCGTTGTATGTGCAGTATCTCTATTACTTAAAGTCTATTCTCCAATTTGACTTCGGCCCGTCTATCAAGCAGCCTTCCCAGACGGTGAATGATATGCTGGGCAGAGGGTTTCCCGTTTCCTTTGAACTTGGCATGACGGCGCTTTTGATAGCGGTTATTTCCGGGATGGTTTTGGGAATCCTTGCTGCATTAAAGCACAATGGCCTCATTGATTATTTGGCCATGACCATCGCTGTGCTTGGCATTTCCATTCCCAACTTCATCCTTGCGACATTATTAATCCAGGAATTTGCCGTCAATCTTAAAATTCTTCCGGCTGCAACATGGACATCCCCTTCCCATATGATTTTGCCAACTGCCGCACTGGCGGTCAGCCCGATGGCAATTATTGCCCGCCTGACCAGATCCAGCTTATTGGAAGTATTGACCCAGGATTACATAAAAACGGCCCGTTCCAAAGGGCTCTCCCCCGTCAAAATCATCGTCAAGCATGCTTTAAGAAATGCCTTAATTCCGGTTGTAACCATTCTCGGAACACTGACAGCAAGTATTTTAACGGGAAGTTTTGTCATTGAAAAAATATTTGCGGTTCCGGGAATGGGCAAGTACTTTGTCGAAAGCATTAACAGCCGTGATTATCCGGTCATCATGGGGACTACCGTTTTTTACAGTATTTTTTTAATCATGATGCTCTTTTTGGTAGACATCGCATACGGCTTATTGGATCCGCGCATCAAACTGCACAAAAAAGAGTGATAGAAGGGGTGAGTTATATTGGGCGCATTAAACGAAAAACAGATCCAATCCAACAACCAGGATATCCCGGACGAATGGTTTGTCCCGAAAAAACAGGACGGCCGCAAACAGGAAGCCGTTGTAAGGCCAAGCGTATCATATTGGCGCGATGTATGGCACCAGCTTGCCAAAAATAAGCTTGCAATGGGCGGCCTTATCGTTCTACTCATCCTGATCATTATGGCCATAATCGGCCCGGTGATTGCGCCTCACAGCGTGACCAAGCTATCTTTAACCACTCAAAATCTGCCGCCGTCAAAAACCCATTGGTTCGGAACCGACCAGCTGGGGCGCGATATGTTTTCCAGAACATGGTATGGCGCGCGTATTTCACTGTTTGTCGGTTTCATGGCGGCCATTATTGAATTTTTCATTGGTGTGATTTACGGGGGCATTGCCGGTTATAAAGGCGGCAAAATTGACCAGTTGATGATGAGGATAATCGAAGTCCTGTACGGCCTTCCTTATTTGCTTGTCGTGATCCTGTTAATGGTTGTCATGGGGCCGGGGCTTGGCACCATCATCGTCGCTTTAACGGTAACCGGATGGGTGGGAATGGCCCGGATTGTGCGCGGCCAGGTTCTGCAAATCAAAAACTACGAATTTGTCCTGGCATCTAAAACATTTGGCGCAAAAACATCAAGAATTATCCGCAAAAATTTACTCCCAAATACCATGGGCCCGATTATCGTACAGATGACATTAACCGTCCCAAGTGCTATTTTCAGCGAAGCCTTCCTGAGTTTTTTAGGGCTGGGTGTACAGGCACCGCATGCAAGCTGGGGCGTGATGGCAGACGATGGGTTATCTGCCATCTTAACAGGACAATGGTGGCGGTTGTTTTTCCCGGCCTTCTTTATTTCATTAACGATGTTTGCTTTTAATGTACTGGGAGACGGCCTGCAGGATGCCCTTGACCCGAAATTAAGGAGGTGAAAGAAATGGAGAAGGTTTTGACAGTTGATGATCTCCATGTTTCTTTCTCGACACATGGGGGAACTGTCCAGGCTGTGCGCGGTGTGAGCTTTTACTTACAGAAAGGGGAGACGCTTGCAATAGTTGGCGAATCCGGCTGCGGAAAAAGTGTCACCTCTCAGTCTATTATGCAGTTGCTTCCAAATTCGAATATCGGGATGCTGCACGGTTCAATCCGTTTTAAAGGAACAAATATCTTACAATACAGTGAAAAGCAGATGAGAAAAATCCGCGGTAAAGAAATTTCGATGATATTCCAGGATCCGATGACAGGGCTGAATCCTTCTTTAACGATCGGCAACCAGTTGATGGAAGCCGTCCGTGAGCATCAGAAACTTTCGCAAAAAGAAGCCCGGGAAGCGGCAATCGACATGTTACAGCTGGTCGGCATCCCAAGCCCGCATGAACGGATGAAGCAGTACCCCCATCAATTCAGTGGCGGCATGCGGCAGCGGATTATGATCGCGATGGCCCTGATCTGCCATCCGGAAATCATCATTGCCGATGAACCGACAACAGCATTGGATGTTACGGTTCAAGCACAGATTTTTGAGCTCTTTAAGAAAATCCAAAAAGAAACAGGGGTCTCAATAATCTTGATTACCCATGACCTCGGCGTGGTCGCCCAGGTTGCTGACCGGATTGCCGTCATGTATGCGGGCCGGATTGTAGAAACAGGGACGAGGGAAGAAATCTTCTACCAGGCAGAGCACCCCTATACAAAAGGGCTCCTGGATTCTATGCCGAGGCTCGATATGGAAGAAGAAGAGTTAATTCCGATACCCGGTACACCGCCTGATTTGTTTGCACCGCCGCCGGGCTGTCCATTTACCGCAAGATGCCCGATGGCGATGGAAGTTTGCAGCCGGGTTGAACCCTCCCATGCCAGAAAATCAGCCACTCATTCTCTTGATTGCTGGCTGCAGGATGACAGGGCAAAATATGCGTTTTCAACTGTGGGTGTACGCCCGCAGAAGAAATAAAAGAAACCATTAGATGGTTCTCACTGCAGCATATACGGCTTTTCATGCAGTTTCACATCCGGGAACACTTACTGCCAGTCTGAAAATCCGTTGTGTGGAAAAAATATGAAGGGGGAAAAAAATGAAAAAGCTTTGGGGGATTTTGACTATCCTGGTGCTGGTGATCTCACTCGCCGGGTGTACAACCAGCCAATCCGGATCAAAGGACAGTTCAAGCAGTAATAGCGGCAGTAAAGAAAAGGTATTGAATTTAAACAATGGAGCTGAACCAACCTCATTTGATCCGCCGATCGGGTTTGACTCCAACTCCTGGAATGCATTAAACAATTTAATGGAAGGCCTGACGCGGCTTGACAAAAAGAACAAACCGGCACCGGCAATGGCAAAAAGCTGGGATATATCAAACGGCGGTAAGACCTATACATTCCATATCCGTGAAAACGCCAAATGGTCGAACGGCGATCAGGTAACCGCGGGTGACTTTGTTTATGCATGGACAAGGCTGCTTGACCCGAAAACGGCTTCACCGGCAGCATTTTTAGGCTATTTTATTGAAGGCGGCGAGTCCTTTAACAAAGGAGAAGGTTCAAAAGATGATGTGCAAGTAAAAGCAGTGGACGACAAAACGTTAGAAGTCACGTTAACGGGCCCGCAAGCCTATTTTTTGAACGTCATTGCCAATCCTGCGTTCTTCCCGGTTAATGAGAAAGTGGCACAAGAGAATCCGAAATGGTTTGCAGAAGCGAAAACATTTGTTGGAAACGGGCCCTTTACATTATCGGAATGGAAACATGATGACCACTTTACGATGGTGAAAAACAAATATTACTGGGATGCTAAAAACGTTAAACTGGATAAAGTCAACTGGGCGATCGTGGATGACCCGAATACCGAATACCAAATGTACCAAAACGGCGAATTGGATAAATCTGATGTCCCTTCGGATTTATCAGACCAGCTTTTCAAAGAAGGGAAAGTAAAAATTGCGGCACAGGCAGGAACCTATTTTTACCGCTTTAATGTCACAAAAGCGCCGTTCCAAAATAAAAACATCCGCAAAGCGTTTGCATTGGCAATCAACCAGGAAGAAATTGTTAAGTATGTAACGAAAAACAAAGAAAAACCGGCCTCAGGTTTTGTATCATACGGATTTACGGAACCGGACGGCAGCGACTTCAGAACAAAAGGCGGAAAACTCATCTCGCCGAACGTTAAAGAAGCAAAAGCATTGCTGAAAAAGGGCATGGCTGAGGAAGGCTATACAAAACTCCCGGCTGTCACGCTCACCTACAGCACCGATCCGGCCCACAAGAAAATTGCGGAAACCATTCAGCAAATGCTGCAAGAAAACTTAGGCGTCCATGTGAAACTGGCCAATATGGAATGGAACGTATTCCAGACAGAACAAATGAAACTGAAATTTCAATTATCCCGCAGTTCATTCCTTGCTGACTACGGCGATCCAATCAATTTCCTGGAAAGTTTCCAGACTGGCCTTTCCATGAACCGTACCGGCTGGAGCAACAAGAAGTATGATGATTTAATAAGGAAAGCAAAGAACGAATCCAATGAAGAAAAACGCTACCAGCTCATGCATGAAGCCGAACAGATTTTACTTGAGGATATGCCAATTGTCCCATTGTATTTCTACAACCAGGTATACCTGCAAAAAAGCAATGTTACAGGTATTGTCCTCCACCCTGTCGGATACATGGAATTGAAATGGGCAGATAAAAAGTAATGGAGCCGGCATTCAGCGGGGCGGATCCACATTCCCCGCTGAATGTTTTTTCACTTGCAGGATATTTGCCCGTATGAAGGGAGCGAAAAATTTGCCAAATCCAGCATACTGCTATATTAATACGTCCGTGGCAACGGTTTGGACTGCAATAGAAGCTGCAGAAGGCGCCGGGCAGGAGGTGCTCGGAAATCCGGCCGCCATAAAAAAATGGCTGCAGCAGCTTACTGATAAAAAAAGGCTCGAATTATGGAGCGGAAACAAAATCCAGACACAGGCGCTATACGGCCAGACAGCCATCATCCTTTCCAGGAATGGCGATTGGGCACAAGTGGCGATCCCGGATCAGCTGACAGCAAAAAATAAACTTGGTTATCCGGGGTGGGTACCGTTTTGCCAGCTGAAAGAAACGGCGGAGCCTTTTGACGGTGATGCTTATGCAGTTGTTGACACCCCTGTTGCCGGTTTATACGACGAAAACCAAAGGCGCCGGTTTGAAATCAGTTTTCAGACCCGCCTGCCTTTTTTGGATGAAATAGATGGCTGGATCAAAGTCAAAACCCTTTCAGGAACCGGACTGGTAAAAAAAGACGCTGTCCAAGTGATTGGCGGAAAGCGGCAGCCTGTCCCACAGCGCCAGAATGAACGCATCCTTAAAGCGGGAAAAATGTTCCTTGGCCTGCCCTATTTATGGGGCGGCATCAGCGGATTCGGCTATGACTGTTCCGGGTTCGCTTATACGATGGTGAAGGCGGCAACGGGGACGATTATCCCGAGAGATGCCGGTGAACAGGCACAGCATGGAAAAGAGATTCCGCTTTCAGACATAGAGCCGGGAGACTTATTGTTCTTTGCACACAAAAAGGGAAAAGGCGCCATCCATCATGTCGGTATTTACGCCGGTGAAGGGGATCTGCTTCACTCGCCAAAAACCGGCAGAAATGTTGAAGTGCTGAAGATGGATGGGACAATTTACGGGGAAGAACTTTGCTGTGCAAGGCGGTATTGGAAGCCATAACCGGTTTTTAGCCGGATGGGGGAGAAAGGAGAAGCACCATGAGTGAAAAACTGTTGGAAGTTAAACGTGTAAAAAAATATTTTGATATGGGGAAAAACCAAAAATTGAAAGCGGTCGATGATCTATCCTTTTTTATCCGTAAAGGGGAAACATTTGGTATGGTCGGGGAATCCGGATGCGGAAAGTCAACAGCAGGCCGATTGATCATGGGGCTGTACACGCCGACTTCCGGGCAGATTTTATACAATGGAAAAGATATCCATGCTTTAAATGAGCTGGAAGCTTTCCAAATGAAGAGAAAAGTCCAAATGATATTCCAGGATCCATATGCTTCCTTAAACCCCCGTTCAACCATTCGCGAAATCATTGCGGAGCCGCTTGAGGTCCACGGCATTTACAAAACCAAAAAAGCAGAATTGAATCGAATCTATGAATTATTGGAAAGCGTCGGGTTAAATCAAGAACATGCAAGCCGGTATCCGCATGAGTTCAGCGGCGGGCAGCGCCAAAGGATCGGAATAGCGCGGGCGCTTGCGCTTGACCCGGAATTTATCATCTGTGATGAACCCATTTCCGCTTTAGACGTTTCCGTGCAGGCCCAGGTTGTTAATGTGCTGAAAAAATTGCAAAAAGAAAAAAACCTGACGTATCTGTTTATCGCGCATGATCTGTCAATGGTGAAACATCTCAGCGACCGGATTGGGGTCATGTACCTCGGCCATCTTGTTGAACTGACGGAAAGCGGCAGTTTGTATCGCAAACCGCTGCATCCTTATACACAAGCCTTATTATCAGCGATTCCGATCCCGGATCCGAAGATTGAGGACAAACGCGAACGAATTATTCTAAAGGGTGAAATTCCAAGCCCGATTCATCCGCCAAGCGGATGTGTATTCCGGACTAGATGCCGTGCGGCCATGGAAATTTGTGCCCATGTAAAGCCGCAGTGGATGGAAGTGGAAGACCATCATTATGTAGCATGCCATTTATACCAGAATGGAAAAACTTCTGAAGCAAATAGGGTTGGAGCCGGTTCTGTACAAAGAAAAAATTCGTAATCGATGCGGGTTTACCTGGTCGTAATACCAGGAAAAGCCGTCACATGGTGAACACAAAGATAATAGAAAAGCGGTTCCCGGACGGACGGGAGCTCATGAAGTTGATTAGAATAGATAAGGGCCTTTAGCCCGCTGCGCCCGCTTATAGCGGGCGCACAGGCTAAAAGACCCTCGTGAAAGGCTTAGAATAAATAAGCAGCACCAACGATAATCAGCAGGATAAACAATACAACAATCAAAGCAAAGCTATTGTTGAATCCGCCGCCGTAACCGTAGCCGCCGTAGCCGCCGTAACCGCCGCCGTAGCCGCAGAAGCCCATTCTCATCACCTCCGTCATTTGAAGATACATACTGCAATGCTAATGTATTCAAAAGGCGGGGGGTTGGTTTGGACTTTTTAATGCATGTAGCAAAAAAATCCGGGCCCGGACGTGAATCTGGCACGGATTTTTTTCGCAAGGGACGGATGAGGAGAAGTTATTGCCCCTTTAAGATGGTTTAGTGGGAAAGCAGCCCGGAAGCCCTTTCCCGCTTTCACTTCACAACGAGCACATCGATATCGGCATTTTTAACGAGGCTTTCGCTTACGCTGCCTAAAAACAGCCGTTTCATCCCGCCTTTCCCGCTGTTGCCGGCAACGATTAAATCAATTTTGTTTTCATCAATAAATTCACAGATCGTTTGGGAGACATTTCCTTCTAAAATATGATAATCAGCCTGAATCCCTCTTGGTTCCAGCAATTCTTTCGCGTGGTTAATGGCATCTTCCGCACTGTTCAGATAGATTTGCTGTGTTGCGGGTGCTAAAGTATCTGCAGACGGGTTATCAGCAGAGTAAACCCTTCCATCCATTCCCGGAAACGAAACCGTTGGCGGAACACCGATATTTTCATCGGGAATAGGAGCCGTTACTTCTGTTTCCTGGCTCACATGCAGAACAGTTAATCGGGCTGCTTGGCCGGCTGCAACCAAATCTGCGGCTCTCTCAAGCGCCTTTTTGCTGCCGCCGGAATCATCAAATGCAACGGCAATATGCTTGTACATTTTCCATCATCCTCTCATGTCGCTCTTCATCATTCATCATCAGATCCTACTAATTATTTACCCTGTACAGCAGAAAACTAACGGAAAATGCATGGAAATAAAGTGAAACTTCCATCAGTGGGGGTCCTTCATCCCCACTGATGGTTAGTTGAACCAATCGGAACTTTACGGGCAGTTTGATCTCCCGCCTATCCTTCTTCGTACCTTGAATCTTGAGGTGGGAGTCTTACTGCCCGTTATGTTGGGATAAAAGAAATTGGCCGCCGTTGGTTCCAAAACACTGGATTCACAATGATTGGCATTGATTTTTGGCGGCTTTCATAATATGCTTTTGCTTAGGCACTTATTCTTTAAACAAGCACGCTAAAATCAAAGTTTCATTGAAAGCGGAAGGATGAAAGCAGGAAATCATATGGATAAATTAAAACCCTTTAGGGAGCTCATAAAAAAATATTGGAAAACAGCGCACATGAACCAAATTATCATTCTTGTGGCTTCCGTTACTTTATTGGCTTTTTTGGCTTTTTTCGCTTACTATGCAAAGAGCGCGAATGTCGGCCAGCTGAAAAAAGGTTTGGAGCAAACAACGATTATTTACGATAAAGACGGTGACCAGGCCAGCAAAATATCAGCCAACCGTTCAGAAGGGGTGCCGATAACAAGAATGCCCGCTGATCTGCAAAATGCGATCGTGGCCATAGAAGACCACCGCTTTTATAAGCATCGCGGATTTGATGTTATTGGTACCATGAGCGCCCTCGTGAAAAATATCCGCGCCGGCGGGACTACTGCAGGGGGAAGTACGATTACCCAGCAATTAACAAAAAATGCGCTTTTATCCCCGGAACGGACATTAAAAAGAAAAGTCCAGGAACTCTTTCTGGCGATTGAAATCGAGAAACATTATTCGAAAAAAGAAATTCTCGAAATGTATTTAAACCAGGTTTATTTCGGTGAAGGAGCCTGGGGCGTGCAAAAAGCCGCCAATAAATACTTTGGCAAAGACGTCGAGAATCTCGATCTGTCAGAGTCTGCAACATTAGCAGGGCTTGTGAATGCACCGAGCGCATTGGATCCTTACAACCATTATAAGCGTGCGATCGAACGCCGTAATGTCGTATTGGGCGCCATGAAGGACAACGGTATGATTACATCTTCGCAATACAAGGCGGCGGCAGCGGAACAGCTTACTTTAAAAGATAAAAAAACCGACTCGATTAAGGGCAAATACCCGTACTATACAGATGCCGTTCTTGAAGAAGCCATCAAACGTTACGGCCTGAATCAAGAAGAAATTCTGACGAGGGGCTACAAAATTTATACGGAAATGGATCAGAATATCCAATCCGCTTTGGAATACGTCTACCAGCAAAACTCGCTTTTCCCATCCGGCACATCCGACCAGATCGTCCAAAGCGGCGGCATTCTTGTCAACCCGGCAACAGGCGGCGTGCGCGGGCTTGTCGGGGGAAGAGGCGAAAAAGTGTTCCGCGGTTTCAACAGGGCCACACAGCTAAAACGGCAGCCGGGCTCGATTATGAAACCGATCACCGTGTATACGCCGGCATTGGAAGAAGGGTATGACCCGGAATCGGTTTTAAAAGACAAAAAAATGACCTACAAAGGCGGATATTCGCCAGGCAATTACAATCACCAGTACTTAGGGGAAGTTCCGATGTATACGGCGGTTGAAAAATCATTAAATGCGCCGGCTGTCTGGCTGCTGAATAAAATCGGCGTTGAAAAAGGCTATGACGCTGCGAAAAAATTTGGCATTCCGGTCACAAAACAGGATAAGCAACTTGGCATTGCACTCGGAAATATCCAAAACGGCGTTTCACCGGAAGATATTGCGGAAGCCTATACGACTTTCCCGAATGGCGGCAAAAAAACGGATGTGCACATCATTCGGAAAATCGTGAGCCCGACCGGAAAGGTACTGGCAGAACATAAGGACAGCGAGACGAGGGTCACGTCAAAGAAAGTTTCGCAGGAAATGACATCCATGCTGCTAAATGTGGTTGAATCCGGAACCGGAAAAGGGGTAAGTGTGCCCGGTTATAAAATCGCCGGCAAGACGGGTTCTACCCAGCTTGAATACCGCAACATTGACGGCACAATGGACCAGTGGTTTGCCGGCTATACGCCCAATTTAGTCGGTGTGGTCTGGATGGGTTATGATGAAACAGACCGCAGCCATTATTTGTACGGGCTGAGTGAACAGGGCATTGTACCGGTCTTTAATGCTGTTATGAATGCGACATTAAAATATACGAAGGCCGGGGATTTCGACGTAGATTCGATTAATCAGCAGCAAAACGATGGCGGCCAATTAAAAGAAAAACTGGAAAGTATTGACGAAACGATTAAAAAACAGACAGATAAATTGAAAGATACGATTGACGAAAATAAAGGCACCTGGAAAAGCACCGGAGAAAAAATCAAGGAAAAACTGCAAAACATCCTCGGGCAGTAACGAAGGCGGCTTGAAGTGGAAACACTTGCATATTTTACAATTGTGCAGGTGTTTCTTTGTGTGAATTTATAGTAAAATAGAGATGCGATACATAAAGGCTTGCGGTTTCTGCTGAAAAACGATGCAGAAAGTCCGCTATAGAAAAAATGAAAGCACGATCAGGGAGGGGTTTACATGGAGTATCGCATTGAAAAAGATACTTTAGGAGAAATGAAAGTTCCGGCTGACAAATATTGGGGCGCACAAACGCAGCGCAGCAAAGAAAATTTTCCAATTAGCGGCGAAAAAATGCCGATAGAAGTCATCCGCGCATTTGCCCATTTGAAGAAAGCTGCTGCCATCAGCAATCATCAGCTCGGGAAATTATCTGAAGCCAAAAAAAACGCAATTGTACAGGCATGCGAAGAGGTGCTGGAAGGTCATTTTGATGAACATTTCCCGCTTGTCGTTTGGCAGACAGGCAGCGGCACGCAGTCTAATATGAACGTCAATGAAGTGGTGGCAAGAAGGGCAAATGAAATCCTTGCCGATCAAAGTATTTCTGAACAGATCCACCCGAACGATGATATCAATATGTCGCAAAGTTCGAATGACACTTTTCCTACCGCCATGCATATCGCTGCTTACCACGAGCTGCAAACAAGACTTCTCCCGCAGCTTGAACAGTTGAAACAAACTTTACTTCAAAAAGAAAAGGCATTCATGGAAATCATTAAAATCGGCCGTACCCATTTGCAGGATGCTACTCCGCTGACTCTCGGCCAGGAAATCAGCGGTTGGCGGGCGATGCTGGAAAAAAGCGGCGGGATGATAAAAGAAAGTGCCCGGCAGATTTTGAATTTGGCCATCGGCGGTACTGCTGTCGGGACAGGCATTAATGCCGACCCTGCTTTCGGCAGTAAAGTAGCGGAGGAGCTGGAAAAACAAACCGGTTACCCATTCCGCTCGTCTGATAATAAGTTCCATGCGTTAACAAGCCATGATGAGCTTGTCTATGTGCATGGCGCTTTAAAGGGGCTTGCTGCAGACTTGATGAAAATTGCCAATGATGTGCGCTGGCTGGCAAGCGGCCCGAGAAGCGGCATCGGCGAAATCTCCATTCCGGCAAACGAACCGGGGAGCTCCATCATGCCGGGGAAAGTCAACCCGACCCAATGTGAAGCAGTAACAATGGCCGCCGTCCAGATTTTCGGAAACGATGCCGCAATTGGTTTTGCAGCAAGCCAGGGGAATTTTGAATTAAATGTCTTTAAACCGGTTATTATTTACAATTTTTTGCAGTCAGTCCACCTGCTTGGCGATGCCATGAAGTCTTTCGATGAAAGATGTGTACGGGGGATTGAACCCAATGTTGGAACCATTAAAGAAAATGTGGATCGTTCATTAATGCTTGTCACAGCATTAAATCCGCATATTGGTTATGAAAAAGCCGCGCAAATTGCAAAACTGGCTTTTAAAGAAGGCACGACATTGAAAGAAGCCGCAATCAAAACCGGCTACTTAACAGAAGAACAATATGATGAATGGATTGTGCCGGCAAAAATGGTGAATTTGAAATAGCAGGTGAAAGGGAGGCTGTCTGGAAGCCTCCCTTTTTTAGCCATAAACTATCAAATTGTCAATGCTGGTTATTTTTAACGGAAAGTACCGCCAAGTTGTTGCTCTGCCATTTGAACAAGGCGTTTTGTGATTTCTCCACCAACAGAACCGTTAGCGCGGGAAGTCGTATCAGCTCCAAGTTGAACGCCAAATTCCTGGGCAATTTCATATTTCATTTGGTCAAGCGCCTGGTCTGCACCTGCTACTAATAATTGGTTTGAGCTATTGTTGTTTGCCATAATTTTTGTCATCTCCTCGTGGTGTTTTTTATGGTTGGGCCAGCTGGAATTGCACCAGCGGACAAACAATCAGGTTTGCCACCATCTTGGTTTAACCCATCTGTGTGTGGCTTTGTAGTCGTATTATGTTTATCTTGCCGGAAGATTATGCGGTTCTAAATCTGGTAAAATCTTGGAAAACAGCTTGCATTCAACATTTTTTGTACGAATAGTATTTCGCATTCTCCACACACTTTAAATAAAAAACACAGGAATGTGGGTGAAGCGAATGAAAGTCTGCCCCGTGTGCAATGGATTTGAAACGATCCGGGCGGTCTGTCCCGAATGCCGTTTTCGTTTGCAGGACGGCGGGAAAATATATGATTATTTCGATGATTACAGCCCTTATATGGAAATCTGGCAGGAAAAACTGGAAGACGGGGATCCGGAAAGTTCCGGGCAAGACAATTGTGTCCACCTCCTGTACTGCCCCCGCTGCAACCAGGAGGAAAGGAAGACAATATTCTATGTGGACATTTAAAAAAAGCCAATCGCAGCGGACGGCGGTTGGCTTTTTACAAAATTTATCTGCGCTTAACGGGCAATCTATCCAATCCTGGCTTCTGTTTCAGCATCGAAAAAGTGTGCTTTATTCATATCGAGCCCAAGCGTAATTTCATCGCCGGGATGGACAACGGTTCTGGAATCAATCCGTGATATAAATTCCTGCCCGTTGATTTTGGCATACAACATCGTTTCGGCTCCGGTTAGTTCTGATACTTCTATACGGGCGCGAATGGAGGCGCCTGGTACTGCATCAATGAAGACAGGTTCATCATGAATATCTTCAGGGCGGATTCCAAGGATGATCCCCTTACCGGCATAGTCTTTCATGGCCTTTAATTTTCCCTCCGGCACATCAATATGAATCATGTCATTGATATAAAATTTTCCATTCTGCAGTTTGCCTTTAAAGAAGTTCATAGCCGGCGAGCCGATAAATCCGGCAACAAACAGGTTTGCAGGAGTATCGTATACTTCACGCGGCGACCCGACCTGCTGGATGACGCCATCTTTCATCACAACAATCCTTGTGGCCATCGTCATCGCTTCTGTTTGGTCGTGGGTTACATAAATGGTTGTCGTTTGCAAACGATGGTGCAGGCGCGCAATTTCGGCACGCATTTGAACACGGAGCTTTGCATCCAGATTGGATAACGGTTCATCCATTAAGAACACTTTTGCATCGCGCACAATGGCCCGCCCGAGTGCGACCCGCTGCCTTTGACCGCCCGATAACGCTTTTGGTTTCCGTTTCAAATATTGTTCCAGTCCGAGAATTTTTGCAGCTTTCGTGACCCGCTGTTCAATTTCCGTTTTCGGGACTTTGCGCAGTTTCAGCCCGAAAGCCATATTATCATAAACCGTCATATGCGGATAAAGCGCATAATTTTGGAACACCATTGCAATATTACGGTCCTTTGGCGCAACATCGTTTACCCTTTTGCCATCCATATAAAAATCACCTTTGGAAATCTCCTCAAGCCCTGCGATCATGCGTAATGTCGTTGATTTCCCGCAACCGGAAGGCCCGACAAAAACAATAAACTCCTTGTCCTGAATATGTAAATTAAAATCGGAAACCGCTGTAACATGGTGATCATAAATTTTGTAAATATGGTCGAGCACCAAGTCTGTCATAGGAAAAGCCCCTTTCGATTTGTTATGATCATTATAAAGAAAGCCCTCTCATTTTGTTATGGTTAAGCTGCACAAAGATATTAGCTGAAACTTCGGCAGTTTGCCCTGTTTAAAAAACATTTGATTATGATTTGCGGCTTTCAAGACGGGGTGCTTTTGTTGATCAGCATTTTAGAGCCCGCTTTTGGCGATATTGCAGGGGAAAATTGAATGTCAGGACCGGAATACCAGGCAGGCAAAGTATGCCAGCATGGCGCTGTTGAAATTTCTTAAGTGGAGCCCGGATTTTTCTTCAAACTTCTCAATCCGGTACTGCAGCGAATTACGGTGAATAAAAAGCTGTTTTGCAGTCAAACTGGCATTGGAGAAGTTTTCCAAATATAATTTAACCGTCCGCCACATCTCACGGTCTTTTTTGAAAATCTCAAGGATGGTGCCAAAGAGAAGTTGTCTTGTTTCAGGCGGCAGCTGCTCTAGCAAATAGACAGGCAGCACGGAATCGAGCGTAAACAAGCCGGGCTTTGGCATCTGCAGCAGCGCAAAGTCAAAGAGCTGCTTTTCAAGTTGGAAAAAAGGCTTCAATGCTTCCAGCGGTTTAAATTCGCCGGCATAAAGTGAAATGGGCATATAGAAGTCGTTCTCAAATGCACGCATGGAAGCCTGCAAGTCATCAATTGAGACTTCTGTTTTATTTTTTTCTTCGATGGCCAATCCCTGCTGCCTGTCAATCATCACAATGGTCACGTCACGGACAAACATATTTTTTATCGCTTCCTGAACAAGCTGGATGTTAAGGCCGTCTTTCGCGATTGAAAACTGAATGATCCGGCATTTTTTCTTTTCAATTTCTAACGGGGCGGGGGCTCCCGGCAAAAATAAATAGTTATACCATTTGGCTGCAGTGCCTTGGTTCAGGGCGGTTTCCTCCAAATATTCCGGAAAGACCGTCTTAAGGAGCAAGGTCTCTTCAGCGCTCAAATCATGCGGTTCAATGCCAATATATTTTTCATCTTCGCGGATCCAAAACCATATCAGATGCTTGAATGGAATAGGAGAGGCTGAAATGCAGGCATTCGGATAGCGCGCTTTTAATCTTTCTATCATGACAGGGCCCCCTCTGCTTTTTGTCTTATTATGCTTTTATTTTAATCAAATTCCGCCGCATTGGGAACCGTTAACAGCGGAAAAGCCATTATCCATTGACCGCTTTTCAGTCCGCTGTTTAGCTGCCTTCCATTTCGCCATCATTGGTGAGCGTATAAAATAATGCAATTAATTTCCGGATTTTTCTTTCTTCAATCTCCACTTCGTCAAAAGGCATTGGCTTCGCATTGAGTTCAAACAGATAGAGGCTGCCGTCCGGTGCGGTGCCAATATCGGCGGTAAATTCGCCGAAAAACCCGTATTCCTTCGTGAGGGCCTTGCCGCATGCCTGAATCAAAGCCGGGATTTTTTGCTCAGCGTGCTTTTTTATATGGAACGCAAGCGGAACAATTTCCCCGCCTTTTGAGGTGTGGGTGGTAATTCCGCCGGGGCGGGCCATCCGGACGCCGATGCCGGTGATCTCATATGCGCCGCGGGAGAAATGGGCGTGTACACGGTAATCATATTTTCTGTCCAGGGAAAGTTCCGGCGGGATTGTCACCTGGGCAATATAGAGGTTATTATTGCTGATCTTTTCAACTTCTTTCCATAACGCTTGAATGGAAGGCAGGTCTTTGCAGGAATGCGGGCTGCAGTACTGGCAGCGGCCATCCGCTTTTAAAATAATCCGCAATATGCCGGAACCCTGTGATTTGTTTACCGGTTTGAGATAGAGATCTTTATGCCGGGAAAGAAATTCAGTAAAATCCTCCTGCTCCCGGATGAGAATTGTTTCCGGAAGATGACCCTTTATGTCCGGATTGTCCCGGAACTTTTCGTACATTTCGTATTTATCGAGAAAATGCGGGTTAAAAAAAGCAATCTTCCGCTGTTTTAACAGGCTGGCAAAGCGATGAAAAGGTTCCGAGGATTCCTCCGTACGCGATGAAATGCGGTTGTAGACGATATTGGGGTAAGGGAAAACGGCCTGCAGCCAAACACCTTTATTTTTGCAGTAGCAAAGCCCCTCAATGGTCTCAGGCTTTATGTCCTGGAGGCTGAACAAAAAAGCGAGGCCGCCATCTGCCTCCTGGAGCCCGGCTTGGATTTGTTCATAAAATGCCCGGCTGCCTAAAAAGATGCTGTTTTTGGATTTGCTGACTAAAATACCGATCAGCGGCCCGGCGATGGCACCTGTTTGTTTCATCCAAAAACTGTAATCTTGAGGAGGGGGATCCTGGTAAGGGAGCAGGTCAGCTTCCTTTCCCCAAAATAACGGCGTCTTTTCCGGCCGGATGAATTGTTTTTGGGGTGCGTTTAAGTATAGCGGGATCATGTATGCATTTCCCCAAGCTCTTCCAATTGCCTGGCTGTTACATAAACGGCAAAAGATAAGCTCATTTTCCGTGTCAGCCAATCAAATTCTTTCATGAACGGATGGGTAAAAATCGAACGCCCGGGCTTTGAGTTGGCTTCAAACAGCCACACTTTTCCGCCCGTATCAATCCCTAAATCAAACCCGATTTCACCGATTATTCCCTCTATATGATCATCAATAGATTGGGCAAGTGTCAGTGCCGCTTTCGTAAGCGCTGTACGGTACGCCTCCCGTTGTGCGCTGTCTCCCACCAGCTGCTCCAGGGTCTTGATTTCCCCGCCGTTTTTAAGATGGGTGGTCGGGCTTCCCGGCCCCGCCACTTTGGCTGCGATTGCCGTCACATGCCAGTCGCCGTTCTCATCTTTATTGGCATGGACGCGGAAGTCAACCGGGCGGCCATTATCGGCAATTAAATGGATTCCCTGCTGGACAAGGAGGCGGCCGGGCTGTTTCTTCGCAAATACCTGGTTCATGAGGGCTTCCAGGCTTCTGAATTTCAACAAACGGTTTTTTTCGTCATGGTACCGGCAATAGTAGGCCTGGGACCTGCGGCTGTATACAATTTGGTGGACGCCGAGGCCAAGGCTGCCATGAATGGGTTTCACATACACCTGCCCATAGTCGGACAGCATGCGTTCGATTTGGTGAAACGATTCAAGCGCATGTGTTTCCGGCAAATACAAACTGGCCCGGTGATCTTGAAACAGGCGGTCATGGACTTCCAGTTTATTGAAAAACCCGGGATTGTACCACGGGATAAGGTATTCTTTTTCAAGCTTTTCTTTTACGGCTCTTGAATTTTTCATGGCTTCGCTCCGCCTGTTGGGGAGGCGGTCATAAATGGCATTCGGAAAAGGCACATCGCGGCTTTCCCAGCCCTCTTTACTGTAAAAAAATCCGCGGATCAGCCCCTGTTCCCAGTCAATATGCTGCTCTCCGAAAAGAAAAGGCGCAACACCGGCTGCAGCCTGCACGGACAGCAGTTTTGCAAAAAGAGCGGATCTTGCGCCGATCGGATGGCTCCGATATGGCGTAAACCCGGAAGAAAAAATTCCGACAAGCGGCCCAATGAGGAGCAATGGGCCTTTTTGGAAGCAATGGACAGCTGTTAAAAAATCAGGGATGAACAGGGCTGCGGCCAAACCGCTGCTGGCGGCAAACACATTGCGCCCGTTTGGATGGGGTTCAATTTTTGCCGCCGCCACTTTCGATCCAAACGCTGCTTTTGTGGCGGTTTCCGGAAAAGACAGGGCTGACGGGGTATAAAGGATCAGTTCCTGTTCTTCAAAAAATTCAATTTTATACCTTGTTGCCATTGTAAAGCACCTCACTTCTTCATGGATGTAAAAGCAGCGCTATTGGCGGGCAGATGCTGCCGGGTTTTTGCTGCCGGCTCCGCGTTCATGCTTCTCGAGATACTTGCAGTAGGCGAGCGGGGCCTCATACATTTGATCGAGGCGTTCCGGATAGAGCTGGCTGATCAGTTTTCTGCCCGGTTTTGAGTTGATGTCAAGCACCCAAATGGATTGGTCGCTTGCAATAATGAGATCGATGCCAAGCTCAAACAGCGGGTGGAAAGTTTCTTCAAGAACATGCGGCAGTTCTGCGATCAGTGCTGCAATTTCATGTTCTAAATAAGAATGATTGAAATACGGGGTTTGCTGCTTCCAGTCTTCATAAGCTGAAATCGAAGCCCCGGCGCTCATATTCGTCAAAATTCCGTTTGCGGCCCCTGTGCGGATTCCTCTTGCCATTTCGCGCCAATGCCCGTTTTTATCTTTTTGCAAAAAGATGCGCAGATCAAAGGGCTGGTGCCGGTTGTTCACATTGTCGAGCCGGGCTTGAATGAGAAAAATTTGTTTGGTTAAGATGATGTCGAGCCATTTACTGAAAGCGCCCAAATCGGCGAATGTTTTAGAAATGAGTTTTCCGCTTTTTGTTGTTTTGACAAGAATAGAATCACCCGTTTTTTCAAGCGCGTATATGGCATAGCCATGGGCGCCGTTAATTGGTTTTAAGATAACGGAATTGTAACGGTTCAATTCGGACAGCACCCTCTCCGGATCAGTCGCCCTGATGGTTTTCGGTAAATAAGGCGAAATCCTTGGGTCATCCTTTAACCGGTCATACAGATTTCCCTTATTCGGGAGGCCATAGCCCAAAAAGGTGATGTCTTTTCTTTCCTTCAGCCATGAAACAATTTTCCTGGCATCTTTGGAAGCCTGGTCCTCTCCGTAAAAACAGCGGTCATATAAACAGGCGGGAATTTGAAATTCACAGCCGGACCACTGCTTTTTGCCTGTATCAAAACGGAATCCTTTTACCATTTGGGTGCCCGGTACGAGATCGAGCGGTGAAAATAAATATAAATCGGTTCCATATTGTTTAGAGCGCATACCGATTTTCGTAAAATAATCCTGCCGGTTTAAAGGGTCCAGTGTCAAAATTCCTAATTTAGTCGTCATGATGGCGGCTCCTTTCTCTCCACAAAAACATGCAATAATGATAGAACGCTTTTACAGACGGCCGGAAAGCGGGGGAGGGCTGCTGAATTTGTTTGGATGGTTTTAAATTGGCTTCAATAAACCATGGTTTTCCGTTCTGATCTACACCGATATCAAGCCCGAGTTCTGCAATATTGCCGTTTGTATGGGTACTGATTTCCTTAGCGGCTTCAAGCGCCAATTCGTTCATGAGAGCCCAAACGAGTGCAGCTTTTTCCGTACCGAAATACCTGTATAAAAGTGGCAAAGGTTTTAAAACGCTGCCTCCCTGGGCAAGATTGGAAACAAAATTCCCTGCAGCCGACATTCTGGCAACAGCGGAGATGAGGTTCCAGTCGTTGTGATTGCTTTTAAAAACAAGAAACCGGAAATCTAATTTTTTCTCTTCGCATTCCATTAAAGGGATGGCTTTTTGAATAATATACGGGCGCCTTCCGATCAGCTGGTCTGTCTTTTCGATGGCATCTGCTGCATTGGAAAACAAAGCAGGGCTTTGGCTGCCGCCTATATGGTGCTGAAGGGAAACTTTCCCGTCTTTAAGCTGTAATCTGATGATTCCGCGTCCCTGGCTGCCGTTTTCCGGTTTAAGATACAGTTCTTTGAATGATAAAAGGCATTCCCGCAGGCGGCCTTTGTCATAGCTGAAGGTTTCAGGAAGATAACGGCTCAAGGCGGAATTTGCTTTCAGGCAGTGATGCACTTCCAATTTGGATAAATATCTTGCGTTAAAGAAATGAATGCCTGCTGCTTTCCATTTTGCAATCGCTTCTTTGAACAGGGGGCTTTTTTCACTGTGCCTGGCGTGAAGCCGGTTATACACCACATCCGGAGCCGGTACTGCCGTTTGAATCCATGTTTGCTCCTCACATCGTAAGCCCGCGTTCGGCCAAATGCCCATGCCGGTGATATACAGATAGCCCCCTTCGCCCTGGGTGAGCCGCCGGAGTTCATTGCAAAAGTCCCGCATGCCTGCTGAAACCGGCGGCGTTCCGGATTTTCCGCTGAGTTCAGTCAACACAGCAATGACAGGGCCAAAATGCAAAATACCTTCTGAGTAAGCGGCTTTCAAGCGGATGGAGGGCATTGGCAGCATCCATTTTTCATAGCAAGACCTGGATAAGCGGATAATGGGCAGTACACCCCTGTCCGGAACGGCAATCACGCCGGCTGCTGCTGTGATGCCGCCAATTCTGATTGTAAGGGTACTTTCAGGGGGGAGGCGGAGCAGCTTGAATAGTTTTTCAGGCATTTCCATATCCGCCTTGTGTTCCCCGTCAGCAGTGATTGGCTGCAATTCTACTAAACATTCCATAGTCAATCCCCGTTTGTTATCAAATGAAATACTTTTCGGCCGGGCTGAAAATGCGGGACTTTTTTGACTTACCTGGGCTTTTGCTGATATCTTATGAATAGTACAGAAAAAGGGTGCCGCTAAAATTTACATTCCGACCGGGCGTAACCATGTAAAAAAATGGGTATTTTTAACACCGTGAGCCATTTGCCATCGAATATAAAGGAATAGGATGATTACAACATGCATGCTTTTTTGGAAATTCTTTTTATGACCGTTGTAGGGGCGGTGATCGGGGGCTTTACCAATTACCTGGCCATCAAAATGCTGTTCAGGCCGTATGAAGCCATCTATTTAAAAAATTGGAGGCTGCCATTTACACCCGGTTTAATCCCGAAACGAAGAGAAGAAATTGCACGGCAATTGGGCGATATGGTCGTCCGCCATTTGGTAACGCCGGAGAGCATTGAAAAAAAACTGCTGTCGCCGCAGTTCATGAATGAGGCAAAAGCGTGGCTGAAGCAGTCTTTTCTGAAGTGGCTCGAGGCGAATTGGACCATCCGTCAAGTTGCCGGTTTTTTTAAGATGGAAGTGACGGAAGATAAAATTCGAAGCTGGATCGAGGCCAAAATCAGCAGCCAGTATGATCAGACAAAAAGTTCAATTGCCGCGCAAAGCCTGGACAAGTCGCTTCCCGTTGCCGTTACCGGGAGGATTGAGGAAAAAATTCCGGATCTCGCCGATTTGGTGATCCAAAAAATATGCGATTACGTCTCCAGTGCACAAGGCCGCCGAAAACTTGAAGGCATGATCGGGCATTTTCTTGACGAACGTGGCATGATTGGCTCGGTGCTGAAAAAAATTATCGGCAATATTTCAATTGCAGACAAAATCCAGCCGGAAATTGTTAAAGCACTGCGGGAAAGCGGAACGAAAGCAACGGTTGTCGAGATGCTCGAAACGGAATGGCAAAATATCAAATCAAAACCGATTGAAAGCTTGCTGCCGGACCTTCCTGATCGTGAAATGAAACAGTGGCTGAGTAATATCATTTATTCAGCACTGCCGGTCGGGCGATTGCTGGAAACACCGGTTCAGGCATTTTTCATGCGCTTCCGGGATAAAATTACGGACGAATGGCTGCCTGAATGGTCTGAAAAAGGGTTGCGCCTGCTTAGCAGCAGAGTCCATTTGATTATCCAGAAGCTTCAGATTGCGGATCTGGTGCGCCAGGAAGTGGAATCTTTTCCGGTTGAAAGGCTGGAAATGCTGATTCTCGGGATCACAGCGCGCGAATTTAAAATGATTACTTATTTAGGCGCGCTGCTAGGCGGACTGATCGGCATTGTCCAGGGGATGATTGTGCTGATCATATAATCGGTGTGGCAAAAAGGGTGAAGCGCCCATACTGTGTAATGAGGAAAGCAACCAAAGTAAAAGATGACAGATGTACAGGAGGTTTCCAACTGGTGTCTAATTTAAATGATTATGCCTATCTTTTAGAAAAAGAGATTCGTGCAAGCGGTGAATACGGTGCACTGAAACAGGCATACGAACAGGTGCTGCAAAACAGCCAGGCAAAAACGTTATTCGATGATTTCCGCAATCTTCAGCTCAGGCTGCAAGAAAAGCAAATGTCAGGCCAGCCGGTAACAGAAAAAGAAGCAGGCCAGGCGCAGGCAATAGCAGCTGCCGTCCAGGCAAATCCGCTGATTGCCAGGCTAATGAACGCCGAACAACGGCTGAGTGCGGTACTGGATGAAGTCAATAAAATATTAATGAAGCCGCTTGAAGACCTCTATACGGGCAAATAATGCAGGTTTCAGATACACAGGGAAGCGGCAGAAACTAATGAAGCGATGATGGCTGTTCTATTTCCCCTCTTTTCACATACATTTATAAAAGAAGCCGGCTGTTAAAAGGCGTTTCTAAAAGCGGTTTTGGAGCATCTTGAAGAGGGGGAGCATCATGATCTATAAAATGTTGGCCTTAAATGTTGAGGGGACATTATTACAGGATAACGGGCGGATCAGCAGATCGACGAAAGAAGCAGTCGACTATGCAGGAGGAAAAGGAATCTCCGTCACATTAATCACCTCCAAAAGTTTCGAATACGCCCACCGGGTTGCCAAAATGCTGAAGCTGAATTCATCCCTCATCACACATCAGGGCGCATTTATTGCAAGTAAACCGGATAAACCGATTTTTGTAAGGAGAATCAATGAAGAAATTACGCTTGATTTGGTCCGTTTCCTTGAAGGATTTCAGGCCCAGATCAAGCTGGTGTCGGAAAACTTTACCCTTGGAAATAAAGTAAAGCAGCCGAATAAACTAATCGGCCGCGTCATCTACCAAACGTCGAATCCGTTTTCCTATGCAGAACAATATGTGGATGCACTAAGCGAAAAACTCGGCCAGAAGCCTGTTTCCCCGCCGAAAATTGAAGTGACCTTCTTACGTGACCAGGACGTTCAAGATGCAAAAAAAGCGATTTCCAACATGTTTCACGAAGTAGACTGCATTGTTTGCGGGAAAGGCAAGCTTGATATTGTGCCGGCCGGAGTCTCCAAGTTCCGCGGCCTGTTATATGTATGTGACCGCATGAATATCCGCCGCGAAGAAGTCGTTGTAATCGGCTCTGATACGGATGACCTTCCATTAATCGAATGGGCGGGCCTCGGCGTTGCAATGGGCAATGCCCCGCTAAAAGTCAAAAATGCTTCCGACTGGGTAACAAGATCAAACAATGAAAACGGCGTTTCCTATATGGTGAAAGAACATTTCCGCAAACAACAGCCAATCGACTTTTTAAAAAAAATGAAACTGATCAAATAAATGAAAAACAGGGCTATTTTACGAAAAAATAGCCCTTTTGCTTTTAAAAAATTTAAAAAAAGCAACCAATAGTATTGGAAAACGTTGAATATTCCGCTATGCTAGAAGTAGGAAATAAACAAGCAAAGGAGTGGGATTTCGGTGATTTCAACATATGAAACGATGCAATTAGAAATAAAAGACGACATTGCCTATTTGAATTTCAATCGCCCGGATGCTTTAAATGCCTTAAATTTGGAGATGATTACCGCATTAACGGATAATTTGAAAGCGATTGCGATGGATGAAGCCGTCAAAATTTTAGTCGTTTCAGGAAATGGCCGTGCTTTTTCAGCAGGAGGAGATATTAAAGAAATGCTTGCGGTACAGGATGAAAAGGAGTTTTCGCATTTTATGGACCATATTAATGAAGCCGTTTCCATACTGGCGGCAATGCCGAAACTCACGATTGCGGCGATTCACGGCCCTGCCGCGGGGCTGGGACTGAGCCTTGCGCTCGCATGTGATTATGTGATCAGCGATGCAGACAGCAAAATTGCCATGAATTTTATCGGTATCGGCCTGGTGCCTGACGGGGGAGGGCATTATTTGCTGCGGTGCCGTGTCGGGCAGGAAAAAGCGAAGAAAATCATTTGGGAAGGCAAAGTAATGCCGGCAGATGAGGCTGAACAGCTTGGCATTGTTGATGAAGTCGTGCCGCAGCTAAAACCGGCTATTGACCGGAAAATTACGGAGTGGAAGGCAAAACCAATTTTGGCCATGATCAAAACGAAAAAAATCTATACGGAATTAAACCGTCCGGAATTTAACAAATCACTGGAGTTGGAAAAACACGGCCAATGGAAAATGCGGCAGACAAAAGACCATCTTGAAGGCATCCAGGCATTCGTTGAAAAAAGGATGCCGCATTTTACCGGGGAGTAAGGAGGATCAAAAATGGGCGTATATAAACTGACGGCTTTTGAACCTGCCGGAAAGAAAATTCTGGATGAAGGCTTTGAGGCAAAGGATGACAGTGAAGCCAAACAAATCGGGGAGCGCCTTTTAAAAGAGAAGGGGGTTTATGAAAAAACACACCGCTGCACTTCGCCAAAAGGAGAATTAATCTTATTCCATCGCTAAAAAAGCGCCCGGTAGTTAAACTGCCGGACGCTTTTTTAACTTAATGGGCGCTCACATTATCGGTGCGGTGTTGTTGCTGGCGCCGCTGTTTCGTTTCCGTCCGCCTGTTGGAAATGTAGCCGAGCCCTAAAATCAGGACTGTTATAATGGCGGAAATAGAATAAGTAACAGGCCCATGGGAGACGTGAAGCCATTCCAGCAGATGCTCGTCTTTAAACAGCATCTCAGCTGCTGTCCACGCCAGAATGCCGGATCCCGCGTAAGCAATCCAGCTGTAGCGGTTCATCACTTTCACAATCATTTTCGAGCCGAAAATCATCACCGGGATACTAATGGCAACGCCAAGCGCAATCATGCCGACGTGCCCGTTTGCGGCACCGGCCAGGGCAACGACATTATCAAGGCTCATGACGGCATCGGCCAATATAATTGTACCGACCGCTTTTAACAGCCCGTTCGAAGACTTCACGTGGACATCCTCATCTCCGCCTGAAAGTACTTTAAAGGCAATCCATAACAACAGCAAGCCGCCGATAATATTGACATAAGGTACTTTTAGCAGGGCAACAATGGCCATCGCCAGTAATATTCTTAAAATAACAGCTCCGGCAGTCCCCCAGAAAATCGCTTTATTTTGCTGGTTTTTCTGTAGTTTCCGTGTCGCCATCGCAATGACTACGGCATTATCGCCGGATAAAATAATATCAATCATAATGATCTTAAGCAATGCGATAAACGCACCGCTGGAAACAGCCAATCCGATTGTAAAGATAGATTCGGACAATCATTGTCATTCCTTTCAATTAAAGTTCTAATTACAAGTTCATATGACCTATATACCAATACTATCATATTTTCATAAAAAAAGTAATAGAATCCGGCCAATTTCATAAAAATGCCAGGACTTCCCGGACCGCTTTTTTCGATTTCTTTTCAGATCTGTCCGTTTACACTATGATACTAATGTAGTATTCTAGTTAGATGAAGTTTTTCAAGAAGCAGTGTAAGCGTGATAGAGGAGAGATAGCGCCATGAGCCAGTCTTTATTACAAATGAACACCATTTTTATCAGTATTATCATTGAGGCGCTGCCTTTTATTGTGCTGGGTGTATTTATTTCTGCATTCATCCAGATGTTTGTCACCGAGGAAATGATCGCAAAAATAATGCCGAAAAACCGGTTTTTGTCTATTGCATTCGGTACCGGGATGGGCGCACTGTTTCCGGCATGCGAGTGCGGCATTGTCCCGATTACGGAAAGGCTCGTCCGCAAAAATGTTCCGCTCTATGCGGCAATCGCTTTTATGCTGGCAGGACCGATCATCAATCCGGTTGTCATATTTTCGACTTTTGTTGCTTTCGGGGACAGCTGGAAGATGGCCTTAATGAGATGCGGGCTGGCCATTTTTGTCGCGGTGCTGACCGCGATTGTGATTTCTTACCTATTTAATGAGAGCCAGCTTCGTGAATTTGCCAATAAAAAGCTGCATCTTCATGAGCATGATCATGGCAGCAGCCGTCCCCATGAAGAACCTGTTCCGGCCGGCTTATGGGCAAAAATAACCGGCGTGGTTGACCATGCCATTGATGAATTTTTTTCAGTCGGTAAGTTCCTTGTATTCGGGGGGCTGATTTCTTCGGCCATGCAGACGTTTTTCCGGACAAGCACATTGCTGCAGCTCGGGCATACAAAAGCCACTGCAATTGCCATCATGATGCTGCTTGCTTTTATCATGTCCATCTGCTCGGAAGCGGATGCGTTTATCGCCTCATCATTCAGCGGCATGTTCGGTACCGCGGCGATTCTTGCGTTTTTAGTTTTTGGCGCGATGGTCGATATTAAAAATTTGCTGATGATGATGCACTCATTTAAGAAGAAATTTGTTGCCTCCCTGATCGGCATCATTATCGTATTTGTATTTGCCGGCGCATTAATCATATAAGAAGGTGTTAGCAATGTTGCGGTTTATCGTCTTATTCGGATTCGCCTATTTTTTTATGAAGCTGCATGCAACTGGCGATATCAGTAAATATATTAATATGAAATATTCGTTTTTGTCGTTTTCAATGATTTTTGTGATGTTTTTTTTAATGATCTACCAGCTGGTTAAATGGGTCAGGGCCGGAAATAAGGAAGAGCATCACGTCCATCATGGGCATTCGCACGAACAGGATGAAAATACCTGGTATAAGAAAGTGTTTACGTACGGGCTCATCCTCATCCCGGTCGTAACAGGCATTTTTTTGCCAGTCGCAACATTAAATTCAACGGTCGTTAAAGCAAAGGGCTTCCATTTCTCAATGATTGACAACGATAAAGACCAGTATGCCAACCACCAGATTCTGCGCCCGAATTCGAGCCTTTATTATGATAAAAACCAATATGTGGAGATGGAAAACTCCGATTTGAAACAGTACCGGAATTTAAGCCATATTACGCTCGATGATAACCATTATTTCCACGGCCTTGAGACAATCTACAATTACCCCGGAAATTTTATTGGTAAAAAAGTGACGATAAAAGGTTTTGTGTACCGGACGGATGATATTAAAGACAACCAGTTGTTTGTCCTCCGATTCGGTATTATTCACTGCATTGCGGATGCCGGCGTGTATGGCATGCTTGTCGATTTTCCGGATCATATGAAGAACAAATTAAAAGAAAATACCTGGATCCAGGTAAGCGGAACACTTTCAACTACCTATTACGATGCTTTTAAGGAGAATATCCCTTATTTAACCGTAACGGATTATCAAAAAATCCCTGAGCCGAAAGATCCATATGTATACCGCCAGTATAACTAAACGGGTTTGGCGCGCTAAAACAATGCCGGAATCAATGTCCGGATATTGTATTACAGCGCCAAACCTTTTATAATGGAAACAGAACGTATATTCGAAAGAGCGTGATGTCATTGAAAAATATCCGATTTATCCATGCTGCTGATCTGCATCTTGACAGTCCCTTTACCGGTCTCAGGCAGCTGCCGGCTGAAATATTTGAACGGGTGCGGAACAGCACTTTTAAAGCATTTGAAACAATGGCTGATTTTGCAATTGAAAATAAGATTGACTTTTTGCTGGCCAGCGGTGACCTGTACGACGGGGAAGACCGCAGCCTGAAAGCACAGGTCAGGCTCCGCAGCCAATTTGAGCGCTTACGTGAAGCCGGTATTGAAGTGTTTGTGCTGCATGGCAACCATGACCATTTAGGCGGGGCATGGACAAAGATGCCGATGCCCCCGAATGTGCACATTTTTTCAGATAAGGTTGAATCGAAAACATTTACGGCTGAAAACGGGACAACTGTAAAGCTGTATGGGTTCAGTTATCCAAAAAGGCATGTGTTTGACCAGAAAATTCTTGAATATCACAATGAAGGGAATGCGGATTTCCATATTGGCATGCTGCATGGCTACTGTGAAGGCGGCAGCATCCGGCACCAGCCGTACGCGCCTTTTTCACTCCGGGAACTGCTCGCGAAAAAAATGGATTATTGGGCGCTCGGGCATATCCATCAGCGCCAAATTCTTCATGAACAGCCTTTTATCATTTACCCCGGCAATATCCAGGGAAGAAACCGCAAAGAAACAGGATCTAAAGGCTGTATGCTCGTGGATATGAATGAATTCAGCACCCATGTTGCTTTTTTGGAAACGGCAGATGTGATCTGGGAGCAGTTGAAGGTTTCGGCGAAGGGCCTTGAGGCGTTTCACGATCTTTATAGCGTTTGCCGGGAAAAGCTGGAAGAAATCAGGAAACAAACGCAGGCTGTTTTGATTGACCTTGAAATTGAAGAAACAGGCAATTTGGGCACAGAAGCGCTTGAAAAAATAAACAATGGGGAACTGCTGGAAGTGCTGCAGGAAGGGGAAGAAAGCGCCCCGAATTTTGTTTGGCCCCATCATATTACACTGAACAGGCCTGAATCTGTCCCACAGCTAAAGGAATATGAATTTATCAGCCGGGAAATGAAGCATACGGCTGCAGAACTGGCAGATGAAGAAGCGTTTGCCCGCGCTATTTCTCCGCTTTATTCCCATGTGTACGCAAGCCGCTACCTCAGGCGTATAACAGAAGAAGAAAAAAAACAACTGCTCAGTGAAGCGGAGGCCGTTGCCTTTTCAAGAATCAGGGAAGAGGGTTGCAAATGAAGCTGTTGGAAATACATATTTATGGTTTTGGCAAATTTATCGATTTTCATTTAACCGGTTTAGACAGCTTTGTTGCCATTTACGGCGAAAACGAGGCGGGCAAGTCAACGCTGATGGCTTTTATCCAGGCGGTTTTATTCGGCTTTCCGACCAGGCAGCAGGCAGAACTACGCTATGAACCGAAAACGCATGATGCATACGGGGGGCGGCTCGTCCTCCAGACAGAAAAGGCCGGCATCGTAACGGTTGAAAGGGTGCGCGGAAAAGCGGCGGGAGATGTAACAGTCACCTTTGCAGACGGGAGAATCGGCGGTGAGGCCCAGCTTGCTGAAATGCTCGGCGGTCTGAATAAAACGATGTTTCAATCGATTTATTCTTTTAATCTCCTCGGGTTGCAGGAAATCAGGAAATTAAAAGGGAACGATATCAGCCGTTACTTGTTTGCTGCCGGCACAATCGGCACAGATGCCCTGCTGCATGCGGAAGAAACGCTGCAAAAAGAAATGGAGGCCCGTTTTAAACCAAACGGGCGCAAACCGCTTCTGAATGAAAGCCTGCAGAATCTGCGCAATCGCGAGAAAGAATTGAACGGGCTGAAGGCGCAGAACAGCCGGTATGAACAGCTGAAGGCAAGCCAGGCTGCCCTGGAAAAAGAACAGGCCCAAATCAGGGCAGATCTTGAAACATTCAGGCAGTCCCTGCAGAAAGTGTTGCACGATATTAAAATTTGGCCTTTATTTGCCAAACGGCAGCAGCTCGCACAACTACTTGCAAAAGCAGGCCCGGTTAAGTTTCCGGTGGACGGCCTGCAGCGGATGGACCGGCTTGCTGAACAAAAACGCAGCATCGGCAGCAGGCTAACTGCCCGGAACCGGCAAAAACAGGCCCTGCTCCAAAAGATCAAAGAAATCGAACCTGATCCGCTTTTGGAGCAGAACAGCGGCCCGATCGAACAGCTCCTGGAAGAATGGCCGCAATACCAGCAGCGCCAGGCCGAATTGGACCGGCTGCAGTTTGAATGTGAAGCTTTGCAGGAGCAGATCGAGCGGCTTAGCAGAATGCTGAATCTGGACGAAGAATCTGCCGCCCGGGTATGCAGTCTCGATTTAAGCGTGGCAGCAAAAGAAAAACTGCGCCTGGCTGTCCATGAATATGAACGCATCAAAACCGAGCAGCAAACATACCGGGCGCGGCTGAAGGAACTGGAGGACAGGGTGCATGCGATTGAGCAGCAGTGCAGCCGGCTCGAAAATGATTTTGTTTCGGAAGAAGAATTCAGGGGGCTGGCTGAAAAACAACAGCAATACGGGAAAAAACTTGAGGCAGAGGCAGCACTGGAGAAGGAGCAAAAGCGTATTGAACTGCTCCGGAGAATGAATACTGCTTCAAAACAATCATCGGCCCAAATGCTGGTACTGGCCGTAATTTTGCTGCTGATTGGCGGATTCGGCCTGTTTGCCCATCAATATCTTTTTTTAGCGTTATCTGTCCTTGCGCTGGCAGTAGCCGGCTGGTTTTATTTCAAGAAAAGGAACACGGCCCCGTTAGAACAGGAACTGCTGGCTATCACACGTGAGGCGGAAGAAAAAAGCAGGCGCCTGCAAAACTGGGAAGAAGACCGCGGCGCACTGCAGGCTTATGAGCAACAGAAACAGCTCCGGGAAAAATGGAAGCAGCTGATCCTTCAATTGGAAGGCTATCAGCAGCAGGCCCGGGATATTCAGAACCGGCAGAAGTTTTTACTGGCAAAGGAACGAAACGGCCGGGAAGCGCTCGACCGCTTAAAAGAAAACTTTGCACTTCACCGTGATTTTCAAGCCGGCCAGTTGATGGATGCCTTCGAACTGTTGGTTGATTTAAGTGGCCAGGTTAGAAAAAGAGTGGGGATCCGGCAGAAGCTGGCCCAATTAGGCAGCATGCAGTCCGCTTATCAGGAAAAAATGGCGCAATTATGGTCCACCCTGCAAGTCCGCTGGCCGCTTCTGCAAGAGGGGATATTATCATTGAAGAAGGCGCTGTCGGCGCATCAGGAACGAAAAGTTCTCTACCATGAATGGCAGAATAAACTGCTTGAAATAGAGGAACAGGAAAACCTGCTGCAAATTGAGAAGCAAACGATTGACAGCGAGATGGATCAGCTGCTTCATCTCGCCGGCGTGAAGGATGAAGAAGCATTTCGTGAGGCCGGCCGAAACTGGCAAATATATGAGCAACAAAAAAACCAATTGGCTATCCTCGATACGCAACTAAAAGGGGAGGACCTCGATGGATTGGCATCCAGGCATAATGCAGATGAATTGAAACAGGAACAACTGGCGCTCGAAAAGAAAATAGATGAACAAAGTGAAAAGCTTCAGGAAATAAACCGTTCGTTGGCGGAAGTAAACTATGAGATTGCCAGACTGGAAGAAGGGGGCACATTTACTGAAAAGCTCCATCAATTTTACAGTGCCCGCTCGGTTTTTCAGGAAGATGCAAGGGAATGGGCCAAGCTTGCCCTTGCGAAGGAATTGCTCTCGCGAATGATGGCCAGACTGCGGGAAACCCGTTTTCCGCAGGTCCTGAAAATGGCAGGGACGTATTTGAATTTCTTGACAGACGGCATGTATCTTTCCCTCCATTTGTATGAGGGAGACCGTTTTTATGTAAAGCGGAAGGATGGTGTGCTGTTTTCAGCCAATGAATTAAGCCAGGCTACTGCCGAACAATTGTATATTTCCCTGCGCCTCTCGCTGGCTGAGGCGCTTGGTGCAGAGTATCCATGCCTGCTGGCCATCGACGACGGTTTTGTGAACTTCGATTTAAAGCGTACCGGAAAAATGGCCCGCTTGCTACAACAAATCAGCAAAAACAGGCAGGTTCTGCTTTTTACGTGCCATCCCCATTTGCTTGATTTGTTGAAAGGCACACATGTGATAAGGATTGAAAACGGGCGCCTGACAGAAGAAAAGAAAGCCGGATTGTAAAAAGCAGGCAGATGTTATGTTATACTCAGATAAGAATATGATCAGTGTAACAGATCGGAGGATGGATTTATGGCAAAAGGGCTTCTCTATTACGAAGTAGGTGAACAGTTTGATGCTTTTCTTCTCATTAAGCATGCGACAAAAGGGATTGCCAGTAACGGAAAACCTTTTTTAACGTTAATTCTCCAGGATCGTACAGGAGATATCGAAGCAAAGCTTTGGGATGCTTCCGAGCAGGATGTGCAGACCTATAAAGCTGAAACGATCGTGAAAGTCGCCGGGGATATTTTAAATTACCGCGGCAGACTGCAGTTAAAGATCAGGCAGATCCATCCCGCTTCCCCAAATGACGGGGTTCGTTTAGCAGACTTTATTGAAACGGCCCCGCTGCGCCAGGATGAAATGATAGGGAAAATCACACAATATATTTTTGATATGAAAAATCCCAGCATCCAAAGGCTGACCAGGCATCTCTTAAAAAAATACCAAAAACAATTCCTTGTCTATCCGGCAGCGACGAAAAATCATCATGAATTTGTTTCCGGGCTGGCCTACCATGTGGTTTCGATGCTTGATCTGGCAAGGGCAATTGCCGATCTTTACCCATCCTTAGACCGCGACTTGTTATATGCCGGCATTATTCTCCATGATTTAGGAAAAGTGCAGGAATTATCCGGCCCGATTTCAACAACTTATACAGTGAAAGGGAACTTGCTTGGGCATATCTCTATCATGGTCAATGAAATTGCCAAGGCTGCCGAGGAACTGGATATTCATGGAGAAGAAGTCATGGTTCTGGAACATCTGGTTTTAAGCCATCACGGCAAAATGGAATGGGGAAGCGCGAAGCCCCCGATGATCAAAGAAGCGGAAATCCTTCATTATATTGATAATATTGATGCAAAAATGAACATGCTTGACCGCGCGCTCCGCAACGTAAAACCCGGGGAATTTTCGGATCGGATTTATGCGCTCGATAACCGTTCGTTTTATAAACCAACCTTTCATAAATGACAGTCTAGCAAAATGCCTCTCAAAATGAGAGGCATTTTTTTGCGGAAATCATCATAGAGTGTAGCAATAGGACAAACTTTAGAAAGGGCGTGGGAAAATGGAAATGGCGGATTTTCCAATTTGGGTTTATTTTGTTGTAGCAGCAATTATAGTCTGTGCATTTATGGCGATAAAGACTTCAAAAGAAGACAGGGAATTGGAACAGGAATGGATTGAAAAAGAAGGGGAGGTCTATATTAAGCGGATGAACAAGGAAAAGTCAATGCGGCATCCGGATCAAGAACAGGATCAGGAACAGGAACAGATAAAGGCGAAGGAAGCATAAAACAGGGCCGGGTCTAAAACCTGCGGCCCGGCCTGCAAAAAAAGCGCCCGGTTTCCGGACGCTTTTTTTTAATTATTGGAAGAACTTGATGAACCTGAAGTAGTGGATGTGCTGTTGCTGTTGCTTAAAATGGAATCAAAAGTATTTTTTAAATCGTCATCTTTGACTTTAATATCCGCAGCTTTTAATTCTTTCTTTAAAACAGCCTGGATTTTTTCTGTTGTTACCTTCGATTCTTTATATTTCTTTTCTACTTCTTTTTTCATTTTACTGTAAGGCTGTTTCTCTTTTTGGCCGGTTAATTGGATAATATGGTAGCCGTAGGAAGTTTTAACGGGATCGCTGATTTCATTCTTTTTCAATTTATATGCAGCTGCTTCAAAAGCGCTGTCCATTTCTCCTGCGCCGAACCAGCCAAGGTCGCCGCCTTTGGCTGCAGTTGCCGTATCAGTTGAATTCTTTTTAGCCAGTGTTGCAAAGTCAGCGCCTTTATCCAGCTGTTTCTTAATCGAATCCGCTTTTTCTTTGGATGAAACCAAAATATGGCGGGCTTTGATTTCCGGTTTGATGTTGTTTGTATAATAATCTTTCAATTGCTTTTTAGTAGGATGGATACTTGCTTCCGCTGCTTTTTGTTCAAGAAGGCCGACCTTGATGCTGTTGCGGAAGTCACTTTCATTGGCATAACCGTATTGCTGCAGCGCTGTGTCAAAAGAGGTGCCCAATTGGTTTTTTGCCTCATTGACCTGTGCGTTCACTTCTTTTTTCGATACTTTATATTTTTTAGACAGCACTTTTTCAATTGTCAGCTGTTGAAGAACGGAGGAACCGTATTTGTCTTTCATTGCTGTATATAATTGGTCTTTTGTTACATTGCCAGCGTCTGTTTTTACAACCGCGCTATTGCCGCACGCAGCCAGTCCGAAAACACTTGCCGCGAGCGTAAGGGATAATACCCATTTTTTCATTCAAGAACACTCCTATTCGTTTTGTCATGCTAGAAGAACCTACAAACACTACTATATCATAAATATAAAGTGAAGAGAAACCAAATCAGTGTTTCTTATGGAATCTTAATGCGATTCTTATTGATTTCCAATCAGACAACAGGTTTCGTAAACCGGATTCATGGGTTTGCTGTAACTATTTTTGGGCCATCTGATCTTGGCTCACCCGGTTTTTAAGATGAAAATCGTTATAGAAATAGGCGTTTGCTTTTATCGTTTTAGACGAATGTTACATAGGATATACGGAATGAGAAAAGGAGGTATTCAAAATGGGTTTTGCTGATGGCAGTGGATTCGCGTTAATTGTCGTGCTATTCATCCTTCTTGTTATTGTTGGTGCGGCATACCTCTAAAAAGAATAGCCGGTAGACGGATGCCCTTAACAATTATGTACATGACCGAATAAGATAAATTAAAGCAAAAGAGGAGGTGGATTGTATGAGTGGAGGAGCAGTTTACGGAGGCGGCTTTGCCTTACTTGTTGTGTTGTTTATCCTGTTGATTATTATCGGTGCATCCTGGGGCTGGTAATATGAAAGGAGGGAAGGCCGGGTTAAAAAACAACCCGGCCTTCCCTTTGCAATTCGCTCCAGGTTGCCAGCCGCGGCCGGGCATGGCAAAAGGCCAATTCCTTCAGCCCATGAGGCGGACTTTCCGTTGGCGGATTTATGCACAAATCAGGGCTTAGCCAGGTACCATTCGCATTTCTATGTAAATTGCAGATCCAAGTAGGAAGAAAAGAGCAGAATGGTAATTAGGATGTTAATGGTCCGAAATAATTCGGGCTGGCGTTCTTCGGGTATTTCTTTTTTTGTACATAGATTGCTTGTCAAGATGTTGATAAAGTATAAAATAAAGAAAGCGTATAATATAAAAAACAAAAGCAAGTACATGCCAAATCGGCCTCCTTCAATGAATGAACTTCGGGATCACCAAAGAATGGCGGAACGGCAGATCATTCCGCCTCATCTTCCAGCAAGAAAGGTTGGTTCAGCAATGATGAGGCAAGAGGAAAGGGCAAAACCCCAAGCATGCATCAACACTGTTTTCAAACTTTACATTGAATTCATATAAAAATCAAATTCATAAACTGATAAAATAAGAGAAGAGCGAACCTGCAAAAGATGTCATATCCGGGTGAAAAAAGTTCATGTTATGAACAGAGACTTGCTCCAGCAAATAAAACATAAACGAGGGAATTGAATGGAATCAATCGAGCAAAGATTAGAACGGCTTGAATTTTACCAGAAACTGCTGCTGAAAATGATCGAATCCAATCAAAACGCTTTTTACCGGCTGGTGATTGAAAAGCAGCTGTCCAAACAGGATGTTGAGCAGTTCTTCGCTCTATGCGAGCAGTTAAAACAGGAGTTGGAAGAACAAAAAGCGGATCATTTTGTTTTCTTTTACCCGCTTTTTACAAAGTTTAAAGACCGGCTGCATAAAAAATTACAACCGGATGAAGTCATTGCGGCATGTTTGCAGCAAGGGCTCTACCCTGAGTTAATGAAAGTACTTGAACGCAATCTTTAATCAGGCAACGGGCCCTTATGGCTGGTGCAGGGAAGTGTTTGCCAACAGGTCTGTTACTTCAAAACTGCCGGTCTCTTTTTGGTTAATGGAGTTTTCAACAATATCCATAAAGTCTGTCCCGTAAATCTGGCGTACGATGGCTGCCAGTTCGATGACATCCGGAAATTTGCCATACAGATCATGCAGCGGCATGGTACCTTGCACAATGGTGCTGTTTTCCGGATTAAACGCTTCCAGTGATTGAAGAAAGATTTCTCTGCCTTTTTCGGTTAATTGAATATATGTGTTTCTTTTGTCGTTTTCTTTTTTTGAGAATTCAAGCAAGCCGCGTTCCTCCAACTTTTTAGAAAAATTGAAAGCTGTTGACACATGCATGACGCCGTATCTTGCAACATCCGAGATGGAAGCCCCTTTGAGATGGTACGCAATCCATAAAATGTGATGTTCATTGATGTTTAAGTCAAATGGCTTGATCCACTGCTGCCAATCTTTTTCGATTGTTTTCCAAAGCGCTTTTGACAACTGTGTGATTCTCTTGCAAAAAATCAAATACTCATTCATCGATGAAGCTTGGTTTGTCATTTTCCCATCACCCCTTACACTATATACTAACATTATGCCAATAAAATAAAAAATAATAAAGATATAATATACAAAATTTTTAGAAACGAAGACACAAAAAAACCCAAAAGGCATGCCTTTTGGGTACGGGCAATGTTTTCAGGAAGGCTTTTTTTTCAGCTCCTGTTCAAGATGTTCAATTGTTCTTTGGATTTCTTTTATTTCGTTTTGCAACGCATCTTTATTTGGTTCAATGCTTCTTTGCCAGTCCTTGATGAATTGTTTAATGTCTCCGATGGCTTCCTTGGCAACCTGTAATCCGTCTGTTGATAATTCGTGGACGGATTCCTTCAATGCTTTCACATTTTGGGAAATATCTTTGGCCGATGCAATGAGGTCAGCCGATGTTTCTTTCAATTGCGCCCTGACTTTTTTCCCGGAAGCCGGGGTTGTGAGCAGTGCGGCGGCTGCGCCCACGGCACCTCCTGCCAGCATTCCGTAAAACAAGCTTGTTTTCTTCATCAATACCACCTCGTTTTGAAATACGCGCCTTTCTTCTATGATAAAAGGTTTGCGCCCTGTTTGTAAAATCCTATCTTTATATTTACCCGGCTTGGATCATGTTAATCCAAGCTGCCGCATACGATGATAGTAGCAGTTCTTGCCGGGCTGGGTATATGGCTAAAGAAACGGGGGAGTGGAATGGGCGGCATTTCGTTTGGTTTATTTTTGATGGGTGCCATCTTCCTGGCAGGCATGGCACATCATATCGTATTATTTCAAAAAAGAAGAATCTATCCGCCCCGGAAACGGATGAAGCAAAGAATTAAGCTGTTGGGCGGAGCCGGCATTCTGCTGTGGCTGCTTGCCATCATTTTTCTTTTGTTCTAATGCGGCTGTAAATAAAAGCCGCCAGCATAAACTGGCGGCAATCAGGATCATGTGGTTTTACATGCCCCGGGCAATATCTGTACGTTTTACGACTGTTGAAATAATCGGATGAACGATAAACATCACCACAGCATTTAAAACGGCAGCCGGTAAGACGATGGTGCCGAATAAAATAGCGAAGGGACCGGGAAGACCGATTAAAATATATGCGGATCCAAGAAACAGGGTCCCGGAAACGACTGTACCGATAGCAGTCAAACCAACCAGCATTGGCAATTTTTTCGAGAACCTGCCGGACAGTGCCAGCAGCCCGAAAAATACAAATGATGTAATGACCTTGTCAATGATGTTCGGGAAAAATCCGCCCGGAAAACTGGTTGTTAATCCTGCAATCAGCCCGCTTACGGCACCAAGGATCAATACGTATTTTTTTTCTCTAAATAAAATAATGCCTAAAAACATCATGGTGAGCATCATATCCGGCTTCATGCCAAAAATGAAACCCGGAATCACCGTATGCAAAACCGCACCGATCCCTACAAGCAATGCTAAGCTGACAAGTGTTTTTGTTTTCATCTGCCTGATCTCTCCTCTTCTCTTCTCATCTATTGGCTTTCCCGTTGTGCCCTCATGGCCAGCGGCGAAAGAAAGATTATTCATATTATAGCATGAGCAGATAAAGAGTGTGAATCCTTTTTACAAAGAAAGGCGGAAGCACACGCCAAATCGGCTGCTGGCAACAGTAAAATCCAGCCCTTGATGATTGCTGCCGGCCCTTTTAGCAGATTAAGAAAAGCACAGCAGGCTTAAATAAAAAATCCTGCAATGTACATGCAGGATTTTTTTGCTTAAAGATGTGCCGCGATGGAAGCAGCGATATTTTGCAGGTCTTCTGTGCTGTAGTCTTTTTCATGTGATTTCCATACTGCGCCAAAACCGTCGCCCTTTCCGTATCTTGGCAGCAAATGCATATGATAGTGGAAAACAGACTGCCCGGCAACTTCGCCATTATTATTTAAAATGTTCAATCCGATCGGGTTGAATGCTTCTTTCAACGCATTCGCAACCAGGGGAACGGATTCAAAAAAATTGCGGGCAATTTCCGGGGTTAATGCATAAATATTTTCTTTATGTATTTTCGGGACAATCAAAGTATGGCCTTTCGTTACCTGGCTAATGTCAAGAAAAGCATAGACATGTTCATTTTCAAACACTTTCGCACTTGGAATTTCTCCATTCACAATTTTACAAAAAATGCACATTCAGATCAACCTTTCCATGGGTTTGTGTTTCTTATTATAGCGCATGGAAAAATGAAAAGAAAGAAAATGGGACGGAAACCGCATGTCCCGTCCCACTTTGCAGGAGTATTTTCAGGTTTTAATGTCAAGTGCGTTCCCTTTGATTAACACTTCATTGATGATGAAAGTGCTATTCAAATGGGTTCGTTTCAACTTTTTCCAACACTATCATCCCCTTATTGGGTAAAAGTTTAAAGTCATTTGGCCTTTAAACATTTTAGATGATCTGCCGTCAACACCTCATTTGCTTTTAAATGCCGGTGCTTTGAAACATGATTGACAACCCTTTGTAAAGCGCGGTATTCGGTCTTTTACAACCACCCCGATTTGCTTTTTGGTTACCCCTGCATCCATAGAATGTGCAAATTCCTGAAATATATACAAATATGATGAAGAACTTTTGCTCAAGCAGATGCGCTTTTTCGTATACATTTAGTCCGGGCAGCTTTCATGGTACAATAACGTTACAAGTGAAATTCCAGACCAATGCAAAAGAAAGGAATCTATCCGATGAGCTTATTGGAAGTAAATCATTTAACGGGCGGATACACGAAAAAGCCTGTGATCCAAAATATTACGTTTACAGTTGACCCGGGGCAGCTGATCGGCCTGATCGGGCTGAACGGCGCCGGTAAAAGCACGACGATCAAGCATATTATCGGCTTGATGGAACCGAAAAAGGGACAGATTATCATGAATGGAAAAGAACTGAAATCAGGTCCTGATGAATACCGGAAGCAATTTTCGTATATCCCGGAAACACCGATTTTGTACGATGAGTTAACGCTTGACGAGCATTTAAAACTGACGGCGATGGCTTATGGGGTTGATGAAAAAACGTATGCAGAAAGGGTCACACCATTATTAAAAGCGTTCCGCCTGCATAAAAAGCTGGGCTGGTTCCCGGCGAATTTTTCAAAGGGCATGAAGCAAAAAGTGATGATTATGTGCGCTTTTTTAGTGGAGCCGCGCCTGTATATCATCGATGAACCTTTTGTCGGGCTTGACCCGCTTGGGATCCAGTCGCTGCTTGATTTAATAAATCAAATGAAGAAAAAGGGCGCAGGGATATTGATGTCCACGCATATCCTTGCGACGGCAGAACGATATTGCGACGGTTTTATTATTCTCCATAACGGGAAGATCCGTGCAAAAGGGACGCTTGCGCAATTACAGGCAGAATTTCATATGCCGGGGGCGACACTGGATGATCTTTATATCCAATTGACAAAGGAAGATGACGATGAACGTGATTGACAATCTTTGGAAAGTGCGCGCCGCTTTGTTTTTTAAAGAACTGAGGCGCTACAGCCGGTATATTTTTAATGACCATCTTCTGTTTGTTCTGATCTTCGGGGTTGGCGCTGCCGCCTATTATTACAGCGGCTGGGTCAAACATTTGCGGCCGGATTTTCCGGTTGCCTGGGTGATGGGGGCGTTTTTGGGGTTTGCTTTAACGGCCAGCCCGATTTATACGCTCCTAAAAGAAGCGGATAAAGTATTCCTGATTCCCATCGAAACACGCATGAAACGCTATTTCCGCAAGGCAGTCCTGTTCAGCTTCAGCATACAGGCATATGTGCTGCTGTTTGTACTGGCGGCACTAATGCCGATGTATACGAGCGTGACGGGACACGGGATCTCCAGTTTCTTTGGATTGCTGCTTTTGCTTTTCGTGCTGAAATGGTGGAACTTAAGTTTGAGCTGGAACGTCTTAAAGCTGCAGGATGCACATGCCTATACATGGGATTGGCTTGTCCGGTTTGTCTTGAATGTGATGTTGATCTATTTCGTTATAAAGGAAGCGCCTGTTTGGTACATTGTTGCCTTGGCCGTCATCATGCTTGCTTTGTTTTTGTATTTTTACTGGCTCGCGAAGGATAAAACGCTCAAATGGGATCTGCTGATTGAACGCGAGCAAAGAAGGATGATGGGTTTTTACCGGTTTGCGAATCTGTTTGCGGATGTACCGGAACTAAAGGGCCGGATCAAGCGCCGCAAATGGCTGGATCCGCTGCTTGGCGGCATCCGCTACGGGAGGGAAAATACGTATCAATATTTATTTGCACGTACATTTCTGCGCACAAGCCAATATTCCGGCCTTTATCTGCGTTTAACCGTGATCGGCGCCGTTTTGCTGTTTTTCAGCAATGAGCGTTATCTGGCTTTGATACTGGCGCTGGTATTTTTGTATCTGACCGGTTTCCAGATGATTCCGATGATTGGTTATCATGATTTGAAGATCTGGCCGCGTCTTTACCCGGTTTCCGGACGCTTGAAAGAAGGCTCATTTTTGAAATTACTGGCGGTTTGTTTGTCTATTCAAACACTCATTTTTGCCATTGCGGCAGCTTTAAGCGGTTCTTGGGCCAATGGGTTTTACGTTTTCATTGTGGGGGGCATTTTTTCCTGGATCCTGGTTACTTGGTATGTCCCCGGGAAAATCCGCCAAACTTAAAGAAGCGAATATCTACAGAGGGGTGTGATTCCATGGAATATGAGCTGGAAGCAAGAAGCGGGCTGGAGCAGTGGAAAAGAAAGATGGAGAAACGTTCCGGATTCCTGAACAGAACTGCAAAAAGCGCGCAAACGAAACTGAACCAGTGGATTCCTGAAAAAGTGCAAGCTGTAATAACAGAGAGCGTTAAAAAAATGGTGCAGGGTGCCTTATACAGTTCGGAATTTCTAACCAAAGAGCAATATCCGCAGCACCTGTCTTTGCAGGAGAAAGAGGACTTGATCCGGAAAAAGCTCGAACGCAGCAAGAAAATCGCTACTGCGGAAGGAGCAGGTACAGGGGCAGGCGGGCTTTTTCTCGGCCTTGCCGATTTCCCATTGCTTTTATCCATTAAAATGAAGTTTTTGTTTGAGGCGGCTGCAATCCACGGCTACGACACGGAAGCACCTTTTGAACGTTCATTTATTCTGCATGTCTTTCAGCTTGCATTCTCAAGCGAAGAGCACCGGCAGAAAATGTTAACGGTCATTGAAGGCTGGCAGGAAAATCCTGTATCCCCGGATGCGATTGACTGGCGGGTTCTGCAGCAGGAATACCGCGATTATTTGGATTTTGTAAAAATGATGCAGCTCGTTCCGGGCATCGGTGCGGCTGTCGGCGCCTATGCCAATTACAATTTGTTGGAGCAGCTTGGGGAAACAGCAATCCAGGCTTACCGGATCCGTTATTTTTCTTCCGGAAAATAAAAAAGCTGCACAGGCATCCCGCAAAGGAAGCCGTGCAGCTTTTTTTGTTGAATTTGGCGGCAATGAACTTTGCACGCGTATGGGCCCTGATTATGGCTGCTGATATTGAAGGGCGGCCGTTCCCAAAGTTTTGGCCGCAATCAGCATGGCTTTTTCGTTTATATCAAAACGGGGATGATGATGCGGGAAAGCAGGATCCGCCGTACCCGGATCTGCGCCGGTCAGGAAAAAGGCGCCCCTGACATGCTGGAGATAGTAAGCAAAATCTTCTCCAATCATCAACGGGTCAACGGCTTCAACTGCTGTGGCCTCTTCCACCTGCTTTGCACACGCAACTAAAAATTCTGTTTCTGCATCATGGTTTACAACCGGCGGGTAACCGCGGAAGAACTCGTATTCATAAGTGCAGTCTGCTGCCAGGCAGGTTCCCTTCACAATCCGTTCGATTTCTTTTTCGACGCTGTTGCGGACATCTTCATCAAATGTCCGTACCGTTCCGCTAATGGTTGCCGTATCCGCTATGACATTAAATGCATCACCGGATTCAAACGTTCCGACCGTTACGACGGCGGACCGGACCGGATTGACGCGCCTGCTGACGACCTGCTGGAGATTTGTGACTAGCTGCGCACCGGTGACCAAGGCATCTTTGGTCACATGCGGCTGGGCGCCGTGCCCGCCATGGCCCTGGATTTTAACAACAAAACGGTCGGCTGCCGCCATAATCGGCCCTTTGCGGTACTGGATATGCCCGATTGGCGCGGGTGCCCATAAATGTGTGCCAAAAATGACGTCAACGCCTTCCAGACATCCGTCTTCAATCATCGCTTTCGCCCCGCCCGGCGCAAATTCCTCGGCATGCTGGTGAATAAATACATATTCGCCCTCCAGCTCATCTTTTAGTTCATGAATGGCTTTCGCGAGGATCAGAAGCGTTGCGGTATGGCCGTCATGCCCGCATGCATGCATCACGCCCGGCACAAGCGATTGATAAGGCGCTTCGTTTTCTTCCTGGATCGGCAGTGCATCAAAGTCTGCCCGCAGCGCAATCGTTTTCCCCGGTTTCGCGCCTTTTACCCGGGCAATGACACCGCCCCCGCCGACATGTTCCCGTACATCCACGCCTAAATTTTTATAAAAATCTGCAATGTAACGGGCTGTTTCCACCTCTTTAAAAGATAATTCCGGATGCTGGTGCAGGTATCTTCTGATCTCCACCATTTCCGGATAGAATTCGTTAAGCTTTTTATGTAAGTCTTCCAAAGCCATTTTCTATATTTCCCCCTCAAGATGTTTTTTTTATTATATCACGAATATTTCCAGTTTAAAGAAAGAATGTATTTTTTGATGATTTTTGAAAGAGCGGGCAATGAAAAAAGCGGACTGCTTTTGAGCAGGCCGCCTTCTTTCGTACCGCTAGATAAGGAAAATTGCAACGATGGTTGTGACAACCAGCCCGATGATGACCGGGATTAAATTCCGCCTGGCAAGGTCAAAGGGATCGACATTGCAAATTGCTGCTGCCGGAATCAGCGCCCATGGAATAATCGTCCCGCCGCCGACAAAAATAGCTGCAATCTGGCCGAGCGCGGTCAATGCCGCAGCCCCTGAACCAATGGCATGGGAGAACAGGTTTGCAATCGAACCGGCTAGTGAAATTCCTGAAAATCCGGAACCGTCCAAACCGGTGATCACCCCCACGCCGGCGACAGTAAATGCGCCGAGTTCTTTTGAAATCGGTACAATTGCTGCCAGGCCCCCGCCGAGATCATTGACGATGCCATGGGAAGCTTTGGGCAAATCGGCGCCAATCATGGTGTTAAAACCGTCCCCGCCCAGATAGAAGAATGCGGCAATGGGGATCACGGGGCCGAACACCTGGAAACCGAACTGCAGGCCGTCGATTAAATATTTGGTCACTTTTTCAAGCCCTTTTTGACGATACCCTGAGAGTGTGATCATGAGCAGAATGACAATTGACGTACCGCCGACAAGTGAAGTGGCTGCGTCTCCTTGCAGCTTGAACATGAACATGGCAATGATGTCGAGGATGAACAAAATTGGAATCAGGATGGCAAATAATTTTTTGATGGCGGGTTTCAGTTTTGCTTGTCCGGATGCTGCTGCCTGAAAACCAGTTTGGCCTGTAACTTGCAGCACACCTTTTTTCATATCACGCTTTAACAATATAAACGCTGTGATCGTCGTTACCGCGCCCATTACAATCACAAGCGGGATGCTGGCTTCAATGACGGCTGAAACCGGCAGTCCGGCGCCGTCCGCAGTCAGCTTTGGCGCCCCCTGGATGACGTAATCACCGGAGAGCGCAATGCCGTGGCCAAATAGGTTCATGGCAACTGCCACCCCGATCGCCGGCAGCCCGACACGCAGGGCAACCGGCAGCAGTACCGCCCCCATGAGCGCAACAGCAGGGGAGGGCCAGAAAAATGTCGAGATGATCATCATTAACAATCCAATCACCCAGAATGCAAGGTTCGGCCCTTTGATTAATTTTGTAAAAGGCGCCACCATCATGTCGTTGATCCCGGTATCGAGCAAACTTTTACTCATCGAAACAATAATCGAAATCACAAGGATAATCGGCAGCAATTCTTTAATGGCATATACAAAGCTTGTAAATATCCCGCTAATGGATGCAGCAACCGATCCTGTTGCAATTAAAGCTATTCCAAAGATCCCGGCAATACAGACGATTGTTGTATCTTTTTTTAAAAGCATCATAAGAATGATCAAAAGTATAAAGGTCAAATACACCCAATGAACAGCAGTTAAATCTATGCCCATCACCATATCCCTCCTTTAAAACAGGATATGGCTGGAACATTGGGCGGGTGACTGTCCCGAAAAACCTATTGCAGGTCAATGCAGAGATTAATGATCGAAAAGGCTTTTTCCGGTATCCGCCTAAACTAAAAAAAACGGCTGCCCCATTCAGCAGCCGGCAAGTTTATCCCAACTTAACGGGCAGTGAGACTCCCGCCATAAGATTCAAGGTACGAAGAAGGGATAGGTGGAGATCAAACTGCCCGTAAAGGTTCAACTAATCATCGGTGGGGGATGAAGGGGAAACCCCATCGATGGAAGGGTTCACTTTATTTTTCTTCCTCTTCTTCCTGCGGCACGAAATAATCCTTTGTATATGCCGGGGCGTTGTAGGCAATTTTATTTGTGGCAATGCCTGTGATATCGAGGCTGTGGACAAGCTGGTAATCAAGTGAACGTTTCCACCTTTTGTAGGAATCTTCATCTTTCCAGGCTGTCATGGCAATGTAAGTATCCTCTTTTACAGGACGGAGAAGGCGGAAAGCGGCAAAACCAGGCTTATGCTCGATGACAGGCATGTTTTGCTGAACATGATACTCAAAGACTGGTTTTCCTTCGTCCGAAACCGGCAAATGGGTAAAAATGAAAAAATTGCCGTCTGCCAGTTCACCGGCGGCAGCGGCCGATTCGTATTTTCGCGGCGATGCAAAAACCGTTTTTCCTTCCGTTTCATGCAGCAGAAGGGTGTGTTCTGCATTTTGCATAAGAATGATTTTCTCATTTGCATACTTTTGTTTTATTTTCATTAAAAATTCATAAGTACCCGTCGTTATAAATATTTTCATATCTTCACCCCAGATCTTTTCTTACTTTTACTATATACGATCACATCCCTTTTAAACAGATCTAACTGCCGGCAAAGGCGTTTGCACCGGCTGAAATTCAGCAATTTTATGAAATGGTAAATGGTTTACTATACAATCATGCATCATAAGATTATAGTTAAACAAAGTTCATTCAAATGACAAGTTATATCGGTTTTTATTTTAGAAGAATTATTATAAAATAGAAAGTGACTGTGTGGAGCAAGGAGGATATGGATTTTGAAGAAAATAACCAATGATTCTCTGCTGAGGGCAGCAAGAGGAGAAGCAACGGACCGCGTTCCGGTTTGGTATATGCGGCAGGCCGGGCGGTCACAGCCGGAGTACCGGAAATTGAAAGAAAAATATTCTCTGTTTGAAATTACGCACCAGCCTGAGCTTTGCGCTTATGTAACGAGGCTTCCCGTCGAAAATTATGGTGTGGATGCTGCGGTTCTTTATAAAGATATTATGACCCCGCTGCCTGCGCTTGGCATTGATGTCGAAATACAAGCCGGAAAAGGGCCTGTTATACATAACCCGATAGAAACCCTGAAAGACGTTGAAAAACTGGGCGAACTTCATCCTGAAGCAGATGTTCCATATGTGCTGAAAACGATTGAAATTTTGGCACAAGAGCAGTTAACCGTTCCGCTTATCGGATTTTCGGGGGCCCCTTTCACCTTATCCAGCTATATGATTGAAGGCGGCCCGTCAAAGGATTACAAAAAGACGAAAGCGTTCATGTATTCCGAATCAAAAGCCTGGTTTGCGCTGATGGAAAAACTTGCAGATATGATTATCGTCTATGTGAAAGCACAAATCAAAGCAGGGGCGAGCGCCATTCAAATCTTTGATTCATGGGTTGGCGCGTTAAATGCGGAGGATTACCATACCTATATTAAACCAGTTATGCAACGGATATTTTCAGAACTCCGTAAAGAAAATGCCCCGCTGATTATGTTCGGAGTCGGAGCAAGCCATCTGATATCGGAATGGGATGAGCTTCCACTGAATGTGATCGGGCTTGACTGGCGAATGCCAATCGGGCAAGCGCGCAAGATGGGCATTTCAAAAGCGCTTCAAGGGAATATGGATCCGGCTGTTCTGCTTGCCCCCTGGGAAATCATTGAACAGAAAGCCGCTGCAATCCTCGAGGAAGGAATGAAAAAACCGGGCTATATTTTTAATCTGGGGCACGGCGTTTTTCCACAGGTTCAACCGGACATTTTAAAAAAATTAACAGCATTTATTCATGTATACAGCGAACAGCATTTATTGAAAAAAAAGGAGAAAATGTGATGGCAAAGAAAAAAATCGGCCTGCTTGTCATGGCTTATGGAACACCTTATAAAGAAGAAGATATCGAACGCTATTATACGCATATCCGCCATGGCAGAAAACCGGCAGAAGATATGCTTGCGGATTTAATACGAAGATACAAAGCAATCGGAGGCCTATCACCGCTTGCAAAAACGACGGAAAAGCAGGCATATGCACTCCAGGACAGATTAAATGAAATCCAGGATCAAGTGGAATTTAAAGCTTATATCGGCTTAAAACATATTGAACCATTTATTGAAGACACCGTCCGGAACATGCACGAAGACGGGATTGAAGAGGCAGTCTCCATCGTGCTTGCCCCCCATTATTCCATTTTCAGCGTTAAATCGTATAATGACAGGGCAAAAGAAACGGCTGAAAAATTGGGCGGACCGCATATTACCACCATCGATAGCTGGTATGATGAACCGAAATTCATTCGATTTTGGGCCGGCCAATTAAAGAAAACATATGCTACAATGAGTGAAGAAGAACGGAATAGCGCCTGTCTGATTGTTTCCGCGCACAGTCTGCCTGAAAAAATTTTAAAACACGGCGACCCGTACCCGGATCAGATTAAAGAAACCGCCGAACGGATTGTAAAAGAAGCGGGCATTCCGCATTATGCGGTCGGCTGGCAAAGCGCCGGCAATACACCGGACCCCTGGCTCGGGCCTGATGTCCAGGATCTGACAAGAGAATTGTATCATCAATACCACTATAAAGCTTTTGTTTACGCCCCGGTCGGATTTATTGCGGAGCACCTGGAAGTTTTGTATGATAACGACTATGAATGTAAAGTGGTTACAGACGAGCTTGGCTGCAGCTATTACCGCCCGGATATGCCGAATGACCATCCGGAATTTATCGATGCGCTTGCGACAATCGTTTTGCAACACGCAGGGCGGTCGTTTTTTTCCGGAAATGCGGTAAACTGATCAGGATGCATTTTTTCCTGCGTCTTTTGCAGCATGTGCTTTATACCGGGTGCGGCATACACATAAGAAAAAATATAAACACTATTAGCCAAAGAAGGTGCTGACAATGGCCGAGCGCAGAAAAAAAGTGGCCGTTCTTGGCGGAGGAATTACAGGCTTAACGGCAGCATACTATTTACAGCATTTGATTCAGGATCAAAATCTCCCGGTTGAACTGGTTTTGCTGGAAAAAGGGCGGCGGCTCGGCGGGAAAATCCAGACAATCCGCCGCGACGGATATGTGATTGAGCGCGGGCCCGATTCATTTTTAGCGAGAAAACCAAGTGCCCTCCGGCTGGTTCAACATATCGGTTTACAATCTGAACTGGTGTCAAATGCAACCGGAAAATCCTATGTGCTATTAAACCAGCAGTTGCATTCAATCCCAAAAGGCTCTGTGATGGGCATTCCCACGAAATTGGCGCCTTTTTTCGCATCGCCGTTGTTTTCGTTTTCGGGAAAATTCCGGGCAATGGCAGATTTTATTCTGCCGCGCGGAAAAATAGATCAGGATCAGTCAATTGGTGATTTTGTCCGTTACCGGCTCGGTGAAGAGGTGCTTGAAAATCTTGTTGAACCACTATTATTCGGGGTCTATGGGGGCGATGTCGATGACTTAAGTTTATCCGCCACGCAACCGCAGTTTCTACAGGCTGTCCGAAAGTACCGGAGTTTAATTCGGGGCATGAAAAAGTCTGTTGTGAACCCGGGTTCCGATTCAAGGCCCGTCCAGAAAAAAGGTGCATTCTATACGTTTAGAAACGGGCTGGAAACATTAGTGGAGGCGCTTGAAGAAAAGATTGGTGAAGCTTCCATTATAAAAGGTGTAACGGTTAATGCCATTGAGAAAAATGTGAATGACAGGGATTATACGATCATTTTGACAAATGGGAGCAGGATGTCGGCGGACTATATCATTTCTGCACTGCCGCATTTTTCCCTGCCGCATATTTTTTCAAAGTATCCGTTTTTTGAACCGCTGCGGCAGGTACCATCGACTTCTGTTGCGACCGTCTCGATGGCGTTTCCTGAAGAAGCGGTGAAGAAGGATATTGACGGAACCGGTTTTGTCGTAACGAGAAACAGCGACTACACGATAACTGCCTGCACCTGGACGCATAAAAAATGGCCGCATGCCGCACCAAAGGGTAAAGCCTTGCTGCGCTGCTATATTGGCCGGACAGCGGATGCGGCAGTTGTCGATCTGGCCGATGACCGCATTCGGAAAATTGTCATGGAAGACTTGAACAAAATCATGGAGATCACGGCCGACCCTGAATTTATGATTGTATCGCGCTGGAAATATGCAATGCCGCAATATACAACAGGCCATATGGAACGGCTGGATAAAATTTTCGAGCAGACCAAAAGGGAGCTGCCGGGCATTTCGATTGCAGGCAGTTCCTTTAGGGGAGTGGGCCTGCCGGATTGCATTTTACAGGGCCAGGAAGCTGTTGAACAGATGTTAAAATACTTTCATTTTGATGTAAAATGGTAAACCGTTAAAAACGGCCATTGCTTCCTAAAAGCAATGGCCGTTTTATGCACCCGGGTGTTCTTTGTTTTTTCTTCCTCCCGCAATGCCGGCATCATTTTTGACCAATAAAAAGACGACTCAGGCATTCATTTTTGATCACCGGGTCGTCTTTTTTTGCATTGCTTCATGTTACCTTAATAAGATTAGCGGCTTTTTGTCCGGCTGACACTGAGTTCCTGCGGGGTCTGCGGTTGCTTGTCTCCATTGAAGAGCGTCATGCAAGAGCCAATGACAATGAGTATAATCCCCGTTGCGGTCGCGGGAGTAATGGCTTCTTTTAAAAAGATCAGTGCAAGCACCGGTGCGAGCGCCGGTTTAATAAAGAAGACCATTGACGCTGTGGAAGCACTTGTTACGTCCATGGCAAGGAAATAAAAAGCAAATCCCAGCCCGGTTACAAAGATCCCGATATAGATCAGGCTTGGCGTTGTACTCCAAGTAATGCCATGTGTAATCGGCACATTTGCAAAAACGTCCAACCCTATGCTCCGGAGCCAGGCAGCAACAGGCGATAATTTGGAGATCAGCACCAGCACAAGCGTCTCAATACTGCCGGTGAAAAAGCTCAAACAAGTTAAAATAACGCCATCACATTTAAACTGCTGGCTCCCTTTTCTGCCGACCACGCTGTATAAGGCAAAAATAACGGCAGAAAGCAATGCATACGCAATGCCAAAAGGACTTTGGATAGCAAATGGATCAACAATACTTAAAATCCCGACCAGGCTGATGCCAAGCGCCAGCAATGTCCGCTTTGTAAGCCGTTCATTTAAAATAAAATGCGCCAGCGGGATGACAAACAGCGGGTTGCAGCTGAACAAGATTGCTACTGTGGAAGCCTTTGTATAAACAATTGCCAGCTGGTAAAAGGTCATGCTGATGACCACGCACAGAAAACCTGTGACCACAAAGAACATCCAATTCTCTTTTGACAACCTGAAATTGCTTTTATACATATGTTGAACGGCTAAAGGTGATAATATCAAAGCGCCAATAAAAAACCGCAGCAAATTCAGCTGGATCGGATTAAAATCGTTGGAAACCAATTTAATGGCAATTTCCATTGTACTAAAAAAGATTGCCGACAAGACAATGTATAAATATCCTTTTTTCATTCCCATTACCTCGATATTTTTGAATTGTTAAAAATGATTACCCGGTCATCTGATGTGTAAAAATCAGAGCAGTATCTTTCAAAATAGAATGCTGCATACTCAGATGCAGTCTATGACACTTCTTATTATACGGCAATACATTACAGATGAAAAAGAACAGTTATGTGAAGATATGAACGTGAGCGCGCCTCCCGGATCATGAATACGTTTAACAAGAAACGTATTCAAATTATCCTCGCGATTACGGCAAATATCGGTCCCATCTGTTCTGGAAGCCGGAATCTTGAACAGTTGCTTATCCGAAGACAAGGATCGCAAGGCGAACGATGGCCTTTCCCCCGCCAATTTGAGTTTCATAAACGGGATGAAAGCCATTCTGACTGCATAAATTGTTTAACACGGGTTTCATAAAGCAGAAGAAAAGCGGATACTTTCATTGCTGAAAGATCCGCTTTTTCCCATTACATAGAGGGAGCAGGGGTGAAATTTTCCTTAAGTGAATCAAACTATCTTAATCTCCCAATATCCTTTAAAATCGCTTCCGCATCAAAATCTTCATTGCCGTCGTAATCTTTGACGAGCTCGCCGTTTTTGTTAAGAAGGTAAAATTTTGTGCCGTGTACAACCTGGTCGTTTCCATCTGATTTTGCCACAGGGTTTTTAAAATTTTTCAACGCAAATTTTTCAATGGATTGCTGCGAATAGCCGGTAAGAAAATGCCACATTGAAAAATCACTATGAAAATGCCGGGCATATGACTTCAGTTTTTCAGGGGTGTCCACAGTTGGATCAACGCTGAAAGAGACCAGTTCCACATCTTTAAAGCCTTTTTTCCGGATGGCTTCCTGCAGCTCGCTCATATGCAGGGTCATTGGCGGGCAAACCGTTGTACAGCTGGTAAAAATAAAATCAGCCACCCACACTTTTCCCTTTAGATCTTTAAGGCCGAAGCTTTTCCCGTCCTGATTGGTATACTGGAAATCTGCTACCGGCTCCCCTTTTGGTGCGCAGGCGCCGCATACGAAAAGCAAGATCAAAATCACAGAAAAAATCAGCAGGCAGCGTTTCAATTCATTTCCCCCTTGAAAATAGTTCTTTACGAATGTAAGCGCTGTTGTTTATGATCATTATAACATGTTTTTCATTTTAGCACGGAAAAAGGAGTGGGAATCTTGAGAAAGATACAGGTCTGGGCGATTATTTTCTTATGCACAGCCGTCCTTGCCGCTTGTGGAATCAACAGGGAAGATAAATCAGGGGTAAAAGCCGCGAAAATGGTTCATGTGCAACTGGATGTGCCCAATAAGGCAAATGCAGGCAGCAGCATTAATTTAAAAGCATCGGTTACGCAAGGAAATCAAACAGTAAAAGATGCGGATGAAGTGATGTTTGAGATTTGGAAAGAAGGCGGGAAGAAAAATAGCAGCATGATCGATGCACGAAACCAGCACAATGGCACCTATACAGCACAGGTGAAACTGCAAGACCCGGGCAAATACGAAGTGCAGGTGCACGTTACAGCAAGGGATATGCATGTCATGCCAAAGAAAAAAATAATTGTAGAACAGGCCAAATAAGTGAAAATGGAGACCAGAAGTACGCTGGTGGATAGGAGCCGCAGCTGGATCGGGCAACCCGCCTCCCGCCACCTATTTTCTTCGCACCTTAAATCTTGGGATGGGAGCTCTTACTGCCCGTAATGTTGGGATAAACAAAAAAGGCAGGGTGACCGGTTATGTTGTAGACCATGAATTTGTTTACAACATCCGGCTTACCCCTGCTCTTTTTTTATCAACCTTCGTCATGGCTTTTTACATGCAGGCATTTGCAGCATGTATTGCTGTAGCAATCAAACTGTTCTTCAATTTTCTCACCGCATTCAACACAATATTTGTCAGGAAGATTTCTGAAAAAATCAAGTATACTTTGAACCATGTAAAACAGCTCCTTTTTTGTTATATAACTATTGTTTATGTAACATATTGTATTATAACAGTTTTTAAAAGTCAATGGCGAAATTGTGAATTTTATAAAAAGTTAATAAAACTGTCGCTGATACTTGGTACAAAATTGCCCGCATGATCTGGTTGACTTATAATTTAATTGGAAGGAATTTTCCCAGGTGGTTGTTTTTTCTCCGGACTGTCTGTACGTTTCATACATAAAGGGAAATCCATCGCGGCTAAATTCTGCTTTTCAAAACGATTAACAGGAGGTTTTTCCATGCTATTCATCGATAATCAGGGCATTACGGATCCGCGTATCAATTTGGCAATTGAAGAATATGCGCTGAAAAATTTAGATATCAATGAAACCTACTTGCTATTTTATATTAATCAGCCATCCATCATTATCGGGCGCAATCAAAATACAATTGAAGAAATCAATACAGACTATGTCGAAAAGAACGGTATCATCGTCGTCAGGCGGCTGTCAGGCGGCGGCGCTGTGTACCATGACCTTGGGAATATTAATTTCAGCTTTATTACAAAAGATGACGGAAACAGTTTCAGCAATTACCGCAAATTTACGGATCCTGTTGTGCAGGCATTGAGAAAACACGGTGTCCGCGCGGAATTGAGCGGACGCAACGATATTCAGGTCGGCAACCAGAAGATCTCAGGAAATGCCCAGTTTTCCACGAATGGGCGCATGTTCAGCCACGGCACACTGATGCTGAATTCGGAACTTGACAAAGTCGTGCAGGCCTTAAAAGTGAAAAAAGAAAAAATAGAATCAAAGGGGATTAAATCGGTACGCAGCCGGGTTGCAAACATTTCCGAATTCCTGGACAAGCCGCTTTCCATGCCTGAGTTCAGACAGCTGCTGCTGGAGAGCATCTTCGGCGGAAATGAAATACCGGAGTATAAGCTGACGGAAAAAGATTGGGAAAAAATTTATCAGCTTTCAAAAGAACGCTATCAAACATGGGAATGGAATTACGGCAAATCGCCGAAATTCAATTTGCAGCACTCGCAGCGCTTTCCGGTCGGATCCATTGATGTCCGCCTCGATGTCAACAAAGGGATCATCGAAAACTGCAAAATTTACGGGGATTTTTTTGGGGTCGGGGATGTGGCCGATATGGAGAAGCGCCTGACCGGCTGCCGTTATGAACACACGGCCATTGAAAAAGCGCTTAAAGAGATTGACGTGAAGCATTATTTTGGGAATATTAAAAAAGACGAATTTATCAGCTTAGTCTATTAAGAGCGGGATCCATTCTTTGCCGCCAGGATGCTAAAAGCAAACCGGCGGCAAAGAAGTGATTGAAATATAGGAATCATTTATATATAATGAACTTGGGAGAATGAATGACTATTCACTCAGGAAGGGGAGGGAGAAATGAATTTACCGTCAAGTTTAAGTAGTACGGCGAGTAAAAATGCGGATAAGGTCGCTTATTATTTTACGGACGAGCCGACTACATACGGGGAGCTGGACGGCGCGGTCGCAAAGTTTGCAAACGGTTTAAAACAGCTGGGTCTGAAAAAAGGGGACCATATTGCGTTATTGCTTGGCAATTCACCCCATTTTGTGATTGCTTTGTACGGGGCGATGAGGATGGGGATTACGGTCATTCCGATTAACCCGATTTATACCCCGGCGGAAATCCGGTATATTTTGGATAACGGGGATGTAAAGGCGGTTATCGCGCTCGATTTGTTTGTTCCTTTTGTGGATGGGTTGGATGCACAGCTGCCAAAAGTGGCACACTATTTGATTTGCAGCACGAACCCGGCACATGTAAAATCTGATTTTTCACACCCAAAAATGAAATCGTTTGCAGAAATATTGGAAACGGGTGTGCCGCAAGCGGAAGCGGTGCAGCTTGAAGATGACGATGTTGCAGTTATCCTATACACATCGGGGACAACCGGAAAGCCAAAAGGTGCGATGCTCACCCATAAAAATCTGTATTCCAACGCAAGCGATATTGGAGGCTATTTAAAAATGAGCAGTTGTGACCGTGTCATCACAGCTTTGCCCATGTTCCATGTATTCTGCCTGTCTGTCGCTGTCAATGCGCCGTTAATCAGCGGCGCCACAATGCTGATTGTGCCAAAATTCAGCCCGCGGGAAGTATTCCGCATTGCAAAGAAATATGAGGCGACTGTTTTTGCGGGTGTTCCAACGATGTATAATTATTTGTACCAGTTTCCAGACGGTGACCCGAAAGATTTTGCGTCGCTGCGCCTGTGCATTTCGGGAGGATCATCGCTGCCGGTTGCACTTTTGAAAAACTTTGAGAAGAAATTCAATGTCCTTATTTCAGAGGGGTACGGTTTATCGGAAGCTTCACCGGTAACATGCTTTAATCCGCTTGACCGCCCGAGAAAGCCGGGCTCAATTGGGACTAATATTGTCCATGTTGAAAATAAAATTGTGAATGAACTCGGGCAGGAGGCGCCGGCCGGTGAAGTCGGTGAATTGATTGTGCGCGGGCCGAATGTGATGAAAGGCTACTATAAGATGCCGGAGGAAACGGCAGCTGCGATCCGGAACGGCTGGCTATACACCGGCGATTTGGCAAAAATGGATGAAGACGGCTACTTTTACATTGTCGACCGCAAAAAAGACATGGTGCTTGTCGGCGGATTCAATGTTTATCCGCGTGAAGTGGAAGAGGTTCTGTATAATCACCCGGATATTGCCGAAGCCGCCGCACTCGGTATTCCGGACCCCGACCAGGGAGAGGCCGTAAAAGTATATGTGGTGGCGAAAAATAAAAACGTGACCGAACAGGATTTGTTCGAATACTGCAAGGAGCGGCTTGCCAAATACAAAGTGCCGAAAGAAATTGAATTTCTTGAGGAGCTGCCGAAAAATACAACAGGGAAAATTTTAAGGCGGCAATTGAAAGAACAGGTGCAAAAACAGCAATCCCGCAATTAAATCGCTTTGTAACTTTGCCGGTGCCGGTTCATTTTACGGATAAGGATCCGGGACCGGCACGGCTTTTTTATTTCAGCAAAAAGGCAGAAACCTTGTATTTCATTGAGCACTTGCTTTTTAGAAAATCGAAATTCAAAACTCATTTGTTTCTTAAAAAACGCATGGCTCGCTTTGGCCGGCGCAAATGTGATTGCTGCCGTGCCCGGGCTTATTTTGACATTGAATCATTTGAAATCTCTTTATTTGGATACAATATTTATAAACGCCGGTTCTAAACGACCGCCATGAGCGCTACATATATAAGGAGGGGACAAGGAGGGAGTGCGTTAAATTGAAGACAAAATGGGCCCTGAACGCAATATTGGCTTATCTGCTGTTCGGTTTGATCATGTATGTCTATTTATTTCACTTTGCCAGCACAGCCATTCCCGAGCGTTTTAAAGGAACAAACGCGGATCCGGCCACTTTTATGACAGGCCGGGAGCTGTATTTAAGCGAGGACTATTCAAAAATCCGCAATCTGCTGTTTTTCCTGTCCGCGCCTTATGAGTGGCTTTTTTATTTTTTAATCCTGATGCTCGGCGTATCCAAACTGTTTGAAAAATGGGCGCGGCAGACATCGCGTTTCCGGGTCGTGCAAACGGCTGTCTATTTATTTTGGTTTTCACTCGTGTCATTTTTATGTACCTTTCCATTGAGTTATATTTCCTACCGGTTCTCGAAATCCTATCATATTTCCACCCAGACCTTTACGGCGTGGATGAAAGATGAAGTCACCGAATTTTGGGTCAACTTCTTAATCATGTACGTGGTAATTACTGTCCTTTATGCCTTGATGAAAAAATACAAGCAAAGATGGTGGCTGCCAGCCTGGCTCTGTTCGATTCCATTTACAATTTTTATGATGTTTATCCAGCCGGTCGTCATTGATCCGCTGTATAATGATTTCTACCCTTTAAAAGATAAAGCGCTTGAGGCCAAAATCCTTGCGCTCGCCGACAAAGCCCATATTCCGGCAGACCATGTGTACGAAGTAAATATGTCGGAAAAAACCAATGCTTTAAATGCCTATGTGACCGGAGTTGGATCCAATTCCCGGATTGTGCTCTGGGACACAACCCTTAACCGGCTCAGCGACAGGGAAATTTTATTTGTCATGGCGCATGAAATGGGGCACTATGTTGAAAAGCATCTTTATTTCGGGATTGCCGGCTATATTCTGATCATGCTGGCAGGTTTGTGGCTTGTTGCTAAAATCATGGCCCGCATCATCAACAAGAACGGGAAAAACTGGGGAGTCGATGAAGTAGCCAATTTAAGCTCGCTGCCGCTTTTCCTATTGATTTCTTCTGTTTTGCTGTTTGCTTCGAGCCCGCTGACGAATTGGGCTTCCCGCTATGAAGAGATGCGCGCGGACAAGTACGCGATCCGCACAACCCATGATCAAGAAGCGGGGATTAAGACGTTCCTGATATTAACCAAGGCAGGGCTGAGCGAGGTTAATCCGCCGCTTCTGGTCAAACTTTTCCGCTACGATCATCCAACCATGCTGGAAAGAATCCGCATGCTGGATAGTGAAAAAGGAAAAAATAAATAATAATCAATGTTCCCGGAAACGGCGGTATTCCCGCCGTTTTTTCGTGTACAGGCAAAAAGAAAAGGCTGGCGCAAATCAGCCGGGACAGCCGGTTTGCGCCAACCTCGTATTATCCGAATTTTAAATTGATCTGTTTTAATTCATTTGTGAGTTTCATGAACTGTTCTTTGTCATGAAGGTCAAGGGCCAGGTCGATCTGTTTCAGAAGTTCTTCTCTTTCTTTGTTGAGCAGGATCTCATTCAGCACCATGTCTGTAAAAATGTGATCCACAAATTTCTCCATCTGCACTTGGTTCATCGCATGTTCCTTCGTCAAATCAGAGTAAGATTTTTTGTTTTCCAAGTTAGATCACCTTTTTCGCTTTTTTTCATTATACAGATATTCGAATTAAAAATCAATATAAAAATAAAATTTTTCTGAAACAATGAATAAATGTAAAAAAATAGATATTTTTTGAAAAAATACTAGAAATTGAGGAAAATTGTCCTATAATGGAAGTAAATATAATTTACTAACTAGGGGGAAAAGTATGACAAGGGAATTTGACACTGACTATGAAATTTCGCCGTATACAATGGCCATTGTCCCGTACCATAATGGATCGGAATCCGGTTCAAAGGTGTTTGAAATCAATTGTGAGCTGCTTTTGAAAGAAAATCCGCTGGAAATTGTAAAATACAGCTGTGCTTATTTTGGATCCAGTTATGAGGGAAGAAGAAAAGGTACAGAAAACCTGATAGAAGTCAGGCTAAAACCACCGCTCCTTATAGATCCCCACACAAATATTATTATTCTTCCTACTGCATCGCCAAATCATCCAAAATGTATCTGGCTGGTTCCGCAGCATATCAAAAGCCACCGCCAATACGAGGGCAGGACGACAGAAATTATTTTATCCAACCAGAAAAAATTGATTATCCCGATCAGCCACGGGTCCTTTCTCAACCAGCTGCATAAAGCCGCAACATTGCAAATGGTGTATGAGCGCAACAGGCGGCGCGCAGAGGAGAAGTATTTAATGCGGCAGAAAATGCTGAAGCAGTATCACGCTTATGAAGATCACGAGCCATACCAATTTTGAAGAGGAAAGCCGGAAGCCTTTCGCTTCCGGCTTTTTGGACACAGGGGATATTGTTTTTTTTGGAAAACAGGAAATGGGCAACACAATGTCGAAAACGATAGGCAAACAGACTTAAAAAAGAAGGGCAGATATTTGATGATGAAATCAGGTATAATAGAACAAGATTTATATGAACTTCAATCCGTTGCCAACCCGCAGCTTTCACCCGGCGGAAAAGAAGTGCTTTTTGTAAAAACACATATCGATAAAGAGAAGAAAGATTATGTTTCAAATCTATTTTACATAGGGTTGGAGGACCGCATCATCCGCCAGTGGACATACGGAAACTGGCGTACACATACACCGCGCTGGTCGCCTGATGGCAGTAAGGTTGCTTTCGTTTCCAACCACTCCGGAGAATCGCAAATTTATGTGCTTTACAAAACGGGCGGTGAAGCAAAGCAAATCACTTTCTGCAAAAATGGCGCAGAAAATCCCGTCTGGTCACCGGATGGCAGCAGGCTTGCCTTTTCGGCTGTGCTTGGAAAAGGGGAGACCATTCAAAACCGGGCAGATCATAAAAAGAAAGACGAAAAAAAAGAAGCAAAGCCGGTTGAAGTGGAAAAAATGAAATACAAGGCGAACGGGAAAGACTTGCTGGATTCCGGCCAATTTAAGCAAATCGGCATTGTCACAATAGAATCCGGGGAAATGGAGCAAATCACAGAAGGGGAGAGAGATTACGAGCTGGATTCCTGGTCGCCTGATGGCAAATATATTGCATATTTAGCAGATCCTGCAGCAGATCAGGATTTCTCTTTCACACTCGATTTATTTTTATACAATGCGGAAACGAAACATTCCCGGGCTGTGACAAGCGGGACAGGCGTTTTTTATCAGAGTTCGTGGTCGCCGGACAGCCGGTATCTTTCGTTTCTCGGGGAAGAAGATGAATTTAAAAATGCCACCCATACGAAAGTCTGGCTGTATGATCGTAAGAAACAAACACTGAAGTGCCTTACAAGCGATTTAGATGTTCCGGCCGGGGATTTTGTTGCGGCTGATTTCCAGCAGGGGGCGTCCCTTCCCGGCGCAGAGTGGGCAGCAGACAGTGAAAGCTTTTATTTTATTGCTACTGCCCGGGGTGGAACAGCCGCCTATTATGGAAATGTAAATGGAGAAATCCATCCGGTTATGCTTGAGAAACAATATATTTATGGTTTATCCTTAAACAAGGAAACACATCAGGCGGTTGCGGCAATCAGCACCCCGGTCATGCCCGGTGAACTTTTCCTTGTTGATCTGCAAAACGGTACAAAGCAGCAGCTCACAAATGTGAATGGTGATTTTTTACAGGACCGCACTTTGGCAGATGTGGAGTCTTTTACGTTTACGGGTAATGATGATTATACAATCGAAGGATGGATGATGCGGCCGGCAGGATTTGAAGAAGGGAAAAAATACCCTTTAATCCTTGAAGTGCACGGCGGACCGCATGCTATGTACGGCTATGCCTATTTTCATGAGTTCCAAGTGCTTGCAGCCCGGGGGTTTGCAGTCATGTTTATGAATCCGCGCGGCAGCCTCGGATATGGCCAGAAGTTTGTGAATGCTGTGCGCGGGGATTACGGCGGCAAAGATTATCAGGATATAATGGATGCTGTTGATTATGTTCTGGAACATTATGATTTCATTGATGCTGAAAAACTTGGCGTAACAGGGGGCAGCTATGGCGGGTTTATGACCAACTGGATCGTTGGCCATACGAACCGCTTTAAAGCAGCTGTGACCCAGCGTTCAATTTCGAATTGGATCAGCTTCTACGGTGTGAGCGATATCGGTTATTACTTTACAGAATGGCAGATATTGGCCGATTTAGGTGAACCCGAAAAACTTTGGAAACATTCGCCGCTGGCATACGCGGATAAAATTGAAACGCCTTTATTGATTTTGCACGGCGAAGAAGACCACCGCTGCCCGATTGAACAAGCTGAACAGCTCTTTATCGCGCTGAAACGGCAGCATAAGGAAACCAAGTTCATACGCTTTCCGCAATCCAACCACGAACTCTCAAGAAGCGGCAAACCCGAACTCAGAATCAGCCGTTTGGCATACATCAAAAACTGGTTTATTCAATACTTGAAATAAAAAGTGGACGGCGCTTGTACATTGACTGAGATTGCAACATATGGAGGAAAGGGAAAAGAATGGACATCGAAACGATCAAAGAGTGGTTCACTTTGGAACAGGTAATGGAGGGGATTTCGAGGTATCGTGCTTTAGGCCCGTTATTGGGCATTGGGCTATTAATATTGGAAGCCTTCCTGCCTTTTTTGCCGATGGTACTGATTGTGATGGCAAATGCCAGTGCCTTTGGGCTGTGGATCGGTTTCTTTCTTTCCTGGCTTGGAGCCTGCACCGGTGCTTTTCTCGTCTTCATGGCGATAAGAAAATACGGTCAATCCCGTTTTTTGGGATTCATAAAAAAACACCGCCACGTTAAAAAACTGATGGACTGGCTGGACCGCCACGGGTTTGCACCGCTCTTTCTGCTCCTATGCTTTCCTTTTACACCTTCAGCAGTTGTAAACATTGTGGCGGGGTTGTCTGCAATAAAATGGTTCCAATATTTATTGGCTGTCATTGCAGGCAAAATGGTGACAATTTTTATTATCAGCTTTATTGGCCACGACATTATGTCCCTTGCCAAACAACCGCTGCGAACGGGCGGCATGCTGATTGTGATTGTTGTTTTATGGTATGCCGGCAAAAAAGTAGAAACATGGCTGAACCGTAAAACAAAACTGGAACAAAAACAAAATTGATTCGTATATAAAGAAGCTAAATAAATGGAGGTATGGGGCATGAACAATCATGAAATTGATTATAAACTGCACGGAGATGATATGCAGTTTGTAGAAGTGGAGTTAGACCCGGAGGAAACGGTCATCGCCGAAGCGGGAGGATTAATGATGATGGAGGACGACATCCGGATGGAAACCATTTTCGGGGACGGTTCTAATCCGTCCGGTGGCATTATGGGGAAATTATTTTCGGCGGGAAAAAGGCTGATTACCGGCGAAAGTTTATTTATGACGGCTTTTACGAATGAGGGCCGGGAAAAAAGGCATGTTGCTTTTGCAGCCCCCTATCCGGGAAAAATTGTGCCCATGGATTTAAGTATGCACGATGGGAAAATTATTTGCCAGAAAGACGCTTTTTTAGCAGCAGCCAAAGGCGTCTCTGTCGGAGTTGAATTTCAGCGCAAAATCGGAACCGGATTTTTCGGCGGTGAAGGTTTTATCATGCAAAAACTTGAAGGAGACGGGCTTGCTTTTGTCCATGCCGGCGGAACGATTCAAAAAAGGGAACTGGCGCCGGGCGAGACATTGCGTGTGGATACCGGCTGCCTCGTTGCCATGACAGGAGAAGTGGACTATAATATCGAGTTTGTAAAAGGCGTAAAAACCGCTTTGTTTGGCGGTGAAGGGCTGTTTTTTGCAACATTGAGGGGGCCGGGGTCCATCTGGGTGCAATCCCTGCCGTTCAGCCGCCTTGCCAGCCGCGTCTTTGCCGCCATGCCTCAGGTCGGGGGATCAAGAGATGAAGGCAGCATGGCAAAAGGAATATTCAATTTGTTTGATGGAGACTAACCATAATCGTGTATCATTTAAATAATGTTGCGGGCGTCGCAGGAATGGTGATTGTTCGGGTGAAAGCTCAACCTGAATCCCAAGCCTGCGATGTTTTGCTTTTTTTAAGCGGGCAACTTGAAAACCCGGGCATTCTATTGTACAATAAAAGGAACAAATGTTCTTAAAACGTATAAAGGCGGGCTTTCCGGCTAAAGATTGCCGCCATGCGATAAAGGATATAAACGAAAATTTTACTATGTACTTTTTGATTAGGAAGTGAAAAAATGTCCCTTCGATTTATGATCGGCCGGCCCGGAACAGGCAAAACAGAACGGATCCATCAAGAGATAAAGCAGAAGCTGCGGCATAATCCGGGCGGGGCGCCGTTGATTTATTTGGTTCCCGAACAAATGACATTTTTATCGGAAACACATCTGGCAAACGACCCGGAAACCGGCGGCATGATTCGTGCCCAGGTATTCAGCTTTACACGCCTTGCCTGGAAGATTTTGCAGGAAGTGGGCGGAATCAGCCGCAGTCATGTCTCAAGTACCGGATTAAATATGCTGATTAGAAAAATTATGGAAGATAAAAAAGAAGAACTGCTTGTCTTTCAGCAGGCTGCAGACAAACCGGGTTTTATGGACCATGTCGGGCAGATGCTGACAGAATTGAAGCGCTCCTGTGTAGAACCGGAACAATTATTGGAGCAGCAGCAAGAACTTGGCATACAAGGCAGCGAAAAAGTCCTCGCAGATAAGCTCCATGATTTGGAAATGGTTTACAGGGCTTATGAAGACAAATTGGAAGGCAAGTATATTGATTCGGAAGATTATTTGCGCCTCCTGGCAGAGGGGATTGAACAATCAGCCTATCTGCAGCAGGCTGAAATTTATATTGACGGTTTCCACACCTTTACGCCCCAGGAATATTTGGTCATTTCCCGGCTGATGAAAACATGCCCGCGGGTGACAGTGGCATTGACGGTTGACCGCGCGTTTCGCAGCGGGAGGCCGGATGATTTATATCTTTTCCGGATGCCGGGTGAGGCGTATGCCTCAATTTACGGACTGGCGCTTGCAGAAAGGATTGAAGTGGAGGATGATGTCATCCTGCGCCGGCCAGTCCGTTTCCAAAACGGCAGCCTGCAATTTCTCCAGGCCCGTTTCGAGGAGATGCCCGTTTCGGTTTATCCCCATGAAAGCCAGCTGGAACTATGGCAGGCGAATAACCGGCGCGCCGAAATGGAAGGCATCGCCCGGTATATACGCGATGCTGTACAAAACAAGCATTACCGCTATAAAGATATTGCCGTTCTTGTCCGTAACGGCGGTGACTATCAGGAAATGGTTGAAACTTGTTTTTATGATTACGAGATCCCTTACTTTATTGATCAAAAACGGCCGATGCTCAACCACCCGTTAATTGAACTGATCCGTTCCACATTGGAAATTATTGAAAGCCATTGGCGTTATGAGCCGATTTTCAGGGCAGTAAAAACCGACCTGCTGTTTCCCGTGGACCGGAATCTGCACGAATTGCGGGAAAAAATGGACCGTCTTGAAAATTATGTGCTTGCCTGCGGGATTCAGGGAGACCGCTGGACAAACAAAAAAAGATGGGAATACAGGCGCATCAGGGGGCTGGAGCTGGAAAATGTAGCGCAGACTGATCGTGAAAAAGAAATTGAACAGGAATTAAATGCGCTGCGCTTGTTTATAACAGCGCCGATTTTGCGGCTGTCGCGGCGGCTGAAACGCGCAAAGACAGGAAAAGCGCTGTGCGGGGCGCTCTATCTTTATTTAGAAGAATTGGAGATTCCGAGAAAGCTGGAGAATTTACGGGCTGCAAAAGAAGAACAGGGGGATCTGGTTGCTGCCCGGGAGCATGACCAGGCTTGGGATGAAGTCATCGGATTGCTCGACCAGTTTGTGGAAATTTTAGGGGATGAACCGGTGCCGTTGAAAAAATTTGCTTCCATTATGGAAGCAGGCCTTGAGTCGTTAAAATTTTCCATTGTACCGCCTGCTTTGGACCAGGTTCTCGTTGCAAATCTTGAACAATCCCGGCTCGCGAATGTAAAATTAGCGTTTATTATCGGTATAAATGACGGCATTTTGCCTGCAAAAATCACGGAAGATGGCATTTTAAACGATGATGACCGGGAATATTTGCTGCTGAAAGGATTGAATATCACACCTGATACGAAAACAAGGCTTTTAGATGAGGAATTTATTTTTTACAGGGCGTTAACGACCCCTTCAGACCGCCTTGTCCTATCTTTTCCGCTCGCGGACGAGGAAGGAAAAGCCTTATTGCCCTCGCCCTTCATCAAGCGGCTCCAGGAAATGTTTCCTGAAATGGGCGGAGGAATATGGGTGAACGACCCGGCAGAATTGCCGGATGAAGAGCAAATGGCATACATCTCCCACCCGGCGGCCGTAATTGCTTTTTTAACTTCCCAAATGCAGTTAAAGAAACGGGGATACCCGGTCGCAGACTTTTGGTGGGACGCTTATAATTTTTATATGGAGCATCCCGAATGGAAAAAGATTGCTGCCCATGCCTTTTCGAGCCTGTTTTACCAAAATGGCGCGCGGAAGCTTTCCGGAGAAACGAGCAGGGAACTTTACGGCGACCATATTTTGGCGAGTGTTTCGAGAATGGAGCAATTTTTTGCCTGCCCGTTTTCCCATTATGCAACCTATGGCCTGAAACTCCGTGAACGCGAAATATTCCGGCTTGATGCCCCGAATATCGGCGACCTTTTCCACGGCGCACTGAAATGGATATCCGATAAACTGCAGCAGGCAGGCATACCATGGTCGCAAATCAGCAGGCAGCAGAGCATGACGTTAGCGAAAGAAGCGGTGGACAGCCTGGCGCCGAAACTGCAACACCAAATCTTATTAAGCTCGAAACGTTACCAATACATTAAAATGAAGCTCGAACAGGTTGTCAGCAGAGCTTCCTATATTTTAAGCCTGCATGCGCAAAGGAGCGGGTTTGAGCCAATTGGTATGGAACTGGGATTCGGGCCGAACAAAGCGCTTCCCCCGCTTACCTTTACTTTAAAAAACGGCGCAAAAATGGAACTGCAGGGCAGGATCGACCGCGTGGATAAAGCGGAAAATGAAAACGGCGTTTATTTAAGAGTCGTTGATTACAAGTCAAGCCCGCATCAGCTGGATCTAACCGATGTTTATTACGGGCTCGATCTGCAAATGCTGACCTATTTGGATATCCTGATGACGTATTCAAAGGATTTGATCGGAAAAGAAAGTTTGCCGGCCGGCGTCCTTTATTTTCATCTGCACAATCCGGTCGTCTCCAGCAGCAAGATTTTAACAATGGAGGAAATTGAAGAAGAAATCCTTAAGAGCTTCCGTATGCGCGGGCTGATGCTTGACAGTCCGGAAGTGCTCTCGTTAATGGACAGTTCGCTGGAATCCGGAAATAGCACCATTGTCGCGGCAGGTCTGAAAAAAGACGGCCAGTTAACCGCCCGTTCGGAAGTTGCCAGCAAAGAAGATTTTGAAGCAATCCGGAATTATGTGCGGAATATCTACACAAAGGCGGGCAATGACATTGTTTCCGGTGTCGTGGACATCGCGCCGTATAAAATCAAAAAAAGCGCCGCCTGCCAAATGTGCCCGTTCAAATCTGTCTGCCAGTTTGACCAGTCAATGGAAGAAAACAAATACCGGTTGATCAGTCCGCAAAAACAGGAAGATATTTTGGCGAAAATGAGAGAGGAGGCGTTTAAACAAGATGAAAACCCGTATACCACCTAAACCGGAAGGAGCCGTCTGGACAGATGACCAATGGAAAGCGGTGATGGCAAAAGGCCAGGATATCCTCGTTGCTGCGGCGGCCGGATCGGGCAAAACAGCAGTGCTGGTTGAGAGAATGATCCGCAAGTTGATCAACGAAGAAGATCCGCTTGACATTGACCAGCTCCTGGTTGTGACGTTTACAAATGCTGCCGCCGCCGAAATGCGGCACCGTATCGGGGAAGCATTGGAAACGGCAATCGGCAGGAACCCGGAATCACACCATTTAAGGAAACAGCTGAGCTTATTAAATAAGGCGCCAATTTCGACTTTGCACGCTTTCTGCCTGGATGTCATCCGCAAATATTACTATTTAATCAATATCGATCCGGGATTCCGGATTGCGGAACCAACTGAAGCGGAGCTGCTTCGCGACGAGGTGCTTGATGATTTATTTGAAGAGGAGTACGGGCGTGAAAAAAACGAAGCATTTTACCGGGCGGTGGATACCTTCTCCAATGACCGCAGCGATGTCCAGCTGCAGGAATTAATCCGGAAACTGTATGACTTTTCACAAGCCAATCCGGATCCCGGCCAGTGGCTTGACCGCATGGTGGAAATGTACGATGTCAGCGGTGAAATGGAGATTGATGCGCTTCCGTTTTTAAAGCCGGTGAAAGAGGATATCCGCCTGCAGCTTCATGGGGCAAAAGACATGCTGGAAGAAGCGTATGCCTTGTCGAAACAGCCGGGCGGGCCTGCCCCGAGAGCAGAAAACTACCTAAATGATTTGGCGATCGTCGAAAGGTTGTTAGCCGCATACGACAACTCATGGGAAGACTTATATCAGGAAATGAATGCCTGGAGTTTTTCGCGTGCAAAACCGTGCAAGGGTGACGAATACTTGCCGGAACTTGTAAAGGCAGCGGATGATTTACGAAAATCCGCGAAAAAAAACCTTGAAACCCTGAAAACAGATTTTTTCAGCAGAAAGCCGCAGTATTATTTAAAAGATATGCGCGAAATGCACCCGGTCATTGCGACACTGGCAGAGCTTGTGAAAAAATTCTCTGCTGCTTATGCGGCGGTAAAGGCGGAAAAAGGTCTTGTTGATTTTTCCGATTTGGAGCATTTCTGCCTTGAAATTCTGATTGAAAAAGAGGAAAACGGCAGGATTAAAGCATCTGAAGCGGCAAAAGCTTACCAGGCGCAGTTTAAAGAAGTGCTGGTTGACGAGTACCAGGACCTGAACCTGGTACAAGAGACCATTTTGAAATTGGTCTCTTCCGGGTCGGGCGATACCGGGAATTTATTCATGGTTGGTGACGTAAAACAGAGTGTGTACCGTTTCCGGCTTGCTGAACCAAAATTGTTTATGTCAAAATACCAGGCATTTACAGCTGCCGGCGATGAGACCGGATTGCGCATCGATTTGTCGAAGAATTTCCGGAGTAGAAAAGAAGTGCTGGATGGCACGAATTTTATTTTTAAACAAATCATGGGTGTGCATATCGGCGAAATGGAGTATGACGCACAGGCAGAACTGGTCAAAGGCGCAACCTATCCGGAAGGGGATCTTCCAATAGAACTGGCGGTGATTGACCAGGCGGATGGCCAGGCGCCGGATATGCAGCCGGATACACCCGGGGGTGCGCTTGATCCTGCTGAATTGGAACAGTCCCAGCTGGAGTCGCGGTATCTTGCGCGAACCATCAAAGCGCTGATTGCCGCCAAAAAACCGGTTTATCAAGCAAAGACCGGCACATACAGGCCGATCCAATATAAAGATATTGTAATCCTGCTGCGGTCCATGACGATGGCCCCGGAAATGATGGAGGAATTTAAAAAAGCGGGCATTCCGCTATATGCCAGCCTTTCAACAGGATATTTTGATGCAAACGAAGTCGCGATTATGCTTTCTTTATTGAAAGTGATCGACAATCCGTACCAGGATATTCCGCTCGCTGTCGTACTGCGTTCACCGGTTGTCGGCCTCGATGAAGAAGAACTGGCGCGCATCCGTGTCCATTTGAAACAAGGCCATTACTATGAGGCTGTTAAAAAGTTTATTGCCGGCCAGCCGGCCGCTGAAGAGGAGGCGGCACATGAAAAAGTCGCGAAATTTGCTGAAAAACTAAAAGAGTGGCGTTCCGTTGCAAGGCAGGGGGCATTGTCTGATTTGATCTGGCAGTTGTACCGTGAAACAAAGTTTTATGACTTTGTCGGGGGGCTGCCGGGCGGGAAACAGCGCCAGGCCAATCTGCGTGCTTTTTATGATCGTGCACGGCAATACGAGCAGACCTCATTCAGGGGGTTGTTCCGGTTTCTGCGCTTTATTGAAAGAATGCAGGAGCGCGGGGACGACCTGGGTACGGCGCGGGCTTTAAGCGAGCAGGAGGATGTGGTGCGTTTAATGACCGTACATGCCAGTAAAGGACTCGAATTCCCGGTCGTCTTTGTTGCCGGGCTCGGGAGGAAATTCAATCTGCGTGACATCAATCAGGCGTTTTTACTGGACAAGGAGTACGGCTTTGCCTGCAAATATATCAATCCCGAAAAACGCATCACTTACCCATCCCTGCCCCAGCTTGCTTTTAAACGCAAAAAAAGGCTTGAAATGCTGGCTGAAGAAATGCGCGTTTTGTATGTTGCACTAACAAGGGCAAAGGAGAAGCTGTACCTGGTTGGAACCGTTAAAAATGCCGAAAAACAAAAAGAAAAATGGCAAAAGGCACGGCAGCACCGTGATTGGTTATTAAAAGATCACCTGCGGGCCGGCGCGAATTCTTATTTGGACTGGATCGGGCCGGCGATTGCCCGCCACAGGGAAGCCGCACAGTGGCTTACAAATAGCGCGCAGCAAAGCCATCCCGGCTACCGCGACATAGAACAGCATTCCTCCAGGTGGGCCGTCAGGGAAATCCCGAAAGAAGAACTAATCGAATGGGATGAACCTGCTGCAGAAACGGATGGCAAATGGCAGCAGCTGGTAAAAGACGGCAGGCCGATCGACTTGGAATCCGGCTGGAAGGAAGAAATCTGCCGCCGTTTAAGCTGGGAATATGAAAGCAGGCCGGCAACTGTCCGGCGCGCCAAACAGTCCGTTTCGGAATTGAAGCGGATGAATGAAATACGTGATGAGACGACAGATACGCGCCTGATCAGACGGGTGCGCAAACATATTTATGACCGGCCGCGTTTTATGCAGGAAACATCTATTTCCCCGGCTGAACGGGGAACCGCGATGCATATGGTCATGCAGCATATGCCCCTTGATGCACCGCCCACTCCCGGATCCGTTGAGGAGCTGCTTGAAGACATGGTCAAGCGTGAACTATTAACGGGTGAACAGGCAAATGTGATTGACACCGCACAGCTGATTGGATTTTTTGAAACGGAGATTGGGAAAAAACTCTTACAGGCAGACAAAGTCATGCGGGAAATCCCGTTCAGCTTATCCGAACCGGCAGCTGTCATTTACCAGGATGAAAAACTTGGACAGGAAAGGATTCTGGTTCAAGGGATTTTTGACTGTGTAATAGAAGAGGAAAATGAACTGATTTTGCTTGATTATAAAACAGACAGGGTTACGGAACGGTTTAAAGGCGGATTTGAAGAAGCCATGCCTGTTATGCTGAAACGGTATGAAATCCAGCTGGCACTATACGGGAAAGCCTTAGAGAAAATTCTCAGGAAAAAAGTTAAAGCCAAATATCTTTACTTTTTTGATGGCGGTCATATCCTGAAGGTTTGACCGATCACCAAAAAAATAACGGGTACTCCGTAAATTGCCTGATACGGCGGTCGGAGTACCTGTTTTCATTGGTTTCCGGCTGTCGGTTGATCGATGACACTGCCACTGGCTGTGTTGTTCGCGCTGAGGGCATTGTTTGTGATCACAAATGCGGATGTCGATAAGGATCCGGAACCGGTTGTTGTTTTTGAACTGGCTTTCGGGGAAATGATGGCGGTATCGCCGAAATGGACAACTCCGCCTCCTACGTTAAAGATTTGTAGCGGGCCAATAATTGCCGGCAAAATTTATCACCTGCTTTCCATTGAAAATGCTTTACATGATTTACCCGTCTTTAGGTGCAGCAGCTGGTGCCATGTCTCCGCGAGAGTCCCGGAGAAACGGGTCAAGCTGGCGGACATGATGGATTCTTGATTCAAGCGAGATGTCCTGTGTACTGCCAATTTGCACGACAGCGGAAGTGGAAAGCCCGATAATATTGACAGTTCCGACTTTTATTGCCGGATCCGCATGATAGCGCTGAATTTGAATCTCTTCAGTGATCGGAGGGACCGGAATGACCTGACTGAAAATCGGGAAGGCTTCAAAAGGCGCTTCGAATCCAAAATACAACTCCTTCTGTCTTTGAATGGCCAGTACCCGGGCTGACATATTGATTTTGCATGAATCCCCCACAATGACATTTGAAGCAAAAATGACATTTTTAACCAACAGCTGATCCACCATGGAATTCCTGGCCATTTCCTTATCCTCTCGGCACAAAAGGAACGGACGGGCTGAAAATCAGCGATTCGGCGGGTGTATCAAATGTAGCCGCCTGCTGGATTGTATTGGCGTCGCCAATCAAAAAAACGGAAGCACTGGACACGCCGATAATTTGGACATGGCCTACCTGTATTTCCCGGTTTACGACATTAAGCTCCATTTGCAGGACCTCCATTCATTTGCTGGGGGAGTTTTGAAACAAAGACAAAAACAGCGTGGTTCATATCCGACTTTAACTGTTGCAGCACCTGATCAAAAAATTCGCCTTCATTCTGCGGATTTTCATGCCTTTGCGGGCTGATCTGGTTTATATAATAATCAATTCGCTGTGAAAGTTGGTTTTTTAGATCATTTATTATAAAATTATGATATTCTTGATTTAGCTGAACTTTCAGCTGGCGCTCGGTATCTGAAATGACTTGCGGCAGTTCCTGATCGATATATTCCGAGAGCCTTTCATTTAATGCCTGTTTCATAGCTGTCTGCTTTTCTGACTGGTTTGGATCGTGCTGTGTACCGGGTACGGCCATATCTTCAATATGGCTTAAGTCTGCCGAGTTCAGGCCTATGTTTAAAGTACCGTCCAGCTTTTCAATTTTCAATTGGTCAAATGCATACTCAATTTTATCAACACGGATTGGCGGCTTCGTTTTCAGTGCTTCCATTTCCTGCCTGAGCTGCGCCATTGCTTTTTCATATTGGGCCAGCTTTGTTTCATGGTACTGGAGATATTGATAGAGCTGCCGGAGCTGGTTGTAAATATCTGCCATCCTGTATCCTCCTTTTATCATCCGGATTACATCGGAACGGTGACACTCGGGTTATAGGGTTGTTCCGAAGGCTCGGCGGTTGGCGCGGGTTCTGTAAAATTCCCCGTATTATACAAATAGGAAGCAGGTTTGATGATGCCGGAAGTGCCGATTTGAAAGACTGATGAGTTGCTGATCCCGCCAATTTTGATCATGCGGATTTGGATGCTTTGTTGAACGTAAATATTCATTGCTTATCCTCCGTCACAGGTTTAAGTAGTTTCCTTGATCAACTGCATCAAAGTCATAAGTGTTTGTGTTAGACTGATGGTTTGTGATGGAAAGATTTTCGCCTGTATTAAATGAGCCGGCTCCCGCAAATGTTTTGGTGGAAGCGACAGGATGGATCAAGAACACATCGCCGACATTAAAGACGCCGCTCGAACCGATGCTGATGATTTGGACAGCGCCTACAAAACCGGGCATAGCCCACACATCCTTTCCGGTTATGGCAACGGCATTGTTTGGAATGCGGCCTTTTCATATTTTTATTGTATGAGGGAAACGCAAAAAGGTGATACATTCGCCTAAAACGGCTTGCGAAAACCCGAAAAGGAGGTTTGTAATGCCTGAATTCCAGCCGGTAGATGATCAAGAAAGAAATCCCGCGGTAGATGTGTTAAGAGGGATTTCACTGCTTGGCATTTTTGTTGTCAACATGCTTTTTTACCAATCCCCCTATCTTTATGTGGATCCGTATGAATGGTTTCAAGGCGGGAACAGGGCCGCGGCAGAATGGATACAAGTGTTGTGCCAGTCCAGTTTTTATCCGATCTTTGCCCTTCTGTTCGGCTACGGTTTAATGGTCTTGAAAGAAAGGGCTGCTGAAAGGGGGGCGGCTTTCTCCCGTTATGCGCAGCGCCGGCTGCTTGTGCTGCTGTTTGTTGGGATGGTCCACGCTTTTCTGATCTGGGCGGGCGATATCCTGATTCCTTATGCGGTATTCGGTTTGATGCTGCTGCCGCTTTTGAAATGGGATGGAAAAATCCTGGTATATGCCGGGGCTGTCTTATATTTTATGCCGCATTTGCTTTTTGCGTTATATTTAATGGTAATGGCGGTAAAATTCCCCAATACAGCGTTGATCTTTGCTGATCTGATTAGCGTACAGGATTCAATTCGGGCTTATGCAGAGGGGAGTTTTGCTGAAATTTCAAGGCAAAGATGGCTCGACTGGAAGCATGTCTATGGTTCTGCCCGCATTTTGCCGGTTTTCTTTGCTGTCTTTCCATTGATGGCGGCAGGTGCCGGCATTCGGAAAGAAAAGTGGTTTGAAAACAGAAATTCAAGTACCATAACATGGGTAATGGCTTTCGTTGTCTGCCTGGCAGCCGGGTTGTCGATAAAACTGCTCCCGGTGATGGCGGTGCCGAATCAGGCCTTTGTGTATCTTCAGCAAACGATTGGCGGGGCAGTTTTAAGCGGCGCATACATCGCTCTTGTCATGCTTGTGATGCGGTTCCGTTTTGCACGGGTACTTTTAAAACCCCTTGCAAAAGCAGGGAAGATGCCGCTGTCCATTTATATTGGCCAGTCACTGGCGGGGACGTTTATCTTTTACGCTTACGGGCTCGGCCTGTACGGAAAGATGGCAGTTGTAACAGGGATCTGGCTTGCCATCACCATCTTTCTTGTCCAGGTGCTGCTCGCGGAGTTATGGTTAATGCGGTTTCGCCGCGGCCCGCTTGAAGCCGTGGTCAGGGCTTTGATCCCAACATAACGGGCAGTAAGACTCCCGCCTCAAGATTTAAGGTACGAAATAGATAGGTGGGAGATCAAACTGCCCGTAAAGTTCCGGTTGGTTCAACTAACCATCAGTGGGGATGAAGAAAAACCCCACTGCTGGAAGTTTCACTTTATCTAAAAACGGCATCAATCACGAAAAAAACGAAAAATGGGGTGTCTTTATGAAATTTATCAGTTTTGAGTGGGAAGGAAAAGAGCAATATGGTGTGGTATATGATGAGAAAAAAATTTTAAACTTATCTCAAATCAGGTTAAAAGAATCATCTTTTCCCGAGGGGCTATTGGAAGGCATTCGCCAGGGAGAAGAATTTACAGGCCGGGTTGAACAAGTCCTTGCAAAACCGGAGGCTGCCCTTGCAGCATTTTTTGTGCCGATGCAGGAGATCCGCTTTTTGCCGCCAATTCCGCATCCGCCAAAAAATATCATCTGTGTCGGGAAAAACTACCGCGATCATGCGATTGAAATGGGCAGTGCAAAAGACATCCCGGAACATGTGATTGTATTTACGAAAGCAACAACAACGGTTAATGCGCATCTGGTGCCAATTGATTCCCATCGTGACGCCACAAAAGAGTTGGATTACGAAGGTGAACTGGCTGTCATCATCGGGAAAAAAGGCTCGCGAATTGATAAAAAAGATGCGCTTTCCCATGTATTTGGCTACACAATTTTAAATGACGTGACAGCAAGGGATCTTCAGCGTATCCATAAACAGTATTTTATCGGCAAAAGTTTGGATGGATCCTGTCCAATCGGGCCGTGGATTGTCCACCATTCAAAAATCAAAAATCCGAATCAGCTTGACATTACGACAAAAGTGAACGGCGAAGTCCGCCAGCATTCCAATACGGAAAATTTTATCTTTCCAATTGAAGAAATCATCTCTGAATTGTCAAAAGGAATGACGCTTGAACCCGGAGACATTATCGCAACAGGAACCCCGGCCGGAGTTGGAAACGGGTTTAATCCGCCGCGTTTCTTAGTACCGGGCGATGAAGTGGAAATTACGATCGAAGGCATTGGAACTTTGTACAATAAGGTAAAATAAGGTAATATAAAAATAATGGATAAGAAATAGACGAGTAAAGGGGATAAAACATGTTTACGAATACGGACGCGCATATTACAACATGGGCCGTTGCCTTGATTTTATTTATCGTGGCATTGTTTCTCCACAGGGCCCGCAATCAAAAAGGATTTAAAATTGTCCAAATGGTATTAAGAGTGTTTTACATTCTGATCATCGTTACGGGTGCACTCCTGTTCTTCCACAATCAAAGCATAGACCCTGCCCTGTACGGTGTAAAGCTGCTTGGCGGCCTTCTGGTCGTTGGCTTTATGGAAATGCTCTTACTGCGGCTTTCCAAGGGAAAAAGTACGGGTGTGTTGTGGGTGTTATTGATCGTATTTTTTATTGGTGTAATCTATTTGGGGCTTAAATTGCCGATCGGTTTCCACCCGTTCACGTAAAATTGTCCGGAAAAAGAAGGCAAACAGGACTTTGCCTTCTTTTCCGTAAAGTTTCAGGATCCTTCCATTTTTTTTATCATCATCCGTTTGCCGGTACTAAAGGTGTAATCAAACCAGTGATCTTCCCGGCTTCTGAATATCTCAAAATGATGATGGACCGATAAGATGCATTCCCCGTTGTCAAAAAGAATAAAATTGACCCCTTTTTGCTTTTTGTCCGCCGGCAGAAAAGACAGGGTATTATGACAGTATATACAGTCATAAATGGAGAAGCCGAAAACATTCAAGTGTGAAATAAAGCGCTTGAACAGGTCATCGTCCCATTCATCCAACAGCACTTCCAATGAAAAAAGAAGTGGTTTCCGGATACGGAGTGTTGCTTTGTCCATTAGCGGAATGGTTTCTTTTTGCAAACGAATCCTGCCGTCAGCTGCCAGCGTCCCTTTATGCCACCCGTCTGTTAACATGATTTCAACTTCCTGGCCGATAAAGTCTTCCAACATCGTAGCTTCGTCGGACTCATCATCAAAAAATACCCATTCATCGTTCAGCTTTTCGATTGTGCCGGTAAAAAAAGCGCGGGATTGGCGTTCAATCATTTTTAATCTATGCAATCGGCTCATGGTAATCCTCCGCTTTGATTGGCTCTACCCTATATGTTTTAGACAAGGCGGCATCATTTCATACATTTCTTTATGTAACCGGTTTATTTCAAAGGCCAAAAAAGCTGAAAAGCATAAAACTGCTTTTCAGCTTTTTTCAACTCAGCCGTTTAAAATCGTACCGCCGTTGACATGGATCATTTGTCCGGTGACATAGCTTGAATCATCGGATGCTAAATACACATAGGCAGGCGCAAGTTCTGACGGCTGGCCGGGGCGTTGCATCGGAACGTTAGCACCGAACTTTTTGACTTGTTCGGCAGAGAACGTTGATGGGATTAAAGGCGTCCAAATCGGTCCCGGCGCCACACCGTTTACACGGATCCCCTGTGAGACGAGAGAAGCTGACAGGGAGCGTGTGAAAGATACAATGGCTCCTTTTGTAGAAGAATAATCAAGCAATTGCGGGTTGCCCTTATAAGCTGTTACAGAAGCGGTATTGATAATGGAGCTGCCTTTTTTCAAATGCGGCAGCGCGGCTTTAACCATGAAAAATTGTGAAAAAATATTGGTCCTGAATGTTTTAATCATTTGTTCTTCCGTAATGTCCAGAATGCTTTTTTGCGGGTGCTGTTCGGCAGCGTTATTCACCAAAATGTCCAGCTTGCTGAATTGGCTGATCACCTGCTGCACAGCATTTTGGCAGTGCTCTTCGCTGCCAATGTCACCGGAAATGATCAGGCATTCCCTGCCTTCCTTTTCGACAAGTTCCTTTGTATTTTTGGCATCTTCATTTTCACTTAAATAACAGATGGCAACATTTGCGCCTTCCTTAGCAAAATAGATCGCGACAGATTTTCCAATTCCGCTGTCCCCCCCGGTAATCAGGGCAACTTTTCCATCCAATTTTCCGCTGCCATGATAGCTGCCTTTCACGTTCTCAGGCTGAGGGTTCATTTCCGTTTCAACGCCGGGCTGCCTGCTTTGCGTTTGTCCAGGCATCGTTTGTTTGGATGAACTTTGTTGGTTTGCCAATTATGACCACTCCTTGTTTCGTGAATTTTTAAAAAAGGGGAACGGGAAAACAATGGGTCGTTCCATTCAAAAAGCGTGCCGCATGCGGGAGGTCTTGTACACACGCATATTTAGTGTATACCCAATCGGATTTTCTATTAACCGGACCTAAAAAATCCAACGGGGAAAGGGCAGCGCTTTTTTCAGAAACAGAGAAGGAAATAAAAAAAGCCCATTTAACGGCATTCAACCCCCTGAGCCGGACTTGCAGACGGCCTGGGGGGTTCTTTATAAAAGGGCTGTTGGTGCAGCCCTTACAGATGATCGGTTTTTTTCGAATACTGATTTTTCCCTGCTTTGCGGTTTTTTTCCGCTTCCATATTTTTTTCATGGCGCAAAGCATTATTGTCGCGCGCTTTTTTGTCATTGTCAGATGTACGGGACAAGCGAAAGTCTCCTTTCCTAAACAAGATCTCATGCTTAGCATATCCCGGTCAAAAAACGCTATGCATTAGGGCAGTTGATTTAAGAAAAAGACGGACAATGTCCCGGGGCCGGCATGCGAACCAATCACAGAACCAATCGAATTGATCAAAAATTCCTTCGTTCCGAACCGTTCCTGGATGAGCTGCTTCATTTCTTCCGCTGCCGCCTCATCATCGCCGTGGCAAATACCAATGAGTTGATGTTCAAGGTCAACACCGCGTTCTTCCATCATATCCAGCATGCGCTGCAGCAATTTCTTGCGTCCGCGGATTTTTTCAATCGGGATAAGTTTTCCGTCTTCCACATCCAAAATCGGCTTAATGTTTAACAAGCCGCCTAAAAAAGCAGATGCTTTTGACAATCTGCCGCCCCTTGCAAGAAAATCCAAATCCGCTACGGTAAAAATATGTTCCATATGAGTGCTGCGGAATTCTATATCGCGGATAATCGCGTCTTTATCCGCACCGCTTTTCCATAAATCCGCAGCCGCTTTTACGATGAGGCCGTAGCCAATGGAAGCACATTTTGTGTCAATAATGGTTAAATCCAAATCCGGATAGGTATCTTTCACCTGGTTGCGGATCATCATGGCAGTTTGGTATGTGCCGGATAACCGGGATGAAAAAGCGATGTAGATACCGCTATCCTTTGATTCAGCGAGCGCTGTAAATTGTTTTTCAAAATGCTGGGGAGACGGCTGTGAAGTCTTTGTGTTCACACCGCTGCGAATGGCCCGGAAAACTTCTTTCGGGTTGATTTCCACCAGGTCTTCATAGGCTTTTTCTTTGACATATACAGTAAGAGGAATCAGTTCGACTTGATTTTCCCGGAAAAACGAAAGGGGGAGATCACATGCGCTGTCCGCGTAAATTTTAATGCCCATCCTATTCACCTCTAAATTCGATAGTCTAGCTATAGTTTACCTATTCTGGGCAAATTGTACAATTTATACCGTTGCAGCAAATCCGCATGCTAAAAAAGATGACCGGCCGTACAAATCCAACTTGAGCTGATCGGTGGGAGGATGTTTTTGGGCACAATAATGAATACTATCAGGCAAGCAGGATAAACAAAGAGAAGGGAAGAGGCAAAAATGGACAAATTCGATTTTGCGGAACAAGGCAAAAAAATCGCTGTGATTTTGTTTGGCGCTTTCTTGAATGCGATTGCCATGAATTGGTTTCTAAAGCCGGCCAATATTTATGCGAGCGGGTTCACCGGCCTGGCACAGCTCGTTTCCAAAATTTTGGCACAGTATACGCCACTCCCGGTTTCCACAGGTTTTTTGCTGCTTCTATTCAATATCCCTGTGGCAATTCTGGGGTGGAGAAAAATAGGAAAATCATTTACCCTTTACAGTTTTCTTTCTGTCCTCCTCATGTCCTTGTTTTTAGATTTCATTCCGATCCGAAAATCCACGCAAGATATTTTTCTTTATGCTGTTTTTGGCGGTGTGATTACAGCAACAGGGATCGGCATGACGCTGAAGTACGGCGCTTCAACGGGCGGCCTGGATATCATTGCGATGATTTTGTCGCGGATGAAGGATAAGCCGATTGGCAATTATTTTCTCCTGTTTAACGGGCTGATTATCGCAAGTGCCGGGGCGATTTACGGCTGGGATAAAGCTTTGTACACGCTTGTTTCCTTGTATACCAGTACACGCGTGATCGATATGATCCATACGCGTTATCAGAAGTTAACGGCCATGATTATCACAAAACAGGCTGAAAAGATGAAAAAAGCCATCACGGCGCGCCTTGTCCGCGGCATTACGCTGATCCCGGTGAAGGGGGCTTTTTCCAACGAGAGCCGCGAAATGCTGATGACGGTGATTACCAGGTACGAATTATATGATCTTGAAAAAATTATAAAAGAAACGGATCCGCAGGCTTTTACCAATATTGTACAGACCAATGCGGTCATCGGTTTCTTCAGGAAAGAGTGATTCCGGTGCCAGCGTGGTATAGTGAATATAGGAAAAAAAGGAAGTACCGGCAGCTAAGAAGATGGAAAGCAGGCATCCTGCTGGCCTTATTCGCTGTCTTCTTTTCAATTCCGGCCGGGGCAAAAGGAGATGAAAAAACGATGCCGGACTTTACTGTAAAAACTGCACAAAATGGCAGTCATCTTGAAATTAGTTTAACAGCAGCAAACCATTCAAATGAAGACATCCATTTGGAATTTCCAACAAGTAAGCAATACGATTTTACGGTCTACAACAGCCAGGGGCAGCCGCTGTATACATTTAGCAAAGGGAGACTGTTCCTGCAGGCAATTCAGCATATAACGCTTGAAAAAGGTGAAGAAAAAACATGGAAACAAGTTTGGAAAAATGCGGAAGCGCCCGGGACTTATACGGTCAAGGCTGAACTGCTGCCCTCTAAAATAAACGGAAAGCCGGGCCGGAAAATTCTGGCGGAGCAAACCTTTACGATTGAATAAAATCTGTATAAAAAGGAATAGCTGCCGGCCGGCAGCTATTCCAATTGATCCAGTTCATTTTGCAATTCGTGCAGTTGGGCCTGCTCTGCCGTGGTGGTGTTGGCATACGCACTGGATAAGGCATTTTTAGCTTTTTGAATCGTTTCATTTTTTTCTTCAACAGTCCCGGTGGCTGCGGTTTCTTTGGCCAATTCAACATATTGCCTTGCCTGCTGGAATAAACGGTTTGCCATTATTCCGTTCCTCCAAGTACCGTTTCATTGGTAAAACCGTGCCCGCGGCTGTCTGCTTCTGCTTCGGCAAATGTGGAGTGATACGGGAACTGCTCAGCATGTTTCTTCACTGCATCTTTTCCCTGTTGGACAAAACGTTTCGATTTGCTGCTTCTACCCAAACGAAACACCGCCTTTGTATGCTCGAAGTGAACACAGGACTCTCCTGCGCCCATCCATAGTATGCGAAAACCGATGCCCGTTTATGCAAATCTAAAATGTTTCTGACTTCAGATGCAGCGCCTCTTCCAGGAACAGGCCGACCCCGTCTTCCGTATTGGAAAGGGTAAACAGCAGTTTTCAATATTATATACACAGGTAGACAAGCACATACTTTTGGGTATATAATTCTTCTATGGAAAAACTATACAGAATGAATGAAGCCGCAGCAATATTAGGTGTAACCGTAAAAACACTTCAAAGATGGGACAAAGACAATAAAGTAACGTTTA
>NZ_KB893987.1 GCF_000374345.1 Heyndrickxia acidiproducens DSM 23148
GTGTCCAAATACAGCGTGAATTGGCCCAAATCATGCGTTTTTATCGCCTTTCTAATCTGTTCCTTTACTTCGCTCTTCCCACCCCCAAATGTCCTGACAACGGCCTGTGCGACATGGTAAGCATCCAGCTGATTGAGTGTCGGAAATTCTGACTGTGAGAATGCCGTTTGAAACCGTTCAGGTGTGTACCCCGGCCCTCCATCACTGTTGGTAATGACACGGGCTTTTTCGAGGGAATATGTGTTGGCAGCTGTGGCTTGGACCTCATCCCAGAATGTCTGAATTGGTTTGGTTGTCATCATCACTTTAGGCTGGCGCAGGGAAACCCTTTTGCCATTGATTTCCCACCCCTCATAGAGAATGGCATGGTGGACTTCCATACTCTGTTTCTTCTTCAGCCCCCGGACGAATACGCCGTCAGCTTCGGCAAACAGGTAATCCACTTTCTTTCCCTCCGGCAGTGAAGCAGCCTCTTCAAGCTCTTCTACAAATGCCTGGTCATCATCCGCCTGGGCTTCCCCCACGCGTTTCACCATTTTCCCCACAGTTGTACGGGAAAGGCTCACTGCTGTCCACTCCTTCAAAATATCAGCTGCTTTTTGATAGGTACTTTCACTGGCCAGCTCCGCCACCTTCAATTCCACTAATGGGCTGTAACGCTGATTCGGTTCCATCCCCAGCCATTCATCCAGTACATAGTGTGGAGCCCCTTTCTTGTCATGCATCAATGAACGTTTAAAAGCCACGTTTCCAAACAGAAACTGAACGCTTCTGTCATCACTCCGGCAGTACTCCCAACCTTCATCCAATTTCTGTTGTTTGATGATCTTGTCTAATTTCACAAATACGTCCCCAACCAACTGCGTAAAGGTCTGTTGCATAAAAATTTTGGACTGTTCCTCAAATTCGATAAGACTGTCTGTACCCTTTAATAACTCCACAATTTTTGATATAATATTTCCCATGGGAAGACCTCTTTCTAAATGTATTCGCGTGCTAGCGTACATTTAAATGATAGAGCGTCTTCCCATTTTTTTCCACTTATTAACCTCCGAGTAAAATTTTACACATACATAAAATTTTAAGTCAGAGGGGAAAATAAAAAATATAATACAATCTTTAACTTTTGTTATTGTTTATCAATTCTTCATGTGGCTTTCACTCCAAATAAAATTTAAAAATATGGTTCTCGTTTAGCCCGGTTGACATTCCGCCATACTTATGATAAAAATGGATTAACTTCACAATTTGATAAGGAAGCGTTGAAAGGACCCAGTAGTCTCCTGCTTTTGATTGGAAGAGAGCCGGTGGTTGGTGCAAACCGGTACAAACAGGAAGGCGAATTACACCCCGGAGCTTTTGCCGTGCAATTTTTGGATGGCAGACGGATCTGAACCGTTATACAAAGTGAGTGGAGAAGCAATTCTCAAGTTGGGTGGTAACGCGGTCACAATCGTCCCTTCGTCTTTGACGGAGGGGCGATTTTATTTTACATAAAAGGAGTGTTTCTAAGTGGATTTATTGGAGGATTTAAAATGGCGGGGGATCATTTACCAGCAGACCGATGAAGAAGGGCTGGCAGACCTGCTAAAAAATGAAAACATCACGCTGTACTGCGGGATCGATCCGACCGGCGACAGCATGCATATCGGGCACCTTCTGCCCTATTTAACACTGCGCCGTTTCCAGCAGGCCGGCCATCGACCGATTGTTGTGCTTGGCGGTGCGACCGGTATGATCGGCGACCCAAGCGGTAAAAAAGAAGAAAGAAAGCTGTTGACAATTGAAAATGTCAAACAAAATGGCGAAGGCCTGAAAAAACAGTTGGAACGCTTTTTTGATTTTGAAGGCGAAAATGGCGCCGTCATGGTCAATAACTATGACTGGCACGGTTCAATGGATGTGGTGACATTCCTGCGCGACTATGGGAAACATATCGGCATCAACTACATGCTTGCCAAAGATACGATCGCATCACGGCTTGAAACCGGCATTTCCTTTACCGAATTCACGTATACGATTCTGCAGGCCGTTGACTTTTTAAACCTGTACGGAAAATATCACTGCCGGCTGCAAATCGGCGGCAGCGACCAGTGGGGCAATATTACGAGCGGCCTTGAATTAATCCGGAAAATGGAGCCGGAGGGGGAAAAAGCATTCGGATTAACGATTCCGCTTGTGACAAAAGCGGACGGCACGAAATTCGGGAAAACTGAAAGCGGCGCAGTCTGGCTCAATCCGGAAAAAACGTCGCCATATGAATTTTACCAATTCTGGGTAAACACAGCCGATCTTGATGTCGTGAAATACTTGAAATACTTCACATTTTTATCAAAAGAAGAGATTGAAGAGCTGGCACAATCCGTTGCAAACGAACCGCATCTCAGGAAGGCGCAAAAAGCGCTCGCAGCTGAAATGACAAGGCTGATCCATGGTGAAGAAGCCCTGCAGCAGGCATTGAAAATTACGGAAGCGCTATTTAGCGGAGATGTCAAAAATCTAACCGTTGAAGAAATCAAACAAGGCTTTAAAGATGTGCCATCCTTCACAATAGAAAACGAAGAACAGAAGAATTTAGTGGAACTGCTGGTGGCCGCGAAAATTTCACCGTCAAAACGGCAGGCACGGGAGGATATCCAAAACGGCGCCGTATATGTGAATGGCGGCCGCGTGACAGACACCCATTACACGGTGCAGGAAACAGATAAAATCGGCGGGCAATTTACCGTGATCAGAAGGGGCAAGAAGAAATATTATTTAATCAGGTTCTAAAAAATAGCAGCAGGCGGCCGTGGCTTCCTGCTGTTTTTTAAGGTGCCTTTCTTTACAAGCGGTGAAGCCAATCCTATGATCAGGGTGAAAACGAGTATATTGAACAGGTAATGGACAATCGCTTTGTTTGGCCGTGATAGCAGGCAGCAGGTATTAAACTTGATCTGCACCATACTTTTTCAGTTTTTGATATAAGGTAACTCTGGAGATCCCCAATTTTCTGGCAGCCGCGGATTTGTTCCCGTTTACTTCCTTTAATATTTTTTCAATCAGCTGTTTCTCGATATGTTTCTTTTCTTCCGGCAAGGAGTGAGGGGCCGGATGTACAGCCGTATTGTTAATGGCTGCCGGATTTTGAAAAAATTGGAGCAGTGCTTCTTTATGAATCACCTGTTTTTCAGACAGGATCACGATTCGTTCCATTAAATTCCGGAGTTCGCGGACATTGCCGGGCCACCGGTATTGGAGCAGGAATGAAACCGCATCAGATAAAAGCTCCGGTTCAGGTACTTTATACTGGATAGCAAATTGTTTTAAGAAAAAGCCGGCCAGAATCGGGATATCTTCAATCCGTTTTCTGAGCGGGGGCATCGTAATTTGGATGACATTTAAGCGGTAGTAGAGATCCGACCTGAATCTCTTCTCTTCCATCATTTTCTGAAGGTTCTGGTTGGTGGCGGCAATAAACCGGACATTGACTTTCCTCCCGGTGGCATCTCCAATCCGGTAGATGACGTTTTCCTGCAAAACCCTGAGCAGCTTTACCTGCATGTCGAGCGGCAGTTCACCAATTTCATCGAGAAACAAGGTACCGCCGTCAGCCTCTTCAATCTTTCCGCCCTTTCCTTTTTTTTCCGCGCCTGTAAAAGTGCCGGCTTCATAACCGAACAGTTCGCTTTCAAATAAAGCGCTTGGAATCGAGCCGCAGTTTACCGGAATAAACGGGCCGTTTTTCCGTACGCTTGCTTCATGGATGGCGCGGGCGCAAATTTCTTTACCTGTACCGCTTTCCCCGAGAATTAATGTAAGGGCATCCGTTTTTGCCGCTTTGGCAGCGATCCGTATCGTTTCCTGAAGCACACGGCTTTTTCCTTTCAATTTTGAAAACGGCGTTTCTTCATAACTGGTATAAACTTTCTGCCTTAATTCATTCAGTTCAATTGAGGTAGAAACAAGATGATCGTTCAACTTCACAATTTGGGAGATATCCCTTTCAACCGAAACCGCTCCAATTATTTCCTGATGTTCATTGAAAATCGGCATTGCGTTAACCACGACATGTTTGTCAGCGCGCGGGCGGTGATACTGATTCTCCACATGTTCCTTCGTTTGCAGCACTTTTAAAACCATTAAATGGTCATCCTTAAAAAAATCGGTAATTTTTTTATGTAAGATTTCCTTTTTTTCGATATTGTAGGTACGGACTGCAGCCTCGTTCCAGAATATGACTTCCTTTTTTTCGTTGATAATTGTAATGGCATCATCTTCCGCAGATAAAACGGCTTGCAAATAAAATTCATCATTTCCCATCTTCTCCACCCCCTGATCGTGTGAACGATTGTAAATCAATTTTACACTTAATTTACAATTGTGTAAATATAATAAACACTCAATTGATAGCCTGATTTTATGATAGTTATGGTGTGAACCGTGAAATCAGCCTTTTTTTGCAGCTATAAAGTTGGCATGCTTTTTGCATTCCATATTGTATAGAACAAAACTGCTTTCCTAAAATTGAAGGAGGTTTCCAACTTGGTATTACCATTCGAACATGAACTATTAACAGATTTTAACATTCCTGAAAACAGAAGAGCATTTGAAGCGGCGCTTGAAAAAGTGCATGCGGAATTAGGCAGGGACTATCCGCTGGTGATCAACGGGGAAAAAATTTTCACGAAAGACCAGCTTATCTCTGTAAACCCCGGAAATAAAGAACAGGTGGTCGGAAAAGTGTCGAAAGCTTCAAAGCAGCAGATTGACCAGGCTTTTGAGGCAGCAAATGATGCGTTTAAAATATGGGGAAGAGTAGCACCGGAAGCACGGGCAAATGTCCTCTTCAAAGCGGCTGCGATCGCGCGCAGGCGCAAGCATGAACTGTCGGCCTGGCTTGTTTACGATGCCGGAAAGCCATGGGACCAGGCAGATGGGGATACGGCGGAAGGCATTGACTTTTTGGAGTATTACGGCCGGCAGATGCTTGCATTAGCAAAAGGACAGGAAATGAAACAGCGCGCGAATGAGCATAATACGTTCATTTACCAGCCGATGGGGCCGGGTGTGACGATTCCACCGTGGAATTTTGCGTTTGCCATTGTCTGCGGAACTGCCGCAGCGCCGATTGTGGCCGGAAATCCGGTACTGTTAAAGCCATCTGAGTACACGCCGGTCATTGCCTATAAGCTCGTTGAGATATTGGAAGAAGCCGGGCTGCCAAAAGGAGTGCTCCAGTTTGTACCGGGGGATCCTGCGGAAATCGGCGACTACCTCGTCGATCATAAGGATGCACATTGGATTAATTTTACCGGTTCAAGGGCAACAGGCATACGGATTTATGAACGGGCTGCCAAGGTGCAGGACGGCCAGCGGTTCTTGAAACGGGTAGTCGCTGAAATGGGCGGCAAGGATACGATTATTGTCGATCAGGATGCCGATCTGGATTTAGCGGCAGATGCAATCGTGAATTCTGCATTCGGTTTTTCAGGCCAGAAATGTTCTGCCTGTTCGAGAGCCATTGTGCATGAAGCCGTTTATGAAGAAGTACTGGAAAAAGCGGTTGCGCGCACCAAAGAACTGTCGATCGGCGACCCATCAGAAGGCAATGTATACATGGGAGCTGTCATCAACCAGAAACAATTTGATAAGATTACCCGTTATCTGGAGATCGGCAAAAGTGAAGGAAAGCTGGTGTACGGCGGAGAAGCAGACGATTCGAAAGGTTTTTTTGTACACCCGGCTATTTTTAAAGATGTTGACCCGAAAGCCCGCATCATGCAGGAAGAAATTTTCGGCCCGGTCGTTGCGTTTGCAAAAGCTGCAAATTTTGACGAACTGCTGGAGATTGCCAACAATACGGATTACGGCTTAACAGGCGCCATCATTTCGAATAACAGGGCACATATTGAGCGCGCAAGATATGAATTTCAGGTCGGAAACCTCTATATCAACCGGGGCTGTACGGCAGCGGTTGTCGGATACCAGCCTTTTGGCGGATTTAAAATGTCCGGCACTGATTCAAAAGCAGGCGGCCCGGATTATTTGAAACTGTTTATGGAGGCAAAATCCGTTTCGGAAAGGTTTTAATTTACTTTGATTAGTTAGCTGTCCACACTGTTGATAGAAAAAACTTTTTGGCTTGAAGGAGAAGATGGGCAAATGGCGAATTTGACAAGAGACTTTTTTATCGGGCTATCGAACAATAAATGCTTAAATAAAAACGCGCAAAAATGGGGGTTCCGCCTTGGCGCCGATAAATTTGTGGCAGGAACGGATATTGCCAGTGTGACACGCACGATTAAAGAAATGAATGCCAAAGGGATCAGCTGTACGGTCGACAATCTTGGGGAATTTGTATCTGACCGCTCGGAAGCCGAAGCGTCAAAGCAGAAGATCCTGAAAATGTTAAACCAGATTCATAAAGAAGAGCTGGACTGCCATGTTTCGGTGAAGCTGACACAATTGGGGCTCGATATCAACCGCAAACTATGTATTCAAAACATGAAAGAGATTCTGAACCAAGCGGAAGAGTTTAATATATTTGTAAACATCGATATGGAAGATTATGCACATTTTCAGGCAACCCTAGATGTTTTGAAAATCCTGCTGGAAGAATACAGGAATGTCGGTACGGTCATCCAGGCATATTTGCGGTGTGCCGGGGAGGTGCTGGATCAGCTGGAGGATGTGCGGATCAGGATTGTAAAAGGTGCCTACAAAGAAAGTGAGGAAGTTGCGTACCAATCGAAAAGCGAAATTGATCAAAACTATCTGAAACTCGCAAAAAAGCGGCTGCTCGGAAATGCCTATACTTCGATTGCGACCCATGACCACCATATTATCAATGAACTAAAGGATTTTATTCAAAAAAACCATATTCCGCATGATAAATTTGAATTTCAGATGTTGTATGGTTTTCGCCAGGAGATGCAGTATGAATTGGCAAAAGCGGGCTATCATTTTACCACTTATATGCCATTTGGCAATGACTGGTTCGGCTATTATATGCGGCGTCTGGCTGAGCGTCCGCAAAATATCAATCTGGTTGTAAAGGACGCTTTCTATACGAAAGACAATCAGCTGAAAAAAGAGCCGATCCTGACCGGCGCCCTCGCATTTTCATTATGGATGCTGTGGAAAAGCAAAAGGAAAAGCAGCACGAAGAGTTCGTAATGTGCAAAAGTCAAAAAGCCCCCGGGGACTTGATCAAGTCCCCGGGGGCTTTTAACACGCTTATAAAACCCGGCTTTACATTACCTTGAGTAGAACTCAACGATTAAGGATTCGTTAATTTCAGCCGGCAGTTCAGAGCGTTCAGGCAAACGTGTGAACGCTCCTTCAAGCTTGTCTGCATCGAAAGAAACGTAGTCAGGAACAAAGTTTGTTGTTTCGATCGCTTCTTTGATCACATCCAGATTGCGGGATTTTTCACGGACGCCGATCGTTTGCCCGGGTGTTACGCGGTATGACGGAATGTCTACGCGTTTGCCGTCAACAAGAATATGGCCGTGGTTAACGAGCTGGCGTGCCTGGCGGCGTGTGCGGGCCAAACCAAGGCGGTACACAAGGTTGTCAAGGCGCGATTCCAGCAGCAACATAAAGTTTTCACCATTTTTCCCTTGCATTTTGCCGGCTTTCACAAATGTATTGTGGAATTGGCGTTCGTTCAAACCATACATATGGCGAAGCTTTTGTTTTTCCTGTAATTGAAGACCGTATTCAGATAATTTTCTGCGTTGGTTCGGGCCGTGTTGTCCAGGTGCATAAGGACGTTTTTCCAATTCTTTGCCCGTACCGCTTAATGAAATCCCAAGACGGCGGGATAGTTTCCAACTTGGACCAGTATAGCGAGCCATTAAAGACTCCTCCTTAGTTTTTATTTTGTTGTAAAATAAAAACAGATAATGAGCGATTCATTATGGGCATTTTGTTTTCATGTACCATCGCCCCAGCAGCAGAGGGTTACACGATACACCATATCAAACATGACAGGAACAAAATGCAGACATAAAGCCGCCCATAAAGGCTGCATTATTTTACACAAAGATGATTATAGGGTTTATTCGCATAAAAGTCAATAAAAATTCGGCTGGAAGCAGGCATTCTTTAAACTTTGTCCAGCCGGGCTGCTAATAGACAGCCTGTATATAGGACATTTCAGCTAGATAGACTGTACAATTATAGTACTATTGTAATATAATGGGATTAATTTAATGCAGGTAACGTTACGCGCGCAGTGCACATATTTGCTTTATTTTCAGTGCATGAATGCCGGGAAATAAATGTTGAGTACGTTTACATATCAAAGCAGGGTGATCAGGATATGAAAAAGAAAGAAAGCCATTTGATCCTATATTACAAATCTCGTTTATTTGATTTGATGAAAATCAGGGCCAATAGCAATATGGATGACTGGATGTCCGTCGTATCCGATTGTTTGCATGCTGAAATGATATTGTTTTATAAGCAGGACATGGAGAATACGAAATTCTATAAAATCAGCAGTTTCTATAATCCATTTCAACACCCTGTCAAAAACAAGCTGCCATCCAAAAAAGTAAAGTCATTCATGCAGGGGTTTCCTGTCGTTGACCAGGCCACGCTGCAAACGGATCCGTATTTTTCTAAATTTAATATTGCTTTTTTCATTCCTGATCAGGAAATGGAAGACGGATGTCTTTTTCTTTCCATTCCAGATCATATTTATGACTCGCTCATCCATACAGATCTCCATACCTTTGTTCTTGAAAGCAGAAAGTTTTTGCAGTTGAAATACCGGCTGGCAGTGGTTGAAAACGACAGAAAACAGTATATTGAGCTCTTCCATGTAACTGAGAAATTCCATTCTTCCATGGATACAGATACGATTTTGTCAGAAACCATTTATACGCTGCAAAGGGTGTATCCGGTTTTTGAGTATACATTAATGCTGTCCGATGATGTTCCCCATCAAGTGGATCTGCCGATTAAGTCGCTTCAATATGACGCGATTGACGATATGGCGCTTGAATCCTATGTGAATGGCCAAATTCAAATGGCAACATTGCGGCGTTCAAACCAAACCCTGTTGTATGCACCGTTGCGGGGAAAACAAGGGGTGTATGGCGTGCTGCAGGTGATTGCGTTTGCAAATGATGAATTTAACCGGCATGATGTTGAATTTATCCGTCAGCTGGCAAACACAGCGGGCAGTGCTTTGGAAAATGCAAAACTGTATCAGCAGTCGGTACAGTCAATTGAAAAGCTGCGCCTTATGAATTCAATTTCCCGGCGGCTGAATACAAGCACCAATTTAAAAGAAACCGCCCAGTTCCTGACATCGGAAATTTCGAACGCATTTGATGTCAGTGCCATTGGATTTATTATGATTCAAGAGGGGGAATTTCACCTTCTGGACGGCAGCAGCCAGGTATTTGAAAAAGAGGAAGGGGCCAGTTATATCGATTTTGTCCATCAGTCTTTTTTAAATGCGAAAGAGTCTTTATTTATCAGCAATTTAAACGAGCGCTGCCCAAAACAGCAGTTTCGTTTTGCTTCACTGATGGCTGTGCCGATGATCCAGGAAGATGCCTTGAAAGGTTTTTGCGTTGTCCTTCATGAGGAACCCTATCATTTTTCATTCGATGTGTTCAAACTTTTTCAATCTTTGATCTATCAGTCTGCGATGGCACTGACCAACTCCATGCTTCGTGAAAAACTTGAAAAAATGGTGATTACAGACCAGCTTACACAACTGTTTGCCAAAAATTACTTGAACAGCAGGATGGAAGCATCCATCGGCGAAGATGAACAGGGGACGCTTATTTTACTGGACATTGACAATTTCAAAAAGGTCAATGATACGTACGGCCACCAAACCGGGGATGAAATTTTAATCCAGGTGGCCCGGCTTATAAAAGAAAATATCCGCTCTACGGATGTAGGGGCAAGATGGGGCGGGGAAGAAATGGCAATTTATTTGCCGGGTGTTTCACTTGAGACAGGCGAGCAAGTAGCCAAAAGGCTGCTTGCCGCTGTTGAAAAAAACACAACGCCGCCGATCACCATTTCATGCGGGGTTTCTTACTGGAATAAAGAAATGAATGAAACCGTGGAATCCCTTTTCAAACGCGCAGACGTCAGCCTTTACCATGCTAAGAACCGGGGGAAAAACCAAGTCATCACCACCAACAACCGCCCGTAAAAAAAACCCTTGCCACGTTTTTAGCGCAAGGGTTTTTTTATTATAAATTTTCGGCAAGAACTGCGGCGAATGCAGTCAGGCCCGCTTCATCTTCTTCATCAAAACGGTTCTGCTCCGGACTGTCAATATCGAGTACCCCGAATACACTGCCGTTTTTAACCAACGGGACGACGATTTCCGATTGTGAAGCCGTGTCACAGGCGATATGGCCGGGAAATTCGTTAACATTTGCAATACGCAATACTTTATTCTCTTTCCAGGCAGTCCCGCACACGCCTTTGCCAAACGGAATTCTCACGCAAGCCGGAAGACCCTGGAAAGGACCGAGCACCAATTCGTTTCCTTCTTCTAAGTAAAAACCGACCCAGTTGATCCTGTCCAAAAGCTGGTTTAAAAGCGCCGAAGCATTGCTTAAATTTGCAATTTTGTTTGGTTCGCCTTCCATCAGCGCCTGCAATTGTTTGGTGGCCAATTGATAATTTTCTTTCTTCGTTCCTCGATATGTATCAACATGAAACATGCCCATCATCCTAACTTCAACAATATTTTTAATCACAAGCAACGGCTGCAAAGTTTTTTGTCGAGAACTTTTTTAGAAAAACGCCCGAAAACATTGTATGCTAATAATAGAATATTTTTAACACAAAAATACAAAATCGGCAAGCAAAACACAAAAAGCGGGGTGGAGACATGAAGAAAACCGAAATGACGGTAAAAGAAAAGATATTGGATACAGCCATCTCTTTGTTCCATACGTACGGTTATCACGGCACAACCATACGAGCCATCGCCGGGGCCGCTAAAGTCAATTCCGCAAATATCTCCTATTACTTTCATGGCAAACAAGGGCTTTTGGAAGCCTGCTTTGTGCGTTTTTTCGAGCCGTATCTGGCATGTCTGGAAGAAGAGGGGCCTGCTTCAGAAACAGCGGATGAACGCTTAAAACGAGCGGTTTACAATGCCCTTCATTTTCAAAGCGATCATCATCTTTTGGCCAGATTTGTCTGGCGGGAAATCACAATTGATTCGCAAATTGTCCGTGAAATCACCTCAACTTACTTAATGAAAGAGCGGTATTTATTGAAAAAGCTCGTAATGGAGGGGCTTCAGTTCCAGCCCCATCACCGCGCTGCCAATTTTCTGATGATCCAGTTGCGGAGTATGCTGGCGATGCCTTACTTAAACAGCCAGTATTTGCGTGAAGTATGGGGAATGCAGCCGGAAGAGCCCTATTTTGCGGACAAGTATGCCCATACCATTGCAGACTGGCTTGACAGTGTCAAACAAATGCCGTCCGCACCGCCCCTGTTGCTGAAAAAAGCATAGTCAAAGGGGCTATTTTTTTTTGTTCATGAAACAGGATGAAACAGTGCCCGGCGTTTTGGGCTGTATTCAAGTGGCATCTGCCATTTTCCGGTTCAGATGGAAAGTGCAGTAATTTCATGGGAAAAAACGCGAATTTAATAGTCAAATATTGTCGTAACATGGTATCATAGAAGACGAATAATCGTTTTTTTATTTGGAAAATCGTGCCGGCAGTGTCCATCCGTACAGCTGCCGGAAAAACACTTACATAATGTAAAAAAGGTAGATTTATTGTTGAAAGAACGGGAGGCTTTATAGCTTATGATGTATGGCATCATTGGTGTGATCGTACTATTACTCATTTTATTGATATGCGGTTTTGTAATAAGAAAACAGTTTTACCGGGAAATTGACAGGCTGGAGGCTTGGAAAATTGACATCATGAACCGCCCTGTGATTGAAGAACTGGGGAAAGTCAAACAATTGAACATGACCGGTGAAGCGGAAGAATTATTTGAGCGCTGGCGCAAAAATTGGGAAGATCTCTTAAATGATGATCTGCCTGCGGTTGAGGAGAAACTTTTTGAAATTGAAGCGTATACCGATAAATACCGCTTTAGACAAGCAAAAGCGCTGCAAGCCCGGACAGAAACCATCCTCAATGATGCCGAAACAAAAGTGAACACGATTATTTCCGAACTGAACGAGCTGGTGGACGGGGAAAAACAAAGCCGTTTGGAAATTGAAGAATTGGCAAAAGTTTTTAAAGGGATTAAAAAGCAACTGCTGACACACCGCCATACATACGGAAAAGCCATTAAAAAGCTGGATTCAACAGCAGATGCTCTGGCAGCAGGCTTTGGGCAGTATGAGCAAATGACACAGGAAGGAAACTATCTTGAAGCCGGGAAAATGGCAGACGAATTAAAAACACAGGTGAATGCGCTGGCGGAAAAATCAGCAAAAATCCCGAACTTACTAACGGAAACCGGATCACTGCTGCCTGCCCAGCTTGCTGAATTGGAAGAAGGCTATCAGGAAATGACAGCGCAGGGGTTTGTCCTTGACCATCTCCAATTCGGCAAAGAAGCCAAGGAAATGAAGGACAAGCTGCAATTCTGCCGCGAGCGCCTTGATGCAGCTGATACAACGGATGTGGAAGCAGGCATTCAGGAATTAAAAGATAAAATGGATACGATCTATGATATTTTGGAAAAAGAAGCCTATGCTAAAAATTATGTGCTGCACAATACCCAAAAAGTAAAACAAGCACTGGAAGAGATCAGCGCGAAAAATGACCGCATGCAGCAGGAAACAGACGAGATCCGCCAAAGCTACCAGCTGCTTCAGGAAAATATGGATGTACCCAATGAACTGGAGAAACAGATTGAGAAACTTGCCAAGCGTTTTACACTGCTGGAAGCCAAAATACCGGAAAACCAGTCGATTTACTCCGTACTGAGCGACCAATTAAAAGAAATAGAAGCGCAGATCAAAAAATTGCGTGAAGATCAGGAGACATTTACCGAATACCTTCAAAGCCTCCGCAAAGATGAGATCGATGCCCGTGAAAAAATTGCCGGTTTAAAACGGCAAATCCAGGATATCCGCCGTATGGTAAAACTCAGCAATATACCGGGCCTGCCCGAGACGTATAAGGAATTGTTCAAAGAGGCGCAGGAAGCCATCCGGGAGACGATGGATAGTTTAAATGCAAAACCTTTAAACATGGAAACCGCGGGCCGGCATTTAGACCATGCCGCAGAAATTACCGGACATCTGCAAGATCACACAAAGGAACTGGTGGAAAGTGTTATGCTTGCAGAACGGATCATCCAATACGGCAACCGCTACCGGAGGAGATATAAAAAAGTGGCGGACGGCCTGCAGCGGGCAGAGCATGCCTTTCGCAGCTATGATTATCATGCTGCACTGGAAGAAGCAGCCACAACGGTGGAATCGGTCGAACCGGGAGCGATTAAAAAAATAGAAACGATGGTAAAATCAGAAGAACCTTTGTGATCCGGCCCCGGAAACGTTGGATTTTTGATGCAAGTGACGGAAAGCGCAAGGCTTTAGCCGCCGCTTGTTTTTTTTGCCACTTTTCGGTTTTTCATATTTATGATAGGATGTATGTTTGAATACAGCACTTTATTTATATTAAATTTGAAGGTGTTAACATGATTTATTTTGATAATAGTGCAACAACAAAGCCTTATCCGGAAGTTTTGGATGCATTTGTGAAGGCATCGGAAAATTTCTTTGCGAATCCTTCTTCTCTGCACCGGCTGGGGGCGCGGGCGGAAAAACTGATTTCGCAGGCGAGACTGCAGATCGCCGGCATTCTCGGGGTTAAACCGGGTGAAATTTTCTTTACTTCAGGCGGCACGGAAGGCAATAATACGGCCATCAAAGGAACGGCTCTGCAATACCGCTCAAGGGGACGGCATATCATTACGACAAGCATCGAACATGCATCTGTTTATGAATCATGCCGCCAGCTTGAGGAGTCCGGGTTCAATGTGACTTACTTGCCTGTGGACCATACCGGGCGTATAAACATAAATGACTTAAAAGCAGCGATCACGGCCGAAACCATTTTAGTATCCGTGATGCATGTGAATAATGAAGCCGGCGCCATCCAGCCGGTGGAAGAAATCGGTGAGCTGCTGAAAGCCTATCCGAAAATTTTGTTCCATGTTGATGATGTCCAGGGCTGCGGAAAAGTCCCGCTTGATTTGCATCAGGCAGGCGTTGATCTCTGTACCATTTCTGCACATAAATTTCATGGCTTAAAGGGAACCGGCATCCTGTTTAAGCGTGAGAATGTGAAAATATCGCCGCTTTTGACAGGCGGCCATCAGGAAGGCCTGATGCGCAGCGGCACAGAGAATACAGGCGGCATTGTGGCGGCGGCAAAAGCATTACGGCTGATCCATCAAAAATATACGCAGGAGGCCGGGGCATTGGCGGTGGTCCGCAATCAACTATTTGAAAAACTTTCAGCGCTCGCAGATGTTTCGGTTCATACGGATCCCGGTTTATCTGCACCGCATATTCTCAATTTTTCTGTCCGCGGCATCCGCGGCGAGGTCCTTGTGCATGCGCTCGAACAAGAAGACATTTATATTTCGACGACAAGCGCCTGCTCTTCAAAAACAAAGGAACTGAGCCGTACATTGCTTGCCATGGGGGTAACAGAGGCAGAAGCAGAAGGCGCAGTCAGGATCAGCCTCTCGTATGAAAATACGTTGGAAGAAGCTGAACAGTTTATTCGTATATTAGAACGCACCATCCAAAAATTACAACAAGTGTTGGGGAGAAATACATGAAATACGATCGCATTTTAATTCGTTACGGCGAGCTCTCAACAAAAGGGCGCAACCGCCAGTTTTTCATCAGGCATTTAAAAGATAATATTAAAAAAGCACTGAAACCTTACCGCGGCATCAAGGTTGAAGCACTTTACGACCGCATGTATGTGCTATTGAACGGTACTGAAAGCGAACCGGTTGTAGCAGCTTTAAAAAAAATCTTCGGTATTCAGTCATTCAGCCTGGCTGTCCGCGTTAAAAAAGACATCGGGGAAATCAAGCAGGCCGGTTTGGAACTGGTCAAAGATTGTTATCAAAACGGAAAAACGTTTAAAGTGACAACCCGCCGCGGCGATAAAAGCTTTGAATATGATACCAATGATTTAAACCGGATCATCGGCGGCTATATTTTGGAGAACATTGAAACGATTCAAGTGGATGTCAAACATCCGGATATCGACCTGCGCATAGATGTCCGCAAAGAAGGCATCTATTTGTCAACAGGGATTATAAAAGGCGCAGGCGGGCTTCCTGTCGGGGCATCAGGAAAAGCGATGCTGATGCTTTCCGGAGGGATTGACAGCCCGGTCGCCGGTTATTTGACAATGAAGCGCGGCGTGAAAGTGGAAGCCGTCCATTTTCACAGCCCGCCATTTACGAGCCCGCGCGCCCGGCAAAAGGCGCTTGATCTGGCTGAAAAAATTTCGGCCTACAGCGGTTCTGTAAAAGTCCATATTGTACCCTTTACAAAAATCCAGGAAACCATTCATAAGGAAGTCCCGGAAGGTTATTCGATGACGGTCCAAAGAAGAATGATGCTGGAAATAACGGACAGAATACGCAGGAAACATAATGGGCTTGCAATTGTTACCGGGGAGAGCCTCGGGCAGGTCGCCAGCCAAACTTTGGAAAGCATGGTCGCCATTAATGATGTGACAACAGCGCCGGTATTGCGTCCGCTGATTTCAATGGACAAGCTGGAAATCATTGATATTGCACAAAAAATTGACACCTACGATATTTCCAGCCTGCCGTATGAGGACTGCTGCACGATCTTTACGCCGCCCGCGCCAAAGACACGGCCAAAGCTGGAACTGGCCCGGCTTTATGAAAAGCAAATCGATTTTGAAGCACTGATTGAAGAAGCGCTTGAAAAGGTGGAAAGTGTCTTTGTTGCGCCGAACCAACCGGCGGCTGAAGACGGGTTTTCGGACTTGCTATAGGGATGAATCCATTAACTGGCAGCCGCACCAGTATAATCTCTGCATGTTGCCATGTGTTTGTGCACATTCTATACTCACAAGGAGGTGAAAACACATGGCAACCAGCAATAGCAACCAATTGCTCGTAAACGGAGCTGAACAAGCACTTGACCAAATGAAAATCGAAATCGCCCAGGAATTTGGTGTAAATCTTGGGGCTGATACAACTTCCCGCGCGAATGGTTCTGTCGGCGGTGAAATTACAAAACGCCTCGTATCGATGGCTGAACAACAATTAAACGGAACTTCACGATAATTAAATAAACATGGATATAAAAAAAGCGGGCTCTAAACGGCCCGCTTTTTCGCGTGCCATTTTAAAGCCGGGTCCCGTAAACATTACGAAAAAAGCGGGCATACTAGGCAGGGAAAATGAAACGGCGAAATCTATAAGCCAAAATTGTATCAAAAATCTTTATTATCAGGTATAATAGTGAGGTACTAATTACTTAGGGAGGCGATTTGTTTGCGTCGCGAAGACCTGATTGCACCGGAAGTCTATAATATTACAAATGAAGTCGAAAAGTTTGCATATGATCCCAAAAAGGTTGCCCTTATTTGGGAAAATCGGGAAGGGATACATACAGAAGTCACTTACCAGCAGTTAATGAAAAATGCGAATAAAACAGGAAATGTTTTGAAGGCGACCGGTTTGAAAAAAGGTGATATTATTCTTGTCATCGTACCGCGGATTGTTGAAGCGTATGAAGTGTATCTTGGCGCACTAAAAGCCGGCATTGTGATTTTGCCAAGCTCGGAAATGCTGCGGACAAAAGACCTTGAATACCGCATACAGGTAGGGGATGTGAAAGGGGTTGTTTCCCACTTCACGACGGTACAGCAATTTAAAAATGTAGAAGGCATTGAAAACTTGAAAAAATTTGTGATCGGAAAGCCTGAAGATGGCTGGATATTTTTAGACAAAGCAAAGGAAAATGCGTCTGAAGAATTGGCAACGGCCCGCACATTAAGAGATGATCTGGCCTTTTTATCCTATACATCGGGCACAACCGGAAATCCTAAAGGGGTTGTGCATTCACACGGCTGGGGGTATGCACATTTGCGTACAGCTGCCCCGAACTGGCTGGCCATTAAAGAAAATGACCGGGTTTGGGCAACGGCGGCGCCCGGCTGGCAAAAATGGGTGTGGAGCCCGCTCCTTTGCGTACTCGGTTCAGGCGCAACCGGCTTTGTATATAATGGCCGTTTTGATCCGGAAAAGTATTTATCGCTGTTGGACGAATACAAAGTGAATGTGCTTTGCTGTACGCCCACAGAATACCGTTTGATGGCAAAAGTGGAAGATCTATCCCGATACCACCTGCAAAATTTGCGCAGCGCTGTATCTGCCGGCGAACCGCTGAACCGCGAAGTCATTGATGTTTTTAAAAATCATTTTGGCATTAAAATCCGCGATGGTTACGGCCAAACGGAAAATACATTACTGGTCGGTATCTCTGCTGATATGGAACTGCGTCCGGGCTCAATGGGCAAACCCTTCCCGGGAAATCAGGTGGAAATCATCGACGAAGACGGTAAACCGTGCAAGGTGGGCGAAGTCGGCGATATAGCGGTGCACAAAGATACACCGGCCCTGTTTAAATATTATTACAAAGAACCTGAACGTACAGCCCGGCAATACCGCGGCGATTATTATATTACGGGTGACCGCGCGAAAAAGGACGAAGACGGCTATTACTGGTTTGAAGGCAGGCGGGATGATATTATTATTTCTTCCGGCTACACAATCGGGCCGTTTGAAGTCGAGGATGCCCTGATTAAACACCCGTATGTGAAAGAATGTGCCGTGGTGGCAAGCCCGCATGAAATCCGCGGCAATATTGTCAAAGCTTTTGTTGTACTGAAAGAGGGCATTAGCAAAGATATGCCTGGACTCGTAAAGGAATTGCAAAACCATGTCAAGCAGCTTACCGCGCCATATAAATATCCGCGGGCGATTGAATTTATGAAAGAGCTGCCGAAAACAACATCCGGAAAAATCCGCCGGGTTGAATTGCGGCAGCGGGAATTGAATCAAGCTTAAAGCACGGCCTGCGCATTGTTTTCTTAAAAACAATGCGCAGGCTTTTTTTCCTTTAAAAGTGCCGGCCGTTCGATTAAAATAAAATTAAATCGTTAAAAGGGTGATTGCTTTTTTCAACACCATTTTCCATACAACAGAATTTGGAAGGATGAAGCCGGGACATGAACAAAAAGAGATGGGTGGCGCTTGCCATTGCAGGGGGATTATTTGCTGTGTCGATTGTGGTAAATTTTGCAAGCATAGCGGCCACAACCAATTTTTCAAAAATGTTTGAAGACACGTTTGATTCTTCAGAACAGGATATATCGGAAAAGACCCTGCAGAATGGTAATAATGCAAAGAAAATTGCTGTCTTAAATGTGGAAGGCACGATACAGGATACCGGAGCATCCGCATCGATCCTCGACAGCGGCGAATACAATCATGAAAGTTTCCTTAAACAGCTGGATCAGGCCAGACATGATGATCAGATAAAAGGCATTGTTTTACATATCAATTCTCCGGGCGGGGGTGTTGCCGAATCGGCCGAAATCCATCACCGTCTGGAAGAGATCAAAGAACAAACGAAAAAGCCGATTTATGTTTCAATGGGGGCGACCTGCGCATCGGGGGCGTACTATATTTCAACGCCGGCAGATAAAATTTATGCCAGCCCGGAAACGCTCACAGGATCGCTTGGTGTCATCATGGAAAGTGTGAATTACGGGAAGCTGGCAAAAAATTTGGGAATCGATTTTCCTGTAATCAAAAGCGGCGAGTATAAAGACATTATGAGCCCGTACCGTGACATGACAAAGAGCGAAAAAGACATGCTCCAGAAAATGGTCAACCACTCTTATGAAGGCTTTGTCAATGTCATTTCGAAAGGGCGCGGCATACCGGAAAGTGAAGTGCGCAAAATAGCGGACGGACGCGTCTATGATGGGCGGCAGGCACTACAACTGCATCTGATTGACCATTATGGTTATCTGGATCATGTGATCGGGCAAATGAAAAAGGATCTTCATATCAAGCATGCAAAAGTCGTGGAGTACGAATCCGGCGGTGGATTGGAATCACTGCTTGCGGCATCTGTGCAAAAAGCAATGGGGAAAGAAGCGGAAGCAACCGGACTGCTGCAGTTACTGGCACAATCCAACGCGCCGCGCCTGATGTATCTGTATGCAGGGGAAGAATAGGGGGAAGCAATAGTGAATCCGAATGATAATCGCGGACAACGGCCGGCGTTTCCGGATGCGGGAACAGGCCTTGGCCCGGCGGAAACCAATTTAAAGGAAAATCGTACATCGCATTTGGCGGCATATCCTTTTGCCGGGTTTTGGATGCGTTTTTGGGCGTATCTGCTTGACCTGCTCATTATTCAGAGTGTGAACTGGCTGATTCTGCATCCTGTTTTCCGGCTGTTAAAGCTGTCTTTGGCGGATGACAGCATGTTTTCCCCGATTTCAATTTTATCAGCTGCTGTTTTTTACCTGTATTTCATTCTGATGACGAAATATTTCAGTCAGACGCTGGGGAAAATGGTGTTCGGGCTGAAGGTTGTACCTGTTCACCCGGGCCGGCAGCTGACATGGAGTACCATTTTATTCCGGGAATGGATCGGGCGCTATCTCTCAGCAACACTCATGCTTTTATATATCGTGGTTGCTTTCACACCAAAAAAACAAGGCATACATGACCTGTTTGCCGACACTGCGGTGATTATTGAACGCCCGCAGCAGCCGGTTTATACGAATCCGAATCCCGAACCTGCTTCGTAAGCAGGTTTATTTTTTTGCCTGTTGGCGATAATGGGTAGCTGAAAGGCTGATGATAGACATGATATGGTTTGTTTTCATTTTAGCGAGCATCACAGCAATCATTCTGCTGCTTTATTTTTCTTCACTCGTCGTGGTATTGGAATATGTACACCAGCAGGATGATGACAGGCTTACCATTCAGATCCGTTTATGGCGCATCATCAAGCATACTGTCCGGATTCCGGCTATCAAAGCCGAAACGGAAAAACCGGGAATCGAATTCATGCATGTAACGAAAAATGATAGGGATGAAAGAAAAATTACAGCGGATGTGGTGGAACAGCGCGTAAAGGATATTAAAAAAGTGGTTGAACATGTGGTTGGCTTGAAAACCATCACAGGAAAATTTATCAACAGCATCCTCTTGAAAAAGTTTGAATGGCATACGGTAATCGGGATGCATGATGCAGCCTGGACCGGCATTGCTGCAGGCGGCATATGGGCGGCAAAGGGCGGAATCTTAAACTTGATTACAAGCTGTCTGCGGGTTGGAGAAGAACCGCTGATTTCGGTTACGCCGGTTTTCCAAAAGCCGTTTTCACAAACGCATTTAACATGCATGTTTAAATTTCAAATCGGGAAAGCTATCCTGACTGGATTTAAAATCCTTAAATATTGGCGGGGCGGCAAAGTTTCCATTGATCCGGAGCCGATTTCCGATCAGCAAGCCTAGTTGTTCCCGCGCCGTAAAGACGATTATAGGAGGAAACAAAAATGGGTTCACATCCGATTGAAGGCCTCATGACAGCAGCAATGGAAAACTTAAAAGAAATGATTGATGTGAATACGATCATCGGTGACCCCGTTGAAACCCCGGATGGAAGCGTCATTTTGACCGTATCCAAAGTCGGATTTGGTTTTGCGGCAGGCGGCAGCCAGTTTAATGCAAAAGGCGGTTCCGGCGGCAGCGATTCGCAATCAGCCAATCTTCCTTTTGGCGGCGGCAGCGGCGGGGGCGTGTCGATTACCCCGATTGCTTTTTTAGTTGTCAGTCCAAAAGGCATTAAAATGCTCCATCTTGACCAAAATACACATCTGATCGAAAAAATACTGGATGTCGCACCCGGTGTCGTGGAAAAAATCCAGGGCATGCTCAAACAAAGCGGCGGGAAATCAGGTGGCCAAAACGCGCAATCCCAGCCGGCGAACCAGCAAAAGCAGGATTTTGATTTTTAAAAACTCGCCATTGCGGCGAGTTTTTAATTGGATATTTTGTACGGAGTCCAGTATGATGAATAGAGGAGATCTGTCTGTTTTCTGTTGCGATAAGCAGAAAACAGATTATAAACATTTGGGAGGGATTTTTTATGGCTTCAGTTACATTTAAAGGAAATCCGGTCACACTGTTAGGAAACGAAGTAAAGGTTGGCGATAAAGCGCCGCAATTTACTGTACTGGATAATGATCTTTCAGAGGTCACACTGGATGATACAAAAGGAAGCGTGCGGATCATCAGTGCCGTTCCTTCAATTGATACAAGCGTATGTGATGCGCAGACCCGCCGATTTAATGAAGAGGCGGCAAAATTGGGTAAAGAAGTAAAAGTATTAACGATTTCGTGCGACCTGCCTTTCGCGCAAAAAAGATGGTGTACTGCATCCGGACTGGAACATGTACAAGTTCTTTCCGACCACCGCGACTTATCATTCGGAAAAGCTTACGGGGCCGTAATGAAAGAATTGCGCCTGCTTGCCCGTTCCGTTTTTGTCCTTGACTCAAGCGGCACCGTTACATACGTTGAATACGTAAGTGAGGGCACAAACCACCCCGACTATGAAAAAGCACTGGAAGCAGCAAAAAAAGCACGTTAAACAAGGATCCCCGATACCCTGTCGGGGATTTTATATGGATCAAAAGAAATGAGGAGGAGAATGGATGAGCGAATCTCCTATTGCGTCACTTTATACGTATTTTAATGAATCAGCACAAATTTTACAAAAGAGCCTTTCCGTTACATACCTGGAAGCCGTTGCGATGGCCGGTGAAAACTTATTCAACAGCCGGGTGGTTCAAAACGGAATCAGCGAACCGGATGAAAAACAGCTTGATCAGCTCTCTGGAAAAGTAGACCTGGACAAATATAGCCGCGAAGAAATCCGCAAAGCCTATCAGCTTGCGATTTTAAAAGGGATGAAAGAAAACGTCCAGGCCAACCACCAGATGACGCCGGATACGATCGGGCTGTTTATGGGCTACTTTATTGCCAAATTTACCTCAGGACGCCGGGCTTTATCTATCTTAGATCCTGCGGTCGGCACCGGAAATCTGCTGACAACCATTTTAAACCAGCTGGATGAAAAAGAGATCACGGCATACGGCGCAGATGTTGATGATATCCTGATCCGGCTCGCATACACCGGTGCGAACCTGCTCTGCCACGACATTGAGCTGTTTACACAGGATTCACTTACCCGCTTATTTATTGACCCCGTTGACATCGTGGTTTGTGATTTGCCCGTCGGCTATTATCCGAATGATGCCGGCGCAAAGGCATACCAACTGAAGGCGGATGAGGGACATTCATATGCCCATCATTTGTTTATAGAACAAAGCCTAAGGTACACGAGGCCGGGCGGCTATCTTTTCTTCCTGATCCCGAATCATCTGTTTGAATCGAAGGAAGCGCCCAAGCTTCATCAATTTTTAAAAGAAGAAGCGATTATCCAGGCGATTCTGCAATTGCCGCTTACGTTGTTTAAAAACGAGCAATCTGCAAAAAGCATCTTAGTCCTTCAGAAAAAATCAGAAGGCATCCAAGCGCCGGAACAAGTTTTGCTGGCCTCGCTGCCATCGTTGTCCAACCAACAGGCCGTTCAAAGCGTCATGCTGAAAATAGATGCCTGGTGCAGGGAGAATATTGAAACGGACCGCAACGAATAGAAACCGGAAAGATTCGGTTCATCCCAAATCCGGCTGGGAGCCTTTTTTAAAGGCGCCTGTTGCAGCCGGATTTGCATTTCAATCTGTAAATGGTATTAACAAAGGGGAAACTTCATAAAATCGTAACATTTTACAAAAATATAAAATTTCTGTAAAAAACAATCTGAATAGTGGGACTTTGCCTGGAAAACGCACTCAAATTAAAAAAATGGTTGCAAAAAGCCGGATAGAATGGTTAAATGAGAAATTGAAAAGGTATTGTACTAAATTAATAGACAGCATGGAATTTTTCATCTAATGTTCTATTGAAGGGATGACGTGTAATGGCTAAAGTAATGGCAATTAATGCGGGGAGCTCTTCTTTAAAGTTCCAATTGTTCGATATGCCAAATGAAAGCGTTATTACGAAAGGCCTTATTGAAAGAATCGGTTTAAAAGATGCGCTATTTTCAATTTCAGTAAACGGGGAAAGAATAAAAGAAATCACTGATATACCCAATCATGAAATTGCCGTTCAATTTTTATTAAAAAAGTTAACTGAAAAAGGCATCATACAGTCTTTAAATGAAATTGAGGGTGTCGGGCACCGTGTCGTGCACGGCGGTGAAATTTTTAGCGATTCGGTTGTGATTGATGATCATGTGCTCGGGCAAATAGAAGATTTAGCTGAGCTGGCGCCGCTCCATAACCGGGCGAATGCAACGGGGATCAAAGCATTCCGCACAGTGCTGCCCAATATCATTCAGGTTGCGGTCTTTGATACCGCTTTCCATCAAACGATGCCGCCCAGTTCGTTTTTATATAGTCTTCCGTACGAATATTATGAAAAATACCGCATTCGTAAATACGGGTTCCACGGAACATCGCACAAATATGTGGCGATGCGTGCGGCAGATATGCTCGGAAGGCCGCTTGAACAGCTGCGGCTGATCTCCTGCCACCTTGGGAGCGGGGCAAGTATTGCGGCAATTGAGGGAGGAAAATCGATCGACACATCGATGGGCTTTACGCCGCTGGCCGGTTTAACGATGGGGACTCGTTCCGGAAACATCGATCCTGCTTTAATCCCGTATATCATGGAAAAAACAGGGAAAACAGCGGAGGAAGTATTGGAAGTGCTGAATAAGGATTCCGGATTACTGGGAATCTCGGGGATATCCAGTGATTTGCGCGATATCCAGGTCGCATCCGAACTGGAACATAACGCGCGTGCAGAATTGGCACTGGAAGTTTTCGCCAGCAAGATCCACAAATATATCGGATCTTATGCCGCCAAAATGGCAGGTGTGGACGCGATTATTTTCACAGCCGGCATTGGGGAAAACAGCGATTCCATTCGCGCAAGAATTTTGACCGGCCTTGAATTCATGGGGATTTACTGGGACCCGACCTTAAATCAGATCCGCGGGACAGAAGCGTTTGTCAATTATCCGCATTCACCGGTAAAAGTACTGGTTATCCCAACGAATGAAGAACTTATGATTGCACGCGATGTCGTCCGCTTATCATCGCTATGCAAGCAACATTAATCTGTCATTCAGCAACAAACACAGCAGCAACTTGTTTTGAATCGGTTGGCTGCTTTTTTTATCAAAACCATATATATATTGAAAGCTCATCATCGGGCGTTTAAAAAACTTCCCCTTGTGCAAGTACAAAAAAACCAGCCCTGCCCGGACTGGCTTTTTGCGTCTTAATTTTCTTCTTCTGCGTCTTTTGGCGTCCGTATGACCAGCACGTCACAAGGAGAAGAACGGACAATATGTTCGGAGACGCTCCCGATTAAGAGGCGTTCGACAGCATTTAAACCGGTTGCACCGCAAATAATCAAATCTGCTTTGATGCGGGGCGCAATATTTTTGGTGATCGCAATTTTTGGAGAGCCTTGTTGAATGATGGTTTGGACTTTCACCCCGTTTTTTTCAGCACGGTCTTTGTAGTTGCTCAGCAGTTCATCCCCGAATTTTTGATTCTGGTCGTAAAGCGTCGAATCAATTGGCGTCAGCGTCGCAAGCGAACGGTTATCCACGACATGGACGACAGATAATTCCGCGTTGTTCCGTTTTGCAATTTCAATCGCTTTCAAAAATGCCCAATCAGCTTCTTTAGAACCGTCGACTGCAATCAGGATATTATGATATCTTAATCCCATCTTTGTTCATCTCCCATATTTACTGCATATCTTACCCAACTCTATTTTACTAAATTTTTCAAGATTTGTGTGTGAAAATAAAGAAAGAGAAAAATATTTTTTTGAAAAAACAATGGGAAATCCATTAAATATTTGCTAAAATATAGATGTTAAGAATATTCCTAGAACTTTGTTATATTATCTTACAATAATGTGATTCAAAGTGCAAGGGGAAAGCTTAACAAGTTACGTTGCCATCAGACATCACTAAATTGACAGGAGGAATTTTCGTGAATATTGGCGTGCCGAAAGAAATTAAAAACAATGAAAGCCGTGTCGCGATGACCCCGGCCGGTGTGGTCTCCTTAACGAAAGCGGGCCATGAAGTTTTTATTGAGACAAACGCAGGGCTTGCGTCCGGATTTACGGATGCCGAATATGTGAGCGCCGGTGCTCATATCGTTGGGACTGCTGAAGAGGCATGGTCCTATGAAATGGTCATGAAAGTAAAAGAACCTGTTGAAAGTGAATACCAGTATTTCAGGGAAGGGCTTATTTTATTTACATATCTTCATCTGGCTGCAGCGCCGGAACTTACGCAGGAGCTGCTGAAAAAGGGCGTTACAGGCATTGCCTATGAAACAGTACAGCTTGCAAACCGCTCTTTGCCATTATTAACGCCGATGAGCGAGGTGGCCGGGAGAATGGCGCCGCAGATCGGTGCACAGTTTCTGGAAAAAAACAACGGCGGGAAGGGCATCCTGCTTTCCGGGGTTCCGGGTGTAAGACGCGGTAAAATCACCATCATCGGCGGCGGGGTTGCCGGCACAAATGCCGCTAAAGTAGCGGCAGGATTAGGGGCGGACGTAACCGTTGTAGAATTGAATCCGGACCGGCTGCGCCAGCTGGATGATATTTTCGGCAATCGCATCACCACCTTAATCTCCAATCCTTACAATATTGCGGAGGCTGTAAAAGAAGCCGACCTTGTAATCGGGGCCGTCCTAATTCCGGGCGCCAAAACGCCAAGGCTTGTTACAGAAGAAATGATAAAAGCGATGCAGCCCGGTTCTGTCGTGGTTGACATCGCCATTGACCAGGGCGGTATTTTCGAAACAACTGACCATGCAACGACGCATGATGATCCCGTCTATATCAAGCATGATGTCGTCCATTATGCAGTCGCCAATATACCGGGTGCTGTTGCCAGGACGTCAACCATTGCACTGACGAATGTTACTGTCCCGTATGCATTGGAAATTGCCAATAAAGGCTATCAAGCAGCCGCGCTTGAAAATGGGGCGCTCCTGAAGGGCATCAATACGCTGGAAGGAAACCTCACGTATAAAGGGGTAGCCGAATCTCTCAATCTCCCTTATACAGAGGTGCAAAACCTGTTCAAGCATCAATCTGTTTTATGATCCTGTTTAGCTGAGCAAAAAAGCGCACGGAACCTGCCCGTGCGCTTTTTTGCTCATATCTTATACATGCTGCAATGCTTTTGGATATTTTGTCAATACTTCAACACCATCTTTTGTCACATAGACATCATCTTCAATCCGGACGCCGGCAACCCCCGGCACATAAATGCCCGGTTCGATCGTAAAGACCATGCCTTCCTGCAGGATAAGCTCATTTGTATTTGTCATCGACGGATATTCATGGATACTGATGCCAAGCCCGTGCCCGAGGCGGTGCGTAAAGTATTCGCCATAGCCGGCTTTTGTTATGACATCACGGGCTATCCGGTCAAGATCTTTGGCCCGGACGCCGGGTTTTACGGCTTTTACAGCAGTTTCTTCCGCCTGCAGAACCGTCTCATAGATACGGATTTGTTCCTCATCTAAGTCACCAAAAGCAACCGTGCGTGTAATATCGGAGCAGTAGCCCTGGTGGACAACGCCAAGATCAAAAAGGACAAGGGAGCGTTTTTCAATTTTATCAAGCCCGGGTGTGCCATGCGGAGAGGCCGCCTTAGCCCCGGCCAGCACGGTTGTCGCAAAGCTCATTTCGGAAATGCCTTTTTGCTTCATGGCATGTTCTATGGCTGCCACGATTTCCAGTTCTGTCCTGCCTTCCTGGATTTCGCGGACGCCCGTTTCAACCGCAAGATCGGCAAATGCCGCGGCTTCCCTTAAGATATCCCGTTCTTTTTTGTCTTTAATGAGGCGGAGGGTGTGCAGTTTTTCTTCAGCAGCGACAAATTTCGCACCGCTGAAACGCTGTGACAGCGCTTCGTAGCGTTCCACATTCAGGTGTTCTTTTTCAATTGCCCAAGTATGTACGTTGCCGATGCGCCCGCGTACTTTCTTTTCTAACAAATCCCAAGGGTTATCGGTGTCCGTGATACCAAGAATCTCATATTCCCAGCCGGCATTTTTAGCATCATGCTTTTCCATGGCCGGGCATACGAGAAATGGCTCTTTCTCCTGGAAAATGGCAATACCGAGCAGACGCTCATGGGGGTCGCTTCGGAAGCCGCTTAAATAAAATACGTTATCGGTGGAAGTGATGAAGGCGGCATCAATATGTTCGCTTTTCAGCCAAGCCGTCATCTGGTTCAAACGCTGGTTCATGTTTTCATCTCCTAAATCAAACTACTACCAGCATACCAAAAAAAGGAACCGGATTCTATACTCCGAGGCTTGAAGCAGGATTTATCCTTCCAAAAAAGAATATAATGGTAGGGAACCTATTAACAAAAAAAGGAGTGGAGAAAAATGAAAGTTTCTTTTCATGGCCATTCAATCGTGAAGGTGGAAACGAATGGCAAGACGATTTTATTTGACCCGTTTATTACCGGAAACGGGCAAACAGATTTGAAAGTGCAAGACGAACACCCTGATGTCATTATTTTAACGCACGGGCACAGTGACCATATTGGGGACACGGAAGCATTGGCGAAAAAAAAGAATGCGCTTGTCATTGCCAATAATGAAGTTGCCCATTATTTAAACTGGCAGGGATTAAAAACACACCCGCTCCATATTGGAGGCTCCTGCCAATTTGATTTTGGCCGGGTTAAATTAACGCAGGCTTTTCACGGGTCCGCAATAGTGGACGAAAACCAGCAGGAAATTACGTATCTTGGCATGCCGGCCGGGGTGCTTTTGATGGCGGAAGGCAAAACGATCTACCATGCCGGCGATACGGGGCTGTTTTCCGATATGAAATTAATCGGTGAACGCCACCCGATTGACCTCGCTTTTCTGCCAATTGGCGATAACTTCACAATGGGGCCGGAAGATGCAGCCGTTGCGGCAAAATTCCTGCAGGCGAAAACGGTTGTGCCGATCCACTACAATACATTTCCGCTGATACAGCAGGACCCGCAGAAATTCATTGATGCACTCGATGGTGTGAATGGTAAAATTATGAAACCCGGCGATGCGATCGAACTGTAATCGTAAAGGGGGCTTTGTTGAATAGACAAATACGCCCCCGGAACCGTTTTTTAAGGCATTCCCGGATTTTGGTTCGGGCGGGCAAAATGAGCCGCGTTGCCATTCTGCCCGTTTTCCATCTATAATAGAAATATATGCGCTTTCGCCTGGCTCCTATTCGCACGAAAAAAGGAACCGGCCGTACATACATATCGTAAAAGCAATTTTATGGAAAGAAGGTGGGATGTTTGGCGACCAAGCATGAACAAATCCTGCAATACATTAACCAGCTGCCGATTGGGGAAAAAATATCGGTCCGGCAAATTGCCAAAGCTTTAAATGTCAGCGAAGGAACTGCTTACCGCGCGATTAAAGATGCCGAAAACAAAGGCTATGTCAGCACGATCGAAAGAGTGGGCACGATCCGGATTGAGCAGAAGAAAAAAGAGAATATTGAAAAGCTTACTTTTTCGGAAGTGGTGAATATCATTGACGGGCAGGTGCTCGGCGGAAGATCAGGGCTGCATAAAACGCTGACGAAATTCGTAATCGGCGCCATGAAGCTTGAAGCCATGTCCAAATATACGGAAGCGGGCAGCCTGCTCATTGTCGGAAACCGTGTCGATGCCCATGAGCTCGCACTGAATTCAGGTGCTGCTGTATTGATTACAGGGGGATTTGATACGGAAGAGTACGTAAAAAAAATCGCTGATGAGAAAGATTTGCCCGTGATTTCCACCAGCTACGATACATTTACAGTCGCAACGATGATTAACCGTGCCGTTTATGACCAGCTGATTAAAAAAGAAATTATCCTCGTGGAAGATATACTGACATCCGTCCATGATACGGCTTATTTATTTACGACAGATACCGTCCAGGATTGGTATCAAAAGAAAAAGGAAACAGAACATTCCCGCTTTCCGGTTGTCGACCGGAACATGAAAGTCGTCGGTATGATTACATCAAAAGATATTATGGAAAATAACAACAACCTGGGCATCGATAAAATCATGACCAAAAACCCGATTACAGTCGGCGAAAAAACGAGCGTAACCTCTGTTGCCCACATGATGATTTGGGAAGGAATTGAAATTCTGCCTGTTGTCGATGATTTTAACCGGCTAAAGGGAATTGTCAGCCGCCAGGACGTTTTAAAAGAATTGCAGATGACCCAAAGGCAGCCGCAAGTTGGGGAAACGATCGACAATATTATTACAACGCAGCTTGAAGCAACGTCTGCAAAATCTCCTGATGAAGAAGATTACCAGTTTGAAGTCACACCGCAAATGACCAACCCATTGGGCACGATTTCGTACGGGGTATTCACCACTTTGGTTTATGAAGTGGCCAACCGTTATCTGCGCGCGCAAAAAAAAGGCGATATGATTATAGAAAGCATTACAATTTATTTTATTAAACCCGTTCAATTAGAAAGCATCATTCAGGTCGTCCCAAGAATTCTCGACTCCGGAAGAAAATTTGCCAAAATCGACGTCGAAGTCTTTAACCAGGGCAACCTCGTCGGCAAAGCCCTGCTCATGTCCCAAGTGATCGAGAGATAGCAGCCCATGTGATCCAGGCTGCGTGATGCGGGATGCAATGATGATAAAAACGGGCAGGAAAAGAGGGTGCTTATGAAAGCGGAAATTCTGGATACGATACAACAATTTGAGACGATTGTGATTCACCGCCATGTGCGTCCCGATCCGGATGCTTACGGGTCACAGGGCGGGCTTGCCGAAATATTAAAAGCGTCTTTCCCCGAAAAAAGCATCTTTACTGTCGGGGAAACCGAACCGAGTCTCGCGTTTTTGAACGATATGGATACAATCGCGGATGAAACGTACCGGAATGCACTGGTGATTGTTTGTGATACGGCCAACCGCGAGCGTGTTAGCGATCAACGCTTCCAGCTTGGCAGCAAGCTGATCAAAATCGATCATCATCCGAACCATGACGCTTACGGTGATCTTCAGTGGGTCGATGAAACGGCGTCATCGGTCAGCGAAATGGTTTATGCGTTTTACTTATTTGGAAAAGATAAGGGACTTTGCATGACAGATGAAGCCGCACGTCTGTTATATGCCGGCATCGTGGGGGACACAGGGCGTTTTCTTTATCCGAGTACCAGCAGGAAAACATTTGAGTATGCCGGGGAATTGATCCATTATGCCTTCGACCGCACGGAACTCTATCATCACTTATATGAAGTGGAACCAAATGTCGTGAAACTGCAAGGATATATTTACCAAAACCTGGAGATCGATAGCAGCGGTGCGGCCGTTGTGGTCTTAAAAAGGGAGCTGATCGCACAATATGGCGTCTCTCCGCATGATGCATCCCAGCTTGTCAGCACATTGGGGGATATTAAAGGCCTGGTTGCCTGGTGCTTCTTTATTGAAGAAACGGACCAGATCAGGCTCCGTTTCCGTTCTAAAGGGCCAGTTATCAATGAGATTGCCCGCAAGTATAACGGCGGCGGCCACCCGCTTGCAGCCGGGGCTACGGTATATTCATGGGATATAGTAGAAGCTGTAAAGCGGGACTTGATTCACGTATGCGCAAATCATTGAACAAGCGGAGGGCGCTGCTGCCGGTCAAGCGCCATCCGCTTGTTTGCTAATCCGCAAGTTTCAGGGAGAGATGAATATGGATGGTGGAGTAGAACAGGATGTCCTGGACTTTGAAGGTATAACGCCGGTGGTTGATTTTTATGTTTTCTTTTTCCAGCATCCGGACAATTAAGTCTTTATTTAAATAGGCAGTTTTTAAATTTTTTGCGATCAGCGGGCTGAGGTCATGCTTGATTTCTTCCTCGGCTTCAAAAATGCTCTGTGAATCCTGAATATCATATTTTTCATAGTTACTGATTTCAACATTAATTTTTTGAATCGTCAGCAGTTTTTCGTTTTTGCGGTTCAGTTTTTTATAATCTTCCTGCCAGATTGCTTTTTCGCGCTGCAAATCCTGGATGGCTTTTTCCTGTTTTTCCAAAAGTTTGGCCTGCCTTTCCTGCATCGTTCCAAACATAAAAAGAAAAATCAGCCAGCTGATGCACCCGCCAACAACTGCGCCGGCCAAAAACCGCTGCCAGCTTGGTTTCCGGTAAAGCGGGGGGATTCTCATAGGACATTCTCCTGTGTAATCCATGAAATAATGAGCGCGGCGGTTTTCGCACCGCCCATTGCAGACAGTATCAATAATAACTGTTTGAAAAGCGCCATTGTTTCACTTTCCAAAAATCCTTTTTCAAAACTATAGACGGTATCGAAAGTTCCTCCGATTGCAGCAATGATTGCCCAAATTCTGAGACCCCTGGCAATTCTGGAGATTTCCGTCAAAAGCGGCTCCCCGGTAATGAATGATGCCAGCCCGCCGATCAATGTTCCCCCGATCATAACGCCGAATGCGATAAAATAACTATTAAAAAATGCAGGAAAAAACCCCTCATTCAACCTTACCATCTCCAGCCATTATCGGATATGTTTAAATATATGGGACAATATCCTCCCTTATGAAATCGAACGTATTTTCTTTTTCGCAGTGTAAGAAAACATGTATAATAAGAAGCATGTACAAAGTTCGCCAGCCCGGGGAGCTGACCGGGAAAATCATGATCCTATAAAGGCGGTGAAAATCTATGGGCTTTGTTCATTTGCAAGTGTCTACAGCCTACAGCCTGCTGGCCAGCACCATTTCGATCCCAAAGTGGGTGGAATATGCCAAAACGCTTCATTATGACACACTGGCGATCACAGACCGGAATGTGATGTACGGAGCCATTTCCTTTTATAAAACATGCAGGCAGAACGGCATCAAACCGATCATCGGCTTAACCGTGGATGCCGTAAGTGAATTTGAACCGGAAAAAGCCTATCCTCTCGTATTGCTTTCAAAAAACAGGGAAGGGTACCATAACCTTCTGAAAATCTCCAGCGCGGTCCAGACCCGGCCAAACCCGGGCATTTTCATGAAATGGCTGCGCGCATACAGCAAAGGCCTGTTCGCTTTTACCCCCGGGCTTGAGGGGGAAGTTGAACAGGCGCTCATGCAGGGGGATACCGGCAAGGCAGAAGAAATCGCCGCGCTTTTCAAAGAAATTTTTGAAAAAGATTCTTTCTATTTGTCTTTACAAAACCACCAAACTGAAAAAGAACAATCGATTGCCCAAAAAATCATTCAGTTGTCTGATAAACTGGATGTGCCTTTGGTTGCCGCGAACCATGTCCAATATTTAAAACAGGAAGATGCGTTTGCACATGAGTGCCTGCTTGCCATAAAGGCGGGGGTGAAGCTGGATGATGAATCCCGCCCGCGGTTTTTAAGCAATGAGTATTATTTTAAGGCACAGGAAGAAATGGAACAGCTTTTCGCTGATCATCCGGAAGCTGTAAAAAATACGGAAAGGATTGCCGCCAGCTGCAATGTTGAAATTGAAATGAACCGCCGGCTGCTTCCAAAATTTCCGGTAGAAAACGGGCAGTCTGCAGATGAGATGCTGGAATCTTTATGCCATAAAGGCTTGGAAAACCGTGTTCCGCAGGCGCCGCGCCAATATAATGAACGGCTTCAATATGAACTGGGCATCATTAAAGAAATGCAGTTCAGCGATTATTTTCTGATTGTCTGGGATTTTATGAAATACGCAAGGGAACACGGAATACTGACCGGGCCGGGGCGCGGGTCGGCGGCAGGATCGCTCGTCGCATATGTACTGGGAATTACTGAAGTTGATCCGCTTGTGCACGGCCTATTGTTTGAACGGTTTTTAAATCCGGAAAGAATTACAATGCCGGACATTGATTCCGATTTTCCGGACCACCGCAGGGATGAAATGATCCAGTACGTTGCCCGGAAATATGGGGACCGCCATGTCGCACAGATCATTACATTTGGTACATTTGCTGCGAAGGCCGCATTACGTGATATTGCCAGAATTTCAGGTTTCAGTACAAAAGAGCTCGAGCAATTGTCAAGATCAGTTCCTTCGCAGCTTGGCATTACCTTGCAAAAAGCGTACGAAACCTCTGCAGCTTTACGCGGGTTTGTCCATGAATCCGGGCGCAACAAAACAATTTTTGAAACGGCGCTGCTGTTGGAAGGGCTGCCGCGCCACGCCTCCACACATGCTGCCGGGGTTGTGATCAGCGGCGAACCGCTTGCCGATCTGATTCCGATACAAACAGGTCATGACGGCGTTTACCTGACCCAGTATCCGATGAACCATTTGGAAGAAATCGGGCTTTTAAAGATGGATTTTCTCGGCTTGCGAAACTTAACGATTTTAGAACATATCCTAATAAGCATCGAAAAAGGAACGGGCAAGAAAATCCGTTTGCAGGAAATTCCGCTGGATGATGCCAAAACTTTTAAATTGCTGAGTAAGGGCAGTACAACCGGTGTTTTCCAGCTTGAGTCTGACGGCATGCGGAAAGTACTGCAGCGGCTGAAACCGACGGAGCTGGAAGATATTGTAGCGGTGAATGCCCTGTACAGGCCGGGCCCGATGGACAATATCCCGCTTTATATTGAACGGAAACATGGAAAACAACCGGTCGTTTATCCGCATGAAGATTTGAAGCCGATTCTTGAAAAAACATACGGCGTGATTGTTTATCAGGAACAAATCATGCAGATTGCTTCACAAATGGCCGGCTTTTCGCTTGGCGAAGCAGACCTGCTGAGAAGGGCCGTCAGCAAAAAGAAAAAATCTGTTTTGGATGAAGAACGCCAACATTTTATAAATGGCGCACAAAAAAAAGGATATGAAGAAAAAACGGCGAATCATATTTATGATTTAATCGTCCGCTTTGCCAATTACGGGTTTAACCGCAGCCATGCCGTAGCATATAGTATGATTGCCTGCCAGCTCGGGTATTTAAAAGCCCATTATCCGCTTTATTTCATGGCAAGCCTGCTGACATCCGTGATCGGCAATGAGGATAAAATCGCCCAGTACATCCGTGAAGCGCAGCAGATGGGGATCAAAATTCTGCCGCCATCCGTCCAGCACAGCTATTATCCGTTTTCCGTCGAGAAAGGGGCGATCCGCTACAGTCTGGCCGCCATCAAAGGCATTGGGTTTGCATCAATCAAAGAATTATTGCGTGTCCGCAAATCCCGGCCGTTTACCAGCTTGTTCGATCTCGTTCTGCGTGTTCAGGGTTTGAACCGCAAGATTTTGGAAGCTTTCACATTTGCCGGTGCCCTGGATGAGTTTGGGAAAGACCGGGCGACGCTGCTGGCCAGCATTGATATCGCGCTTGAGCACGCGGAAATTATGAAGCCGCAGGAAGGCCAGGGAGATTTATTTCTGGATGAGGAATCGTTCCAGATTGAGCCCAATTATGTAGAAACCGAGCCGATCTCTCTGATGGATAAATTGTTGTATGAAAAGCAGTTCCTGGGCTTATATTTATCCGGGCACCCCGCCGGTTCATACCGGCAGGCCTGGAATCAGGCCGATGTCATGCCGATTTCCCGGCTCCAGCCGGGAATGGGGAAGGTTTTATGCGGCGCTTATATTACGGATGCCAAAACGATTCGAACCAAAAAAGGGGACCAGATGGCTTTTGTACAGCTAAGCGATGAAACAGGCGATTTGGAAGGTGTAGTTTTTCCTGATGTATTTAAAAAATATAGTCCGCTATGCCAGAAAGACCGCGTGGTGATCGTAAAGGGAAAGATTGAAAACAGAAACGGAAAAATCCAAATGATTGTGCAGCATATGGGCACCGCGGATGACTATCAGCCGGCATCGGATCCTGCCGGGACTTTGTTTTTAAAAATACCGGCACGCCCGCACCGAAAGGACTTGCTTTTGGAAGTGAAACGGACATTGAACGATTTCAGCGGCCGGGTTCCTGTTGTCCTTTACTATGAAGGCGAACATAAAACCTTCCAACTGTCCGAAAAAGACTGGGTTGATCCAAATGAAACCTGTTTAAGGAAGCTGAAAGTTCTTCTGGGCGGGGACGCTGTCATTTTAAAATAGTTTTTCCCAGCCGGACAAATATGTTATATTGTTAATTAGACATTCAAAAAGCAAAAGACACCCAGAGCGCACAGGGCGTATTTCCCTGTTGCGGACACCATTCTAAGTTAAGTGATCAATTATAAAATTGAAAAGCACAGGCGCGAAAAAGGGCGCTGTTAGAAATGGGAGTGAGGTTCATGTCTTTGCGTGAAGAAGCATTACATATGCACCGCGTACACAAAGGAAAATTGGAATCTAAATCAAAAGTAACCGTCAAAAATGCGCATGACTTAAGTCTGGCCTATTCGCCCGGTGTCGCCGAGCCTTGTAAGATGATTTACGACAAACCGGAGTCGGTGTATGAATATACCATGAAGGGCAATATGGTTGCAGTGGTAACGGATGGGACAGCTGTGCTGGGGCTCGGAAATATCGGACCTGAAGCCGCACTCCCGGTTATGGAGGGGAAAGCGATCCTTTTCAAAAGTTTTGCCGGTGTGGATGCATTCCCTATTTGCCTGAATACCACGGATGTAGATGAAATTGTTGAAACCGTTAAGCGTTTTGAGCCAACTTTCGGCGGCGTCAATTTAGAGGATATCGCAGCGCCGAATTGTTTTGTCATTGAAGAGAAGCTGAAAAAAGAGATGAATATTCCTGTTTTCCATGATGACCAGCACGGAACGGCAATTGTGACAGTTGCCGGCTTAGTAAATGCTTTGAAAATTGCCGGGAAAAAGATGTCAGAAATTAAAGTCGTGGCAAGTGGAGCAGGTGCCGCCGGTATGGCCATTATTAAACTGCTTTACCATTTTGGCGTGCGGGATATCATCATGTGCGATTCAAAAGGCGCGATATACGAAGACCGGCCGTATGGCATGAACATAGTCAAATCGGAAGTCGCCAAATACACAAACCGGGATAAAAAAGCAGGTGCATTGGCGGATGTCATTAAAGATGCGGACGTTTTTATCGGCGTTTCTGTTGAAGGTGCGCTGACGAAAGCGATGGTAGAATCCATGAGCCATGATCCGATTATTTTTGCCATGGCCAACCCGAACCCTGAGATTATGCCGGATGAAGCAAAGGCAGCCGGCGCAAAAGTGATCGGGACGGGACGCTCTGATTTTCCGAACCAGGTAAACAACGTATTGGCATTTCCCGGCATTTTCAGAGGTGCGCTTGATGTCCGGGCCACGCATATTAATGAAAAAATGAAACAGGCTGCGGTCCATGCCATTGCCGGATTAATCGGAGATCATGAATTGAATGCGGATTATGTGATCCCGCGCCCGTTTGACCCCCGGGTTGCGCCTGCTGTTGCGGCAGCTGTTGCAAAAGCTGCAATGGAAACAGGTGTTGCACGCATTCAGGTAGATCCCGAAGACATTCGTAAAAAAACCATAAAAATGAGATCTTAGCCTTTGTCCCTCTTCTTATCAGCGGGGGATGGGCACCCTGCTGATGGAAGTTCCACTATATCCAGGCAGGCATGCAGCAAGGTCTTGCTTTTACGTTTAAAGCCATAAAAAGGAGGGGTAATCTTTGCTGAAAGATTTTTTTTCAAAACCGAAAAAGAGAAAGTATGCGACTATCCCTTCGGACAAAACAAGGCAGGATGTCCCTGAAGGAATCATGTCCAAATGCCCGCAATGCGGTAAAATTATGTATACAAAAGAACTGCAAAAAAATTCAAAAGTGTGCTTGAACTGCGGCTATCATTATCAAATGACAGCTTATGAACGGGTTGAGAGTTTAATTGATGAGGGAACCTTTGAGGAATTCGACAGGAACCTGATTTCGAAAAACCCGCTTGAATTTCCGGGCTATCTGGAAAAGTTGGAAAAGGACCGGGAAAAGACCAATTTAAACGAAGCGGTTTTGACGGGAAAAGGCGATTTGCTTGCACAGCCCATTATTTTGGCTGTCATGGATGCCAAATTCCGGATGGGAAGCATGGGCTCTGTCGTCGGCGAAAAAATCACCCGTGCCATTGAAGAAGCGAACCGGCTCCATGTACCATTTATTATTTTTACCGCTTCAGGCGGCGCAAGAATGCAGGAAGGAATTTACTCTTTAATGCAGATGGCAAAAACAAGCGCTGCACTGGAACGTTTCAGCAGCCACGGCGGTTTGACGATTTCTGTCATGACCCATCCGACAACCGGCGGGGTTACGGCCAGTTTTGCATCTTTAGGCGATTTTAATTTGGCGGAACCGGGGGCTTTGATTGGATTTGCCGGCCGCCGTATCATTGAACAAACGATCCGCGAAGAACTCCCCGAAGATTTCCAAACGGCTGAATTTCTGCTGAAACACGGCCAGCTCGATGCTGTCGTTGACCGCCGCGATTTAAAGGAAACATTGGGGAAAATTCTCGGGATTCATCAACAAGCAGGTGCAGGTGAATGGCAATGGTAAATGAACTTGAGTTTGAAAAACCGTTGAATGAATTAAAACGGAAAATTGCAGAGCTGAGAGAATTTACAAAACAGTCGGATGTCGATTTGTCCAGTGAAATTGAAAAACTGGAAATCAGGCTTGCAAAGCTCGAACAGGAAACTTACGAAAATATGGGGCCGTGGGATCGCATCCAAATTGCCCGTTTTCCGGAGCGCCCGACAACATTGGACTATATTCAATATCTTTTTACCGATTTTATTGAGCTGCACGGGGACCGTGTTTACGGGGACGATGAGGCAATTGTCGGGGGGATTGCCAAGTTTAAGGGCTTGCCTGTCACAATTATCGGGCAGCAGCGCGGAAAAGATACGAAAGAAAATATCCGCCGCAACTTCGGAATGCCCCATCCTGAAGGTTACCGGAAGGCGCTGCGTTTGATGAAACAGGCTGATAAATTTAAGCGCCCGATTATCAGTTTTATCGATACAAAAGGCGCCTATCCGGGTAAAGCCGCAGAAGAGCGCGGCATTGCCGAATCCATTGCACGCAATCTCTTTGAAATGTCCGGGCTATCTGTTCCAATCGTCTGCTTCATTATCGGAGAAGGCGCAAGCGGCGGCGCACTCGGGATCGGTGTCGGCGATCATATCCATGTGCTGGAAAATTCATGGTTTTCAGTCATTTCCCCTGAATCGGCCGCTGCATTGTTGTGGAAAGACGCATCCAAAGCGAAACGGGCAGTCGACACCATGAAAATGACTGCACCGGAACTAAAACAGCTCGGGATTATTGATGAACTGATTCCTGAAGTGAGGGGGGGAGCCCATAAAGATATTCCGGCCCAGGCTGAACTGATGAGGCCTGTACTGGAGGCATCCCTGAAACAATTACTGGCTTTTTCCGCTGAGGAATTGACCGGTAAACGGTATGAAAAATACCGTAAAATTGGAGTTTTTTCTGCTTCAGAACAGTTTGTCCGCCCGCAGCTGTGAGAAAATATGAGCGGCAACCGGTATGGCTTCACCGGTTGCTTATCTTTTGCGGGCATATGGAAAAAAGACCCAAATTTTACGTTTTAGGTTTAAGGGAAATGTGAACGGGGAAAAGCAAATCGTCATGGAAAAAAGCGCGCTTATTTAGAATAATGGAAAAAGCCATGAGGTTGGAAACGTGTTCATAATATTTCGACACAGATTGTTCAAGAACTCACATTTTAAAAATTTTTACTTTTTGATTATTGATTGAGAACCTGAATTTAAAGTGGTATTTTAGATATATTCGAAGGCAGACTTGGCGATAATATATAACTGATCCATATAATAAGGTACCGTCAGCTGCCATTTAGATTACATAACCAGAGGTGAAAAACATGAAACGAATAGGCGTTTTAACGAGTGGCGGTGATGCACCAGGCATGAATGCAGCTGTGCGTGCAATTGTCCGCAAAGGGATCTACCATGGCTTAGAGGTTTATGGAATTAACCAGGGTTATAATGGATTAATTCATGGAAATATTGAAAAACTGGAAGCAAGGACCGTTGGGGATATTTTGCAACGCGGCGGCACCGTTCTGCAATCCGCAAGAAGCGAAGAATTCAAAACCCCGGAAGGCCAGAAGAAAGGCATCCAGCAGCTGGTTGACCACGGTATTGAAGCACTGGTTGTTATCGGCGGTGACGGTTCTTATCAAGGAGCAAAGAAACTAACTGAACAAGGCTTTAATTGCATTGGTGTTCCGGGAACGATTGACAATGATATTGCCGGTACTGACTTTACAATCGGGTTTGATACGGCGCTGAACACAGTTTTGGATGCAATCGATAAAATCCGTGACACAGCATCTTCTCACGAACGTACTTTTATCATTGAAGTAATGGGGAGAAATGCCGGGGATATTGCCCTATGGTCAGGGCTGGCCGGTGGTGCCGAATCAATCATCATCCCTGAAGAAAAATTTGATATGAAAGATGTTGTTGACCGCCTGCAACAAGGCAAAGAGCGCGGCAAACGGCACAGCATTATTATTGTGGCAGAAGGCGTGATGAGCGGGAATCAGTTTGCAGAGGAACTGAAGAAAAACGGTCATATGGGTGATACCCGTGTATCTGTATTAGGGCATATCCAGCGCGGCGGTTCGCCAACTGCAACTGACCGCGTACTGGCCAGCCGCCTTGGCGCAAGAGCTGTTGAACTGTTGCTGGAAGGCAAAGGAGGCAGAGCGGTCGGCATCGAAAATAATCAAATTGTTGACCACGATATTATGGAAATCCTTGGCCTGCCGCATAAAATTAATAAACTGATGTACCAGTTATCAAAGGAATTGTCTATTTAAGGCTGATTAGGAGGAATTACGATGAAAAAGACGAAAATCGTTTGTACAATTGGACCAGCTAGTGAAAGTGTTGAGATGCTTGAAAGATTAATGGCTAACGGAATGGACGTGTGCCGCTTGAATTTCTCACACGGAAGCCATGAAGAACACCTTGCAAGAATCAAAAACATCCGCGAGGCTGCCGCAAAACAAAATAAAACGGTCGGTTTGCTTCTTGATACAAAGGGCCCTGAAATTCGTACCCATGATATGGAAAACGGCGGTTTTGAATTAGTTGAAGGCATGACCCCAACCATTTCCATGTCAGAAGTGCTGGGCACAACTGAAAAATTTTCGGTCACTTATGAAGGGCTGATTGATGATGTACATGTCGGCTCTAAAATTTTGCTTGATGATGGTTTAATTGAACTTGAAGTTACATCTATTGACAAAGAAAACGGAGAAGTTCATACAAAAGTGTTAAACCGCGGCGTTTTGAAAAACAAAAAGGGTGTTAACATTCCGGGCGTTGCTGTAAACCTTCCGGGTATTACAGAAAAAGACGTGAACGACATCCTGTTCGGGCTCGAACAAGGCATTGATTTTATCGCCGCATCCTTTGTACGCCGCCCTTCAGACGTCCTGGAAATCCGCCAATTGCTTGAAGAAAATAACGCCTTGCATGTGAAAATTTTCCCTAAGATTGAAAACCAGGAAGGCGTAGACAATCTTGATGAAATCCTGGCAGTTTCAGACGGCTTAATGGTTGCCCGCGGCGACTTGGGCGTGGAAATCCCGACTGAAGCCGTGCCGCTTGTGCAAAAAGAAATGATCAGAAAATGTAATGTGTTAGGCAAACCGGTTATTACAGCTACGCAAATGCTTGATTCCATGCAGCGCAACCCGCGCCCGACACGTGCAGAAGCAAGTGACGTAGCAAACGCCATTTTTGATGGAACAGATGCCATCATGCTTTCAGGTGAGACGGCTGCCGGGAAATATCCTGCTGAAGCGGTTAAGACGATGTACAATATTGCAGTCCACGTTGAAAAAGCGATTAATCACCATGATATTTTAAACAAACAAAGCAAGAGCACAGACCATAATATGACAGATGCGATCTGCCAATCCGTTGCCCATACCGCTTTGAATCTTGATGTCAATGCGATCATTGCGCCGACAGCAAGCGGCTATACGGCACGGATGATTTCGAAATACCGTCCGGCTGCACCGGTTATTGCCGTTTCTTCCGATGATAAAGTACAACGCAGCTTAACAGTGGTATCCGGCGTTTACCCTCAATTGAGTGCACAAGCAAACAATACGGATGAAATGCTGGCCATTGCGGTCGACGAAAGCCTGAAATCCGGAATTGTTGAACATGGCGATCTTGTGATCATCACTGCTGGTGTTCCTGTTGGCGGAAAAGGTACTACCAACTTAATGAAAGTTCATTTAATCGGCGATGTTTTGGCAAAAGGGCAAGGCATCGGCAGAAAGTCTGCTTTTGGTAAAGTAGTCGTGGCCAATAATGCGCAAGAAGCAATTGCAAAAGCTGAAGAAGGCTGCATTTTGGTAACCAAAAGCACAGCAAAAGAAATGATGCCGGCCATTGAAAAATGTGCAGCATTGATTACAGAAGAAGGCGGTTTGACAAGCCATGCTGCTGTAGTCGGTATAAATATTGGCGTGCCTGTGATTGTAGGGATGGAAAATGCCACAACCTTGTTAAAAGATGGCCAGGAAATTACAGTTGATGCAGCACACGGTGCCATTTATAATGGACGTGCTTCGATACTGTAAGAACCGGAAAAACGGATTACAGCACGACAAAAAACGCAGAGCCTGTTTTCAGGCCCTGCGTTTTTTGTCCAGCTGCGGGCGCTATCGGCTCAGGTCAACTGTTCCGGCCCCCTGAAGTCAAAAAGGCGGACTTCATTGGTGCCGGCTCAGTTGCCGGTCGCCGATGGGCGAGCGCCCTCCGCCTTTCAATGTCCAGCTGCGGCTCCTATCGGCTAGCGGATTTCCAGGCCCCCTCCCTGCGATAAGTCAACATCGGCTCGTTCCTCGCCGTGTTTCCTATATCTCAGTCGCGGTCCATGAAATCCGTACGCCGATGAACAGTCGCCTCCGCCTTTCAATGTCCAGCTGCGGGCGCTATCGGCTCGGGTCAACTGAGCTAATGGGCGCGCCCTCCAATTTCGCTATTTTAACGGTTTCTTGACCATAATGTAGTCCCAAATGTCTTGGAAAATATGGGTGCGGATCAGTGTTGTGAGCAAGACGAGTGTAATCGGCCCGAGAATAAGGCCTAAAAATCCAACCGTTTTATAGCCGACAAACAGCGCGATCAATGTTGCCAGCGGATCCAGGCCGATGCTGGAAGATAAAATTTTTGGTTCCATTACCTGGCGCTGGACAACGACAACAAGATAAAGGACACTTAATCCGATTGCAAGCGGGATGTCCCCTGAGATGAATTCGTAGACAACCCACGGCACGAAAACAAGCCCGGTGCCTAAATAAGGCAGGATATCGACAATCCCGCACACAAGGGCAATGGTAATGGCATAGTCCACCCTTAAAATGAGAAGCCCGATCAACACAATCACCAATGTCATGGAGATAAGTGTTAATTCAGCACGGATAAATCCGAAGAGGGCGCTTCTTAAGTCGGAAAAAACAGCGGAACTGCTTTTTCTTGCTGTTTTCGGAAGCAGCTTCTTGCCTCTGCTGGTAAGGCCGTACCAGTCTTTGCTGATAAAAAAAGTCGAAAGCAGGGCAAAAATTAAGACCGTTGCCGCATTGGGAATCCACGAAACAAGGGCAGGGAGTTTTGTAAATAAACCAGACAGAAAATCTCCCGCGGTGGAAGCAATTTTCTGGCCGGCAGACTGGATATTCTGTACAATCGTATCCTGCTGCCCGGCATCGAGATTTTTAAAAAGGCTTGATAAATGCTCATAGAAAGGCAGCACCTGGGCTGTAACCAGCGACTCGGAATAATTAACAAGCGTCTGGACATGCTCCGGTAAAACATCCGCTAAATAATTGGCGCCGGATACAATTTCTGCTACAAGCAAAGTAATCAGGCCGACAAACGCACCAATAATCAAAACAATGGATATAATAACGGCAAGGGCCCGCGGCAGCCGTACCTTTCTTTCCAGGAAGTTCACAAACGGATTGATGAGAAGCGCAATGAATAACGCAATTAAAAAGGGATAGGCATACTTTATGAGCAAATAAACCGTGAAATAGCCAATTATGATGCAGAATGCGACAAACAGTGCCCGAAGTGCCCGGTTTATGTAAATTGAATTCAATCATGACCCTCCTAATGGGAAAAAATATTATGTTATTATTTTACACGGTGGGATGCAGAAAACAAAGAAAAAGAAGGCAGTTTTCTGAAAAGAACTGCCTTCTCTATCATTGCCAAATATTCGGAAAATAACACACAAGGGATCTCCGGCTGTTTTTTCGATTGCAAAATCCCGGCCTGTATGTTTTAAAGAAAAGAAGGTGATATAAATGTACCAGCCCTACATATTTTTATTGATGCTGCTGGCAATTGGCGCGATTGCAAAAAACCAGTCCTTAATGGTATCCGTCATCGTTTTGCTGCTTATCAAGTTAGCCGGTTTCGATACGAAAGTTTTTTCCGCAATCCAGTCTAAAGGCATTAACTGGGGCGTTACCATTATTACAATCGCCGTGCTTGTGCCGATTGCAACCGGGCAGATTGGGTATAAAGATTTATACTCGTCATTGAAATCCCCATACGCCTGGATTGCGCTGGCCTCCGGGATTATTGTGGCGCTTTTGGCGAAAAACGGCATCACCCTGCTTGCAAGCGATCCGGAAATTACAACGGCGCTTGTGCTCGGGACGATTTTGGCTGTGTCCTTATTTAAAGGCGTGGCAGTCGGGCCTTTGATCGGAGCCGGAATTGCTTATATGGCGATGAAAATCGTGGAATGGGCATCACACGGAATTTAGGTTGGTACCCGCGGGAAAGCAAATCCCGCGGGTAATTTATTTTTCAGGATATCAAAAACCCCCGGCAGTTTCATTTGTTTAAAGCTGTGCAATCAAATAAATTGTAAAACAGGATCTGTAAGCGCTATACTGGGAGTAGAAAAGATCTAACTATTTTTGTCTGTTTTTTGTACAAAAGTTTTTGAAATTTGTTTATAATATGTTATGTAAGCGAGAACATTCACGTCAAAAAATAGACAAAAATAAATATTATATTATAATAAAATATGTGATCGCTTGCACTGTTCTAATGATATATTTCGGACTGTCCGATTATATCTTTGGTTTAAACAAGATATAGCCCATATTCAACTTATCAACGTTTAAGATGGGGAAAACCAAACCAGTGGGAGAAGGAGAGATAAGAATGACAGCAACACGTGGTCTTGAAGGGGTAGTAGCCGGGGATACTAAAATCAGTTCCATCATTGATGATACGCTTACATATGTCGGCTACAGCATTGATGATCTGGCGGAAAATGCGAGTTTCGAAGAAGTGATCTATTTATTATGGCATCAAAAATTGCCAAATCAGGTTGAACTGGATGAGTTGAAACAACAGCTGGCAGATCATATGGAACTGCCAAAAGAAGTGCTGGACAGTTTTAAAACGTATCCGATTAAAAAAGTGCATCCCATGGCTGCATTAAGGACTGCGGTCTCAGCGCTGGCAATGTATGACGATGAAGCAGACCTGATGAGTCGTGAAGCAAACCTGCGGAAAGCTGTCCGCCTCCAGGCTAAAATTCCGGCAATTGTAGCCGCTTTTGCGAGGGTCAGAAAAGGGCTTGAACCTGTTGCGCCAAGAAAAGATCTTGGCATAGCCGAAAATTTCCTGTATATGTTAAAGGGGAAGGAACCGGAAGCCATTGAAGTGGAAGCATTCAATAAAGCACTCGTTCTGCACGCGGACCATGAATTAAATGCGTCCACTTTTACTGCCCGCGTTTGTGTCGCAACACTTTCAGACATTTATTCCGGCGTTACCGCAGCAATCGGCGCATTAAAAGGGCCGCTGCACGGCGGAGCAAACGAACAGGTCATGAAAATGCTGACAGAAATCGGCTCGGTTGATAGAGTGGAAGATTACTTGCAGGAAAAATTCATGAACAAAGAAAAAATTATGGGCTTTGGCCACAGGGTTTACCGGAAAGGCGACCCGCGTGCGAAACACTTGAAGGTAATGTCCGAAAAGCTGACAAAATTAACCGGCCAGCCGCAATACTATGATATATCTGTTAAAATTGAACAGATCGTCACAAGCGAAAAAGGCATTCCGGCAAACGTCGATTTTTATTCAGCTTCCGTTTACCACAGCCTCGGCATCGATCATGATTTATTTACGCCGATCTTCGCCGTCAGCCGTGTTTCCGGATGGCTGGCCCATATTTTGGAACAGTATTCGAATAACCGGATCATCCGCCCGCGTGCGGAATATGTCGGCCCAGGCATGCAGAAATACATTCCGATTGAAAAACGTTAATGTATTCTGCCCGCCATCAAACGCCACCTATTTTGCCGGAACCGTGAATTTTTGAAAAAGTGCTCAAAGGGGATGGGAGGCTTTTCATAAACGTGCGGCTGCCGGAAATGCAATGGAACCGGCCGCGGGCTAAAAAAATGGTTGGCAGGAAAGCCTGCGGCAGCCGGTTCATTTCCTTTACCCATTTAAAACAACCAAAGAAGAAAATGATGATTTTGAAACTGGAGGAGATGTATTTATGGCGCAAGGAGAGAAAATTACAGTTGAAAACGGCAAATTAAAAACACCAAACAACCCGATCATCCCTTTTATCGAGGGCGACGGAACCGGCCCTGACATTTGGGCGGCTGCACAGCGTGTGCTGGATGCAGCAGTGGAAAAAGCCTACAAAGGGGAAAAAAAGATCGAATGGAAAGAAGTATATGCCGGTGAAAAGGCTTTTAACAAAACCGGTGAATGGCTCCCTGCCGAAACACTGGACGCGATCCGTGAATATTTAATTGCGATTAAGGGGCCGTTAACCACACCTGTCGGCGGCGGGATCCGTTCCTTGAATGTTGCACTGCGCCAGGAATTGGACTTATTTGTATGCCTGCGCCCGGTCCGCTATTTTGACGGTGTCCCTTCACCTGTGAAACGCCCACAGGACACAAATATGGTGATTTTCCGCGAGAATACGGAAGATATTTATGCCGGCATTGAGTATCAGGAAGGCACACCAGAAGTGAAGAAAGTCATTGATTTTCTGCAAAATGAATTGGGCGTTAAAAAAATCCGTTTTCCGGAAACGTCCGGGATTGGCATCAAGCCGGTATCGGAAGAAGGTACAAAACGCCTGGTGCGCGCCGCGATTAACTATTGCCTGAAAGAAGGGCGCAAATCTGTTACGCTTGTACATAAAGGTAACATTATGAAATATACGGAAGGCGCGTTCAAAAACTGGGGCTATGAACTGGCGGAAAAAGAATTTGGAGATAAAGTATTTACATGGGCCGAATACGACCGCATTAAGGAATCCCAAGGGGTCCAAGCGGCAAATCAGGCTCAAAAAGAAGCGGAAGCAGCCGGAAAGATCATTGTGAAAGACTCCATTGCCGATATCTTCCTGCAGCAGATTTTAACGCGCCCGCGCGAATTTGATGTGGTTGCGACCATGAACTTAAACGGCGACTATATTTCCGATGCTTTGGCCGCACAGGTCGGCGGAATCGGCATTGCGCCGGGAGCCAACATCAACTATGAAACCGGCCATGCGATTTTTGAAGCCACCCACGGCACTGCTCCGAAATATGCGGGCCTGGATAAGGTCAACCCTTCATCCGTCATTTTGTCAGGCGTATTGATGCTGGAACATCTGGGCTGGAATGAAGCGGCTAAATTAATTGTCCAGTCGATGGAAAAAACGATTGCTTCAAAAGTCGTCACTTATGACTTTGCACGTTTAATGGATGGGGCTACAGAAGTGAAATGCTCGCAATTCGGGGATGAATTGATTAAAAATATGGCGGAGTAATAAGCGCCCGGCACGAAACGGCGGATGGGATATATATTTAGTTGAAAATCGGCAGTGATAAAGGACAGCCGGTTTGCATACTGAATAGACAAGGGGGGTCTTATGATGAAGCGAAAAAAAATATCAGTCATCGGCGGCGGATTCACAGGTGCAACGACTGCTTTTTTACTGGCCCAAAAAGAACTTGGCGATGTTGTGCTTGTTGACATTCCGCCGATGGAAAAACCGGTGAAAGGAAAAGCTTTGGATATGCTGGAAGCTTCACCGGTTCAGGGTTTTGATGCAAATATCACTGGCACCTCCAATTATGAAGACACGAAAGATTCCGATGTGGTTGTAATCACAGCCGGCATTGCCCGTAAACCGGGGATGAGCCGCGATGACCTTGTGCAAACGAACCAAAAGGTGATGAAGCATGTCACACATGAAGTGGTAAAATACTCGCCAAACCCCTTGATCATCGTTCTGACAAACCCGGTTGACGCGATGACATACACGGTTTATAAAGAATCGGGACTTCCGAAAAACCGTGTCATCGGCCAATCAGGCGTGCTTGATACCGCAAGATTCCGTGCGTTTGCCGCGCAGGAACTGAATTTATCCGTAAAAGACATCACAGGCTTTGTGCTTGGCGGCCATGGGGATGATATGGTTCCGCTTGTCCGCTATTCCTATGCAGGCGGCATTCCTTTGGAAAATTTAATGCCAAAGGAACGCCTTGATGCAATCGTAGAACGGACAAGAAAAGGCGGCGGCGAAATTGTCAACCTGTTAGGAAATGGCAGCGCCTATTATGCGCCGGCAGCAGCGCTTGTTAAAATGGCCGAAGCTGTTGTCAAAGACCAGCGCCGTGTTTTACCGGCAGTTGCCTATCTTGAAGGCGAATACGGCTATCACGGCATCTATCTCGGCGTCCCTGCGATTTTAGGCGGCAATGGCCTTGAAAAAGTCATCCAGCTTGACCTTACCGCTGATGAAAAAGCTGCTTTGGATAAATCCGCGGATTCTGTCCGCAATGTCATGAAGGTATTGGTTTAATTTTATGAAAGCGAACCCCCAGGCAACCTGTGCGGCTGCCTGGGGGTTTTTGATTCTGGGAAGGAAACACGGGTTTTCAAACCCGTGATGAATTCCCGCATCGCCTTTAGGCGAACGTCTTTTGTTTGAATACATATAATCGTTTCATGATCAAGCAGCAGGCAGAAGAACGCTGCTGTTTTCCCTTTCCACCTGAACATGCTAAAATGGAAAAAGGATATCAACGGATATGCGCCATTCTTTCAGGAGGTTTTTGCTTTGAAAAAACTCATTTTAATTGATGGAAACAGTATTGCGTACAGGGCATTTTTTGCTTTGCCGCTTTTAAATAACGACAAGGGCATCCATACGAATGCGGTGTACGGCTTTACGATGATGCTTTCAAAAATATTGGAGGAAGAAAAGCCGACCCATATTCTGGTTGCCTTTGATGCAGGCAAAACGACATTCCGCCATGAAACGTTTAAAGAATACAAAGGAACCCGGCAAAAAACGCCGCCTGAGCTTTCCGAACAATTCCCACTTCTCCGCGAATTGCTCGATGCGTACGGGATCAAACGTTATGAACTGGAAAACTATGAAGCGGACGATATTATCGGGACGATGTCGAAAATGGCGGAAGTAGAGGGTTATAACGTGAAGATTATCTCGGGTGATAAAGATATGACCCAGCTTGTTTCGCCAAACACGACTGTGATGATTACACGCAAAGGCATCACCGATATGGAAGCTTACACACCGGAACACCTCCAGGAAAAATACGGGCTTGAGCCGAAGCAGATCATTGATATGAAAGGGCTGATGGGCGATAAATCCGACAATATCCCGGGCGTGCCGGGCATTGGCGAAAAAACCGCCATCAAGCTTTTGAAGCAGTTTCCGGTATTAGAGGAGCTGCTGGGCCATATTGATGAGATCAGCGGCCAAAAGTTACAGGAAAAGCTTGAAACATATAAAGACCAGGCGCTGATGAGCAAAAAACTGGCGACGATCAACCGCGACATCCCGCTGACGGTCTCGTTGCAAGATGCGGTATACGGTGCCCCCCATCCTGATCAGCAAAAGGCGCTTTTTAAAGAATTAGGATTTAAATCCATGCTTGAAAAAATGGGTGCGGAAAAAACAGAAGTGCAGGCCGAAATGGAATCCATTCCGTTTACGGTTGTGGAAAAAATCACGCCGGACATCTTTGCAAATGTTTCCTCATTCTACATTGAAATGCTGGAAGAAAATTACCATACCGGCAATATTGTCGGCTTTGGGCTGAAAAACAAAAACGGGCTCTTCTTTCTGAAGGCTGAAGCGGCACTGGGTTCGGAAGCTTTTAAACAATGGCTGGAAGACGAAGAAAAAATAAAACATGTGTATGACGCGAAACGTTCCATTGTCGCATTAAAGCGGCACGGGCTTGAACTGCGGGGCGTGGATTTTGACCTGCTGCTTGTCTCCTACCTGTTAAACCCGTCCGATACAGTGGAGGATTTTGCTTCAGTTGCCAACAAGCACGGTTATCAAAATGTGCCGTCCGATGAAACGGTGTACGGCAAAGGGGTAAAACGGAAACTGCCGGAGGAAACCGTATACGCGGAGCATATCACCCGCAAGGCAGAAGGAATTGACATCCTCGAAGAAACTTGCACAAAAGCATTGAAGGAGAATGAACAGCTTGCTTTATTCAACGACCTGGAACTGCCGCTGGCTCTGATTTTAGCCGAAATGGAGTCAACCGGCATTAAGGTTGACATTGACCGCTTAAAACAAATGGGGGAAGAATTCAAACAGCAGCTCCATGTAATTGAAGAAAAGATATTCGAGCTTGCGGGAGAGACGTTTAACATCAATTCACCGAAACAGCTGGGGGTCATTCTTTTCGAAAAACTCGGGCTTCCGGTGATCAAAAAAACGAAAACGGGTTATTCCACGTCGGCGGATGTATTGGAAAAACTGGAACCTGCCCATGACATCGTAAAAGAAATCCTCCACTACCGTCAATTGGGGAAACTGCAATCGACTTATATTGAAGGACTGTTGAAGGTCGTGCAGGCAGACGGGAAAGTGCATACGCGGTTCAATCAGGCATTGACCCAGACCGGGCGCCTCAGTTCTACCGATCCGAACCTGCAAAATATTCCGATCCGCCTGGAAGAAGGCCGCAAAATCCGGCAGGCGTTTATTCCGTCCGAAAAAGACTGGGTGATTTTTTCATCTGACTATTCCCAGGTAGAACTGCGGGTTTTGGCCCATATTTCCGGTGATGAAAAACTAATTGAAGCGTTTCAGGGAGATATGGATATCCATACAAAAACCGCAATGGAAGTTTTTCATGTCAAGGCGGAGGAAGTCACTTCAAATATGCGCAGGCAGGCCAAAGCGGTCAACTTCGGAATTGTATACGGCATCAGCGATTACGGCCTGTCCCAGAACCTTGGGATCACCCGCAAAGAAGCCGGCAAATTTATTGACCGCTATTTCGAGAGCTATCCGCGCGTAAAGGAATATATGGATGAAATTGTCCGCGAAGCAAAGCAGAAAGGCTATGTGTCAACGCTGTTAAAAAGGCGGCGTTATATTCCGGAAATCTCAAGCCGGAATTTCAACTTGCGCAGCTTTGCGGAAAGAACGGCGATGAATACACCGATCCAGGGCAGCGCCGCCGATATTATCAAAAAAGCAATGATCGATATGGCAAAACGGCTGAAAAAGGAAAACCTGCGTACCCGGATGCTGCTGCAGGTCCATGATGAGCTGATTTTTGAAGCGCCGCCGGAAGAAATTGATGTATTGCAAGAAATCGTTCCAGACGTAATGGAGCACGCTCTGGAACTGAACGTCCCGCTTAAAGTCGATTCTTCTTACGGGCCGACTTGGTTTGATGCAAAGTAAAGGGACATACAGGAAACAGCATGAGGAAAGAGGAATGAAACATGCCGGAATTGCCGGAAGTAGAAACCGTCCGCAGAACACTGGAACAGCTTGTAATATCCAAAACGATTGCAAAGGTGGATGTCTTTTGGCCGAAAATCATAAAAAAACCTGAGATTACGGAACAATTCCAGGACGCTTTGACCGGCCAGACAATCCGGTCGATTGCAAGGCGCGGCAAGTTTCTCATTTTTTACACAGACAGTTATGCCCTCGTGTCGCATTTGCGCATGGAGGGCCGTTACCGGGTTTACGGGCAGGATGAACCGGTTGAGAAGCATACCCATGTCATTTTCCATTTTACGGATGGAACAGACTTAAGATATAAGGATGTCCGCAAATTCGGAACGATGCATTTATTTTCCAAAGGGGAGGAAATGCATTCCCTCCCGCTTTCACATCTCGGGCCCGAGCCATTCTCTAAAGCTTTTAACGAAACCTATTTATCCGCAAAACTGAAAAAAACGCAGCGGAATATAAAAGCTGTTTTGCTCGATCAAACGGTTGTTACCGGGCTTGGCAATATTTATGTGGATGAGGCGCTTTTCAGGTCAGGCATCTATCCGGCAAGAAAAGCAAACTCGTTAACAAAAAAAGAGGTACACCTTCTCCACGGAGAAATTGCCGGAACGCTGCGCGAAGCTGTTGAAAAAGGTGGCAGCACGATCCGGTCCTATGTGAATTCACAGGGGCAGGCCGGGATGTTCCAGCTTGAGCTTTATGTCTACGGCAGAAATGGCGAGCCCTGCCGCAAATGCGGAACGATCATTGAAAAAAACGTGACAGCGGGCAGGGGCACCCATTACTGTCCGCACTGCCAGAAACAGAAGAAATCACATTAAGAAGCACATCGGCAAAAGCGGCAGGAAAAAATTTCATAAAACGGGGAAATTTTGTATGGCACAACGAATTGGATTAACAGGCGGAATCGCAAGCGGGAAAAGCACCGTTTCCAATATGCTGAAGGAAAAAGGGTTCACCATTGTAGACGCGGATGTCGCGTCCCGCAAAGTGGTAGAACCCGGCGAACAAGCCTATAAACAAATAGTCGAAACGTTCGGTACGGGGATTTTGCTTGCAAGTGGGTCCATTGACCGCAAGAAACTGGGAGCACTTATTTTTAGTAATCAAAAGCTGCGCCTGCAATTAAACGGGATTGTCCATCCGGAAGTAAGGGTATGGATGGCGCGCGAAATAGAGCGGGCTGTTGCCGCTGGAAAAAACACTGTCATTTTGGACATCCCGCTTTTATTCGAGGGCGGTCTCACCTATATGGTTGAACGGACGATCTTAGTGTATGCAGATGAAAAATTGCAATTAGAAAGGTTAATGAACCGCAGCGGTTTTAATGAAAGCGAAGCCTCTATGCGGATCGCTTCACAAATGCCGTTAAAAGAAAAACTTGCGCTCGCGGATGCTGTCATTGACAACAACGGCAGCCTTGCCATGACAAAACGCCAGCTCGAAAACATCATTGAACAGTGGAAATTGATCCCTTAAACCATGATCTTTGCATCATGGTTTTTTAGTATGAAAAAATCAAAGAAATTAGTTGAATAAACACTACATAAACATTGAAATATGATATACTATTTCTAGAATAACAGCTGGCAAGTATGTCACTTATTACTTGAAGGAGTTGTGCGAAGGTGAAAACGAAGATTGCGATTAACGGATTCGGTCGGATTGGCAGGATGGTTTTTCGAAAGGCAATGATGGATGACAGTTTGAATATTGTGGCGGTGAATGCGTGCTATCCGGCAGAAACATTGGCACATTTAATCAAATATGATACGATTCACGGGGCATTTAGCGGGGAGATCCGCGGCGAAGGCGATACATTATTTGTAAACAAAAAGCGCATCCGGCTGGTTGCTGAACGGGATCCGCTCAAGCTGCCATGGAAGGAAATGGGGATTGATTTGGTCATCGAAGCCACCGGAAAATTTAATGCCCGTGAAAAAGCGGCGCTCCATCTGCAGGCCGGTGCAAAAAAAGTGTTGCTGACAGCGCCCGGGAAAAATGAAGATGTTACGATTGTCATGGGTGTAAATGAAAACGTTTTAGACATTGAAAGGCATGACATCATTTCCAATGCATCCTGTACGACCAACTGCCTGGCGCCGGTTGCCAAAGTACTGGACGAACAATTCGGCATCCTGAACGGGCTGATGACGACGGTGCACTCGTATACGAACGACCAGAAAAATATTGACAATCCGCATAAAGACTTGCGCCGTGCACGCGCATGCGGGCAGTCCATTATTCCAACAACAACCGGTGCAGCCAAAGCGCTTGGCCTTGTGCTGCCGCAGCTGAAAGGCAGGCTGCACGGCATGGCGCTCCGGGTCCCGACACCGAACGTCTCACTGGTCGACTTGGTTGCCGATTTAAAGAAGGACGTAACGGCTGAAGAAGTGAATCAGGCATTCCAGTCCGCAGCAAAAGGATCAATGCACGGAATAGTAGATTATACGACAGAACCGCTCGTCTCATCCGACTTTAACACCAATCCGCATTCCGCGATTGTCGACGGCTTATCGACGATTGTAATGAATGGGAATAAAGTGAAGGTATTGGCATGGTACGATAATGAATGGGGCTACTCCTGCCGTGTTGTCGATCTTGCCAGGCTGGTAGCTGGCAAAATTGCGCAACAATCCGAGAAAATGAATATTGCCTAACGCTTGTATCTTAAAACCCCTGTCTATTTAAACCGTGAAACAGGTTGCCTGGTGCAGCCTCAACGGTTTGGGTAAACAGGGGTTTTTTTGATTCGAGGGAAGGAAACAAGGGTTTTCAAACCGTGATGAATTCCCACACAGCCTTTAGGCGAATGTCTTTTGTTTGAATACATATCGTCTTTTCATGTGGATTCATTTGCTAATAGCTTACAGTTGTTTATTTCCGCGCTTTTTTATATGATGTAGGTAAGAATGTATTTGTGAACGGAGTGTTATCATTATGAAATGTCCGTCGTGCCAAAACAATAATACACGTGTCATTGATTCCCGGCCCGTTGATGAGGGGCGTTCCATAAGAAGAAGGCGGGAATGCGAAGCCTGCTCATTCCGCTTTACAACGTTTGAAAAAGTGGAAGAAACGCCGCTGATTGTTGTGAAAAAAGAAGGAATCAGAGAAGAATTCAACCGCGATAAAATTTTGCGCGGGCTGATTAAAGCCTGCGAAAAACGCCCGGTTTCCCTGGATGAACTGGAGAAGATCTCCATGAATATTGAAAAAGAGATCCGCAGCCAGGGATATTCGGAAGTAAAATCAAGCTTGATCGGGGAAATGGTCATGGACAGGCTTTCCAAAGTCGATGAAGTGGCATATGTCCGCTTTGCGTCTGTCTACCGCCAATTCAAGGATTTAAATGTTTTTTTAGACGAATTAAAGGAATTACTCAACAAGAATTCATAAACGGAGTGCCGCTATGAAACGGATATGGAATGAAGTACAGCCGGCCGATCGTTATCAGGTGTCGATAAACGGCATGCTGCAGGACTATGACCAGAAAGTCATCTCGCTTTTGTACCAGCCGCTTATCGGCCCGCAGTGTTACAGTTTGTACATGACACTGTGGAATGAAGTGGAAGTGAACCGGCTGTGGTCGGATGACTGGAACCATTATCACTTAATGAACTTTTTATCGATGAATTTGCCGGATATTTATGAAGCCCGTTTAAAGCTGGAAGGCATCGGGCTTTTGAAAACCTATATGAAAAAAAACAATGAAGATGTCCGGACGTTTATATATGAACTGCAGCCGCCTTTAGCACCGGAAGTATTTTTTAAAGACGGCTTATTAAACGTCTTTTTGTACCGCCAATTGGGCAGAACCCATTTTCTAAGACTGAAAAATTTCTTTTCAGATAAAGCGGTTGAATTGAGCGAGTATCATGAGATTACCCGTTCTTTTCAGGATGTGTATGCCGCAAAAGTCAGCCAGGAGGTTCTGGACGATCAGGAAGCGCAGCAGCTCAGCCAGCTGGATGAGGGCAGCCGTTATATTGGAAAAGACTCTGCTCCGCTCATTAAAATAGAGAATCCCCATTTTAATTTTGACATTCTTTATGCGGGACTGCGCGAATTTATTATCCCGCAGCGCGCCATCACGACTGAAGTGAAGGAAGCAATCGTGAAATTGTCGTTTCTTTACGATATTGATGAATTGGAAATGAAAAAGATTGTACTGAGCGCGCTAACGCCTGACCAGGAAATACCGGTGGACGAGCTGCGAAAAATTGCGCGTGACTGGTACCAGATTGAACACCATGAAGAACTTCCACAACTGGTTGACCGCCTTCAGCCTGCCATTTACAAATCCGGGCCTCAGCCAGAAGGCAAGACACAGGAAGAACAGCTGATCCAGTATTTGGAAAATACATCCCCAAGACAGGTGCTGGTGGATATTTCCGGCGGCAGTGAACCGGCCAAGGGTGATCTGCAGGCGATTGAAGACGTTATGTTTGCCCAAAAGTTGACGCCGGGAGTCACCAATGTACTGATCCAGTATGTGCTGATTAAAACAGATATGAAATTATCCAAAAAGTATTTGGAAAAAGTGGCTTCCCACTGGGCAAGAAAAAAGTTGAAAACAGTAAAAGAAGCCATGGATTTTGCCATTCAGGAAGACCACCAGTACAAGCAATGGGTGAATAATAAAGAAAACAGCCGCAACACGAGGCGGAAACCGATTCGTACTGAAAAACTGCCGGAATGGTTTGAACAGGAAGAACAAAAAAATAAGGGTACAGAAGCAGCGGCCGCAACATTAGAAAACGGGGAATCGCTGGAAGAGAAAAGAAAACGGCTCGAACAGATCCGTGAGCAATATAAGAAAGGGTGAAGGCAATGGAAAATATAAACGAGACATTAAGAAAGCTTTCATCCAACCCTTCGTTCCGGCATCGGTACGAAGAGATGAAGCAGGAAATTATCGCGCATCCCGATATTCAGCGCTTTCTTGACAATCACCGCGGAGAAATCACAAAAGACATGATTGAGAAAAGCTGGATGAAACTTTATGAATATCTTTCACAGGAGAAAAATTGCGACCACTGTGAAAGCTTGTCCCAGTGCGTAAACATGATGAAAGGATATGTGCCGGAACTGGTGCTGCACCAGGGAAATATTGAAGTCCGTTATAAAAGATGCCGCAAAAAAATCCTTGAAGATGAAAGAAACAAAACAAGCAAATTCATTCAAAGCATGCATATGCCAAAAAGCATTCTGCAGGCCTCTTTCGGTGATTTTTCGCTGGAACATAGCGGCCGTATGATTGCCTTTGAGCTGGCTGACCGGTTTGTCCGCGAATACGAGCCCGGTAAAAAGATGAAGGGTTTATATTTGTACGGAAAATTTGGCGTCGGGAAATCCTATCTGCTTGGGGCGATTGCCAATCAGCTTGCCGATATGAAGCAGGTTTCATCCATGATCGTGTATATACCCGAGTTTTTCCGGGAAATGAAGGAGTCTCTGAGTGACCACTCAACAGGCCAAAAACTTGAGGCTGTTAAATCTGTTCCGGTTTTGATGCTGGATGACATTGGCGCTGAAACGATGTCAAGCTGGACGAGGGATGAAGTGCTTGGCCCAATCCTCCAATATAGAATGCAGGAAGACCTCCCCACCTTCTTCACTTCGAATTTTAATTATGATGAACTGCAATACCATCTTTCTTACACCCAGCGCGGTGAAGAGGAAAAATTAAAGGCCGCAAGAATTATGGAACGCATTAAATACCTGACGGCGCCTGTTCAGATTGAAGGGCCGAACCAGAGAGCCTGAAAACCGCGCCTGCAGTAAAAAAAGAGGGGCCGTGCCTTCTCTTTTTTTAGTCTAAATGGTCCAAGTCCCCCATATAAATAGGATAAAAGCATTCCCGGACATTATATTCTATTTTGTTTTCCAGAAAGAGGTATTTTCCGCATTAAGGGGGGCTGGAATTTGGAATTGATTTTTAAAGATATGGAAGACGCTTTTTGGGTAAAAAAATACTTAGAAAAAAAACAAGGGGAATCGTTGCACATTCAGGATGTCTGGCTGCAAAACCAGAAAAATTTCTGTCTGGGTGCAGCTTACGGTAAATTGGAACTGCAGCAGGCCGTCATTGATTTTATTGTGAAGAAAAAAAGAAACGAGTGGATCCGCGACAAACTGGAGAATTTATATTATTTTAAAGAGGAAGAAGAACAAAACCGTATCCTCGAAATTGTCATTGAGATGCTGAACGGGGAAAGACGGGAATTGACAGATCTGGTTGGGGAAATGAATGAACCAGAAGTCATCTCTTCAGCTGTCCGGCCTCTGTTCCGTAAGCCCGGCGCATTGTCGCTCGACTCGTTTATGACATTCCGCTTAAAATCGTATTTTGACCGTTTAGAACGTTTTATCGGCACTGCGATTGATGAGTATAAAATGGAGCAGGATTATCAGGTTTTCATTCAAAATTTGCGCGATTACTTGAAACAAAAAGTACCGAAAAAAGAAACGATCAAGCTGTGTTTCGGGGAGTACAGCAAATTTTACAATGAGCGGTTCGAGGAAATCAGCAAAGTCGAAATCGATGAACTGATAGACCGCAGGCTGCTTTCCAATCATCCGGTGTATATTGATTCAACAACCATTGCGCCGCTCTTGTCGATTTCACCCGCACGGATCGAAATTTACACGGATTTGCCGGACAGCGCACTGATCCGGACGATTTGTAATATATTTGAGGAACGTGTCTCCATTCTTAGCAAAGACCATTTTTGGGAAGCACAGGCAGCCGGAAATCATGCGGCAAATGAATAAATCCGTCCATCCTCTTGATTTTTTCATGGCAAACTCCTATAATAACTTACATATTGCGAATGTAATGAAAAAATCAATGTGATGACGAGGACAATAGTTTTCTTTACGGCCTCTTAGAGAGGAAAGCCCAGGCTGCAAGCTTTCCGGCACGATTGAAGGCTTACCGCCTCTGAACTTCAGCTGTGAACGAAAAGTAGCAGCTGGCGGACACCATTCCGTTATCAAACACCGAGCCATGCCCTGTTTGTTCAGAGCGTGGAAATTAGGGTGGAACCGCGTGTAAATCAAACTCGTCCCTTGCTTTAGAGGACGGGTTTTTATTATTTTTAAGGAGTGATACATATGTCAGATCTATTGAAAATAACCTTCCCTGACGGCGCAGTCAAGGAATTTACAAAGGGGACGACAACCGAAGGCATTGCTGCTTCAATCAGCCCGGGCTTAAAGAAAAAAGCATTGGCCGGAAAACTGAACGGGAAATTAATCGATTTGCGCACGCCGATTGAAGAGGATGGTGCAATCGAGATTGTCACACCGGACCATGAAGATGCGCTTGAAATTCTCCGCCACAGTACAGCGCATTTAATGGCGCAGGCGGTACGGCGCTTATATGGCAATGTCAAACTCGGTGTCGGCCCGGTGATCGAAAACGGCTTCTACTATGATATGGATTTAGACGTTTCGATTACACCGGAAGATTTGCCGAAAATCGAAAAAGAAATGAAGAAAATTGTCAGTGAAAATCTGGAAGTCGTCCGTAAAGTGGTATCCCGCGATGAAGCGAAGAAACGGTTTGCCGGCGATGAGTACAAGCAGGAATTAATCGGCGCGATTCCGGAAGGCGAAACGGTCACGATTTACGAGCAGGGCGAATTTTTCGATTTATGCCGCGGCGTTCATGTGCCGTCTACCGGAAAAATCAAGGAATTCAAACTGTTAAGCATTGCCGGCGCATACTGGCGCGGCAACAGCGATAACAAAATGATGCAGCGCGTATACGGCACCGCGTTCTTTAAGAAAGAAGACTTAAAGGCCCATCTGCATTTTCTTGAAGAGGCCAAAGAGCGCGACCACCGCAAAATCGGCAAAGAACTGGAACTCTTTACAAATTCGCAAAAAGTCGGGCAGGGCTTGCCGCTTTGGCTGCCAAAAGGCGCAACCATCCGCCGTACGATAGAACGCTATATTGTGGATAAGGAAGTCAAACTTGGTTATGACCATGTCTATACGCCTGTTTTGGGGAGTGTGGAACTCTACAAAACAAGCGGCCACTGGGACCACTATCATGATGATATGTTCCCGGTTATGAAAATGGACAATGAAGAACTGGTGCTGCGCCCGATGAACTGCCCGCACCATATGATGATTTACAAAAATGCGATCCACAGCTACCGCGAACTTCCGATCAGGATCGCAGAACTCGGGTTGATGCACCGCTATGAAATGTCCGGCGCCCTCTCCGGCCTGCAGCGCGTCCGCGGCATGACGTTAAACGATGCCCATATTTTCGTGCGCCCGGATCAAATTAAAGAAGAATTTAAACGCGTGGTTGAATTGATCCTGGCTGTTTATAAAGATTTTAACATTAAGGATTATTCATTCCGCTTGTCGTACCGTGATCCTGAAAACACGGACAAGTATTATGACGATGATGAAATGTGGAACAAAGCACAGTCGATGCTGAAAGAAACGATGGATGACTTCGGTTTTGATTACTATGAAGCAGAAGGCGAAGCGGCATTTTACGGCCCGAAACTGGATGTTCAGGTCCGGACGGCGCTCGGCAAAGACGAAACCTTGTCGACCGTACAGCTTGACTTCTTGCTGCCGGAACGTTTTGATTTGACTTATGTCGGAGAAGACGGCAAACCGCACCGCCCGGTTGTGATCCACCGCGGCGTTGTTTCGACAATGGAACGTTTTGTGGCTTACCTGATCGAAGAATACAAAGGCGCATTCCCGACATGGCTCGCACCTGTCCAAGTGCAGGTAATTCCGGTGTCGCCTGATGCGCATTATGACTATGCGCGCAACATCCAGGACACATTAAAAGCGGAAGGCATCCGCGCGGAACTGGACGGCCGTGGTGAAAAAATGGGGTACAAAATCCGCGAAGCCCAAGTGCAGAAAATCCCGTACGCGCTTGTTGTCGGCGACCAGGAAGTGCGCGACCATACCGTCAATGTCCGCAAATACGGCGAACAAAAATCAGAAACAGTCGCTTTTGAAAAATTCCTTGCAGGCTTAAAAGAAGAAGTAAAACGGTAAAATTGATAAAAGATCAGCCTCCATGAACGGGGGGGCTGGCTTTTTTAAAAGAATTACTTGAATTTCTTCTTCCATTTTGATAGAATACGAAAGTCGAGCTAAAAAGTGCAAACGGTATTACATCCAAGAACTGTGTCAATTGACATGTCAGCATAAATGTGATATAATAATGAAAGTGAAATTGAATATAGGTTTGTGGAAAGAAGGAGCAGCCCGCTTCTCACCTGTTGGCGCATTTGATGCAGTTGCCAGGTATTGAATCATAACATTCACGGCTATTGATACGAATGTAAGTGCGGGTTTTGATCCCCGCACTTTTTTAGTTTGCAATTGTTTATGCGTTTCCGGTAATGAACTGGGTGTTGTTTTTCGCAAACGATGTATTCAACCGCGCTCTAAATGAAAAGAGCACGTGATTGAAATAAATTTGGAGGTGGCTCATTATTAGCAAAGACATGATGGTTAACGATGGCATTCGTGCCCGCGAACTTCGCCTGATTGGCCAAAACGGCGAGCAATTGGGGGTTAAATCCCGTTACGAAGCATTGGAAATCGCAGGGCGTGCAAACCTGGATCTTGTTCTTGTAGCGCCGAACGCAAAACCGCCGGTAGCCCGGATCATGGACTACGGCAAATACCGTTTTGAACTGCAGAAAAAAGACAGGGAAGCACGCAAGAAGCAAAAAATCATCAATATGAAAGAGGTTCGTTTGAGCCCGACCATTGAAGAACATGACTTTAATACAAAACTTCGCAATGCCATTAAGTTTTTGGAAAAAGGCGATAAGGTGAAAGCATCGATCCGCTTCAAAGGCCGTGCCATTACCCACAAAGAAATCGGCCAGCGTGTGCTGGACCGCTTTGCCGAGGCATGTGCGGAAGTCAGCACAGTCGAATCCAAACCGAAAATGGACGGACGCAGCATGTTCTTAGTTTTAGCACCAAAAAACGAGAAGTAATTTGTTCGATACACAAGGAGGACTTATCCATGCCAAAAATGAAAACACACCGTGGGACTGCTAAGCGTTTTAAGAAAACAGGCTCAGGCAAATTGAAACGTTCACACGCTTACAGAAGCCACTTGTTCGCAAATAAATTAACCAAACAAAAACGTCATCTGCGCAAATCCGCGCTTGTCTCATCCAGCGACTTAAAACGCATTCGCCAAATGTTAGACAATATGTAAGACCGGACAGAATTTAGAAGCTTTAAATAGGAGGAAAAAATATGCCACGTGTAAAAGGCGGTACAGTAACCCGCAAACGTCGTAAAAAAGTTCTTAAATTAGCAAAAGGTTATTTCGGTTCAAAACATACTTTATATAAAGTTGCCAACCAGCAAGTGATGAAATCCTATATGTATGCGTATCGCGACCGCCGTCAAAAGAAACGCGATTTCCGCAAACTCTGGATCACTCGTATTAACGCAGCTGCAAGAATCAACGGCCTTTCCTACAGCCGTTTAATGCACGGCTTGAAACTTGCAGGCATTGAAGTCAACCGCAAAATGCTTGCCGACCTCGCCGTCAGCGATGCACAGGCATTTGCCGAATTGGCCAGCAAAGCAAAAGCGGCTTTATAATCAGATGGAGCTTCCCGATTGGGAGCTCTATTTTTTTACCCCCTTGGAAAAAAGGCCGCACCGGCCGCGGCTTTGTCTTATTGATCAGATGAACAGGACAATCGGGGGGGCGCCTTTAGGGCAAGCCTGAATCATGTTGCTCGGCTTGCTTCCGTTCATATTCCAACAGCAGCACACATATCTTACTGTATCAATGCAATTTGGGGAGTGTTTGAATGGAAGACCGCTTCATGATGCTTTTCTCCTTTGTTGAAATCAGTCCAGTACTCGCTCCGGCCGCCTTTATTCTTTTCCATGTTTTACGCCAATTTCTTTTTATTCCGGCCGCAATTGTCTGTATTGCCGGGGGGATTTTATTTGGAAGTCTGCTTGGCATGGTGTATTCATTAATTGGCCTTACGCTATTATGTGCATTATTTTATTTTACGATTGAAAAAATGCCACGCGTGAAACAAAGATTGTTCCATACAAAGAACCGCTTTCTCGGCCCTTATGCCAAATTGACGGTAGGGCAAATCGCGATCTTGCGCCTGATCCCATTTGTCCATTATCAATTGTTGAATTTGTGTCTACTTGAAAGGAAACCGGATTACAGCGGTTATCTTAGAAATGCGATTGTGACCAATATTCCGCTCGTCTTTTTTTATACCGTCTTCGGCGAATTTATTTCAAGGTTTACTCCGGCAATGGCAGCTATGATTCTGATCGCATTATCCGGGTTATTCTTTATCCTGCGGGAGAAAGTAACAATATTAAAGTGGAAAGAATTTTTTCCGGAAAACTAAATCAAGCGAAAGCCAGACAAAAAAAATGTCCGGCTTTCGCTTGATCCTTATAAATTTTCCGTCTGTTGTTTGATTTCGTCCTGATTTAAATGAGCATTGGCGGCTTCAAGGTTTGCGTGCTTGTCTACCGATTCACCCGGCGGATATTCATTCAAATCAGAAGCGATTGTGGCCTGCGGGGAAGCCGGAATTTCAGGAATATCTTTTCGCTTATTTGCCAATTTCAATAACCCCTTTCTTAAAAAGTTATGATTAATATGCCCTGATCAATCGCGGCTCTTTTTGTTATAATCAACCATAGGTGGTGAAAAAATGGAACTAAATGAATGGTTTTTGATCCAGAAACAGCTGGACCATTATATTGAATCAGAACACGGGCTGGAAAAAGAAGATTTATTCGAACGAAAACTGCTGGCATTGCTTGTTGAAACCGGCGAGCTGGCCAATGAAACAAGATGCTTTAAGTTTTGGAGCCAAAAAGGGCCGTCTCCGCGCGAAGTGATACTCGAAGAATTTGTTGACGGCGTGCATTTTATCCTTTCGCTCGGATTGGAACTGGGTTACGACCGGGAAGCGCTCCAACTTCAAAGCAAACAGCAGGAGAAAAATTTAACAGCGTCTTTTATTGCCGTGTACGAAGCGATTACAGCTTTAAAAGCTTCCCGCAGTTTGCCGGATTACGAAAAACTTCTGCAACAGTTTTTCAATACAGGCGCACAGCTTGGCTTTTCAATTGAAGACATCCAGAAAGCCTACATGGCCAAAAATGAGATCAACTATCAAAGGCAGCAGCAGGGATATTAGAAGGGTTTAAATTTTTTACACGTTTTGCAAATTTGATTATCATATGTTTTGTACATACAGGGACGAGGAGGAAATATCAGTGGCAAAATTAGATGAGACATTGTCCATGCTGAAAGATTTAACCGATGCAAAAGGCATAGCCGGCCATGAGGCGGAAGTGCGTGCCGTTGTCAAAAAATACATAGAGCCGTATTCCGATGAACTTGACACAGACGGCCTCGGCAGTTTAATCGCGAAAAAAACAGGACAGGCGGACGGCCCGAAAATTATGATTGCCGGCCATATGGATGAAGTTGGCTTTATGGTGACACAAATTGATGAGAAAGGCTTTCTGCGCTTCCAGACGGTCGGTGGCTGGTGGTCACAGGTGATGCTGGCCCAGCGCGTTACGGTCGTGACGGATAAGGGCGACATAACAGGTGTGATCGGTTCGAAACCGCCGCATATTTTACCGCCGGATGTACGTAAAAAGCCATACGAAATCAAGGATATGTTCATTGATATCGGTGCTGAAAGCCGTGAAGAAGCACTGGAGTGGGGCGTTAAACCGGGCGATATGGCCGTGCCTTATTTTGAATTCACTGTCATGAAAAATAAAAAAATGCTGCTGGCCAAAGCCTGGGATAACCGGATCGGCTGTGCAGTTGTGATCGATGTATTAAAAAATCTGCAAAAAGAAAACCATCCGAATATCGTTTACGGCGTGGCAAATGTCCAGGAAGAAGTGGGATTACGCGGTGCGAAAACGGCCGCCGTCAAAGTAAAACCGGATATTGCTTTTGCCCTTGATGTCGGCATTGCCGGAGATACACCGGGAATTTCCGAAAAAGAAGCGCTCAGCAAAATGGGCAAGGGCCCGCAAATTGTGATTTACGATGCTTCGATGGTGGCACATAAAGGCTTGCGCGACACAGTTGTCAAAGTTGCTGATGAATTGGGCATCCCTTACCAATTTGAATCGATTCCGGGCGGCGGGACAGATGCCGGATCCATTCATTTAACAGGCAGCGGCATTCCGTCGCTTGCCGTCACGATCGCCACCCGCTATATCCACTCGCACGCCGCAATCCTGCACCGCGACGACTACGAGAATACGGTAAAACTGATTACCGGCGTCATGAAACGGCTGGACCGCGAAACGGTGAACCATATTATTTTTGATTGAGTGACGTAAACCGGGCACTTTTGGGTGTCCGGTTTTTCGATACATGGAGGTACCTTATTGTGAACAGGCGAAAATAAACAAGCTTTTGGATTGTTCGTTCCAGGATGACTTGACTGCAAAAAAAACGGTGCGGCACTACCCATATTTTTTAAAAATCCGCCATAAAACGATGGCGGATGAGAAGGAAGTTTTCGGCAATCCATAAAAACCCCATTTTGGCGAAGCTTGATTATTCTTGTAATCTTGGTTTCGCCGGGTCGCAATTCGGCGGCTCAAGCGCTGTGGATTCTGCTAATTTATTCAAATAATAGCATTCTTCCCTCATCATATGGTCAGCCATCAACGGCGCAAAAGTCCCTAAGGCTTCCTTGCTTAGTGAATATTCCTCAAGTTCATGCAAAAAGTTCATAAAGAGCGCCATTTCAAGAGAAACATCCTGATGAAATTTCTCCAGTGCCGGGAAAGTGGTGAGTCTTGTTCGTAAAAAGCCTGCCATTTCAACTGCTTTTAAATAGAAGTCCTCAAACTCCTTTGTAAAGCCATTACTTTTTCCCTTCATTTTCTTTTCAACCCGATCAAGGTTTTCGGATATCGCCCCTGCATGGCCTGCCGCGTCCAAAAGCCAAATCAAATGATGGTGAACCTCGTGAGCAACTGGCGGAACTTCACCTTTTTTTAAATATTTGAGCAGCCGTAGATATTCTTCTAACTCATTGACCATATGATTGATAAAACTGGGTGTCAAATGAATGGTGATTTTTCCGGCCAGCTGGTTTTTAATGATATGGAGCTTTAGCTTTCTAAATTTTAATGTTTCTTTCTCCGCCTTTTGGCTTAAACGGATGGGATCGGTATTCTGAATGCTTCCAAGCAGTTGATCGAAGGTTTGGATGAAATAAACGGTTTGGTCAATTTCCTGTTTTTCCTGCGGTGCGAGTGAATCATGAAGAAAACGCGCATGATCCCCCATTATCTGAAGCCAAAAACCGTGTTCAAATTGCGCTGTCTGTTCAACATTTACCATTAAACATTCTCTCCTTTCAGGCATCTTTCTTTTCATCTTATTGATGTCTGTTGGGGATTATGATTGATGGCTGTTTCCATCCGAATCTCCCTGGCTTTAGTTTGGGACAAAAAGGAAAAATAAGTCATTTGGCTAGCCTAAAAGTCTTAATTTGCGGAAATTTATTGAAAGCCTAAGCCGGGTGATAGAAAATAGTGATACAATATACCGTTTGCATACTGGAACAAGGGGAGGCAGTGAGCGGAAAATGGATAAAGCCGAACTGATCCGCAAAAAGGCAAATATGCAGGCTTGGGCAGCTGAGACCAGACAGAATGCTGTATTGCTTGAAGAAAAAATCGAGCGGCTGCAGCGGGCGAAAAGACGAATGGAAGCAGTCATAGAAGGAGCATGGCAGCAAGAAAGGAAGGCCGCGCATATTGATTTTCATCCCCCATTTTGGAAAGGAGAAACGAAAAATAAATATATGGCCCATTTTCATGAAATGGAGTCGTCTGTACGCCAATATGTGCATCGCCTCCGAAATACGGAGGACCGGCTGGAAGAAGAAATCCGGCGCCTTTCAAATCAGCTGGACGAGGCACAAAGCAATTTATTGTATTTGCAGTCGCATATTTCTAACTTGAGCCAGGAAATTACGGAGGGGGATTAATCGATGGGAGAAATTGCGATCAATCAAACTGTCTTCCAGGCAGCGCTCAACCAGGCGGAAAGCGCCAGGTCTGCGCTTGAAGGCGTTAAGCCGGCAAAACCGGCATTGCATCAGACGGATTTGAAAAGCATGAAAGAACAGCTTGAAGTATTGGAGAATCTGCAAAAAGCGTTTGAAAAATACAGTGCGCTTCTCGACGCGGATTTGCGGAAACTGGAAAAGTTAGGGGAAGAGATGGTCCAGCGGGATGAAAGCATCGGCCATTCTTTTCAAAAGCCTAAAGATTAAGAAGGGGAAAGGGTTGAAAGTTGCAGTATGAAAGTTGAATTTGAAGAACTGCTGAATCTGCAAAAAGAAATCAACCGAAGCACAAAAGAAATGGCGGCAAGGCTTGAAACCGTAAGACAGAAGACGAACGCGATCAGCAGGCTGAATTCTTTTAAGGGGAAAGCGGCAGATTCAGCAAAACATTATTTCCATACTACTCACGGTGAAACGATTGAGGCCCTGGCAGCAGCGGCTCAAAAAGTTCAGCACCGGTACAACCGGATCGTTTCCGAATTTGAAGGGTCAGTGGATGGCTCATCGGGTGCGGTATTGCACTCGGATTATTTACATGACCTCAATCAAAAAACGCGAACATTGAGAAATCAACTGCTGGATATCCACCATGAAGGTGCCCAGGTTTTGCACAGCGTTTCGGATATCGTCTCCATTCAGGCGCCTGACTTAGGCCATTTTACAGCAACTGCTGAAACTTCACGAAAATTTGCCGATGAAGTGAACGAAAAACTCCACGCCTTTGACAGCAAAGCCCTGCAAATCGTCGAAGAAAGCCGCCACGATGTGGACAGGGTGATGAAGAAACTGAAGGAGGCCGGGGAAAAGAGCTTGACTGGGGGCGGAAGCAGCGACCAGCAATTGAAGAAATCTGAAACAGATGATGAGTCGATTAGTAAAACAAAATTGTTTATTTTGATGACTGAGGCATATAAAACATACAAAGATGTGAGCAAAAATTTAAAAAAAGCGGATAAGGTGACAATGAATGCTGCAAAAATCATTGTTGAGTCTATGCTATCACCGCAAGCGAAAAGAAGGATTGCAAGGGGGGATATTAGCGGCCTCACTAAAGAGCAATTAAGAAAGTATAATAATATTCTCTCTTTTAACTTGTTTAGGATCAAAGACAAAGCAATTATAGACCATATCAGAAAGTTTAAGGTGAACTCTTTTATAAGAGAAAACTTAGCAGAGTTGGCTGACAGCCTCGAAACTTTTGGAAAAGAGCGTGGAAAACTCGCATTACAAAAAGAGTTTACCAAACTATACGGTCTCGAAAAATATAAAGAATTCAATAAGTTAAGCCCTAAGAAAATGGCAACTAAGTTTGTAAAAGATTTTAATGATGAATTAGTCGGGAAAAAAATAACTAATGTCAAGAAAACAATTAAATTTATTCCTGAATGGAAAAATCCAAAGCTTGCTTATAAAAAAATCGTTGACAATTTTAATGAAAGTACAAAAGGCCTTAACAAAATAGGAAAAACAATAAGCGCCTTGGATAAAGGACTGGGGCCACTAAATTTATCACTTTCCGCGGTCGATAATTATAAAAAGTATAAAGGAGACACACAAAAGATTGTGGTTGGAACAGCTGTTGATGGAGTTTTTACTGCAGGTGTGACGACGACAAGCCAATATATTGGAGGTGCACTTGGAAGTGTATTTGTACCACCAATCGGTACTGTTGTAGGGATTGCAGCAGGAACAATGGTAGGCTTTGCTGTAAATAAGAAATTTGGAAAACCGCCCAAAAGTGTTGTTGATCGAACAAAAGATTTAGCAAACCAAGGAGTAGATGAGGTGCAGTCAGTGGCAAAAAAAATAGTAAAGTTTTTTTAAAAAATCGGGGTGAGAACATGGAAAAACTATCTGAAGAAAAGTTTTTTTTAATACTAAACGCTGATAGCAAAAGCGGTTTGCTAACTTTTCAGGATTTACGCAAGTTTTTAAGAATATGGTTTCTTTATTCCTTAATCATGATAGGGATCGCTTTTGCAGTTGTAAGTGCTGGCAATATTGGATGGGAAAATCTTTCTTCTTTCTGGCAATGGGTTTTTCGACTGGAATTCCTATTTTTCATCGTACATGCGCTTATGATTCTTATTTGCCTGCCGAACCGGCCTTACAGCTGGAGGTTAACCAGTATTGCAGTTGCCTTTTTTATGTATAAGGCTGCATTTGATCCATTTGTCTTGTTTATGATGTTTGCGAAAGATGGGCACATCTATGATTCATATGTTCAGACTGCCCTTTACGGGATAATCACTTGTGTTATTTTCCACATCATTTTTCTATATTTCTGGATCAGAAAAAGAAGAAATTTACGGCAAATAAACAAACCGGATATAAAAACTTATCATAAGGAAATGGGCGCTTCTGTGACCGGCTTTTTTGTTGTGCTGGTTTCAATTATCACCCGTCATTACCTGCAGGGAGAGGCAGGAATGTTATTCTTTTTCGCTTTAATTCTTTTTATTTGTGCCGGGTTATTAATGGGCGTTTGCCAATTTGTTCTCATCGCTTGCAGAACTATCCGTATCCCGTCATTTATCAATCTGTCAGCTTAAAATGAATAAAAAAGGAGACTGAATATGATCGTCCGCGAATCATCACTCATTATTCAAAATGTCATCTGCGTGGAAGAAGTGATCCCGCATGATGAGTGGTATGTGCCGGCATTGAGCTTGCGCATGAACCTGGTCAATGAGGATATTTATTATACAAGCCCGGTTATTTTTACCATTGAAGAAATGGAAAATGAGCCGTCTTTCGGGAAATATACGTATTACATCGGCCTCAATGGGCAGGTGGAAGTGCCGGAAGATGCTTTTTACGAACAGCTTGATTACCTGGAAATCATGCCGGCGATCTATGTGCGCTGCCCGGAAGTCGATGAGATTGAGGATGCGTACATGCTGTTAAGGGGTTATGCCGCGCGGAACGGGCTGGAAATCCAGGAGCCGTTTTACCACGTGTGCCTTGATGTGTTTGATGATGTGATGATGGATATTTATGCCAGGGTCAAGGAAGTGCCATCTGATGGTCGTTGAATATGAAACGATTGCTTATCGGAATGTGGTCTGGCATACATACGATATCCATGTCAGCCAGTTTGAAATGGCACTGGAAGATTTCAATGAAAAACTTACAGCTGCGCATCTTACGGTGAAAGGACCGTTGTTTTATGTGCTCTATAATATCCCGTTTGATGAAAGAATGCTGATCGACATCTATATGCCGGTTGAGCAGTCCAATATACCGAAAGATTCGGACCTTACATTCCAAAGTTATTTTTACATTGATCAAATGCTGATGACACGGGTAAAGGGGCAGTTTGCGTCCGATACAGAAAAAGCTTACGATGAATTGTTCCGGCATGTAATAGAAAATGATGAAAAAATCTCCTCTCCCATCTTCCACATTTTGCGCGGGGATGAGGAAATCCAGTGGGTGGAGATCAAAATCAAGGTATTTAAAGAAGAAGAAGCATAGAGCGGGTCTTTCTGCGCAATCCTATTTGCTATAATAAAAAAGGGATGCAGCCTGAAAAGCTTGCATCCCTTTTCTATTATTCCGTTTGAATTCTTCCTTCAATTTGCGCTGTGACATTCCCGAGCTTTTTGACATAATGAACCAATGCATCCAGGTCAACCGGCCCGGTTTCACGGTTTGTGCCTCCGGTAAAGGCGGTAAAGCCGTCTCCGCCTTCAGCAAGGAAATTATTAAGCGTAATGGTATACGCCTGATTCAAGTCGAGCGGTGTTCCGTCCGGCAGCGTCAACTCACGGATACGATCTCCGGCTGCAGCATCCGGATCCCAGGTGTAATGAAAACCGGAAATCTGCAGCATCCGTGCATAGCTGCCGTTCCATTGCTGATTGAGGGCGGCTTTGATCTGCGCTCCTGTCAGAGACATTTTCACGAGCTGGTTGTTAAATGGCTGGATTGTGTACAGTTCGCCCCACGTAATATCGCTCGCGTTGAGGTCGGCGCGGATCCCGCCCGGATTTGTGATCGCAAAATCCGTCCCCATTTCAGCACGCTGGGCATCCGCAATCAGATTGCCGAGCGCCGATTCACCGGCCGTACTCTGGTTACGGGTAATGGCCGTGTCCGTATGCCCGACGACTTCATTTATCAGCGGGCCAACCTGTTTTTCATAGTCTGAGATCATGCTGCTGATAACAGGATCAGGCTGGATGCCGTCATGGTATGGGGTGATGATTTTGGCTTCTTTTTTGACAATATCTTTTTTGCGCGGATCAATCTTGATATCGACATCCGAAAAAGCAGTCCCGTATGAGTATGATTGGACGATCAATTTGCCGTCAACAACGGTGTTCGTATAAGCGTGGTTGTCGGCACCGTACAGGATATCCACATCATCGTTTACTTTTTTGGCAATGTCTACAAGGTCACCGGATGCGTTCGAACCGTCTGTGTCCGAATAAGAAGGCACATGCGCCAGGACAATGATCGAATGAATGCCTTTTTTTCGCAGTTCAGCCGCTGCTTTGTTGATGGATTCCGCCTCATCCAGAAATGCGACATCCTTCACACCGCTTGGCAAGACGACTTCAGGTGTTCTTTTGGTGACAACGCCGATAAAGCCGATTTTCTGCCCGTTTACTTTCTTAATCACATATGGCGGAAGTACCGGTTTCTCCGTGTCTTTGTAAACGACATTGGCTGCCACGTACGGGAAATTGGCGCCTTCAAAATCCCCGGTTTTTTCACTGTATCCGCCGTTAATTAAGCGCAGCATTTCTGCCGTACCTTCATCAAATTCATGATTGCCGACTGTGGCGACATCAAATCCGATTTGGTTCATAACTTCAATCGTAGGCTCGTCCTGTAAAAGAGCTGAAACCGGCGGACTGGCACCAACCTGGTCGCCAACGCTGACGAGCAGCGTATTCTTATTTTTTTTCTCATACTGTTTCAAATACGCTGCCAAATAATCCGCACGCCCAACATCTTTTCCCCCGACCTTTCTTGTAACATCGAGCTGCCCGTGAAAATCATTGATGCCAAGCAGCTGGACGGAAATGTCCGCATGATGGTTTGAGCCATCTTTTTTTCCGTATGCCGGCTGTTTTGCGAGCGCAGCGGAGTTCGAAATCCCCAAAAACAGCAGCAACGCGGCAAAACCTGTGAATATGCGCTTGTACAGCATCTTTTCCCCTCCCATATATGTTTCTTTCAGGAAAAGTATACCAAAAATAAGAGGGGAAATATTTTAATTGTTTGTAAAGATAGAAAATTAGGGAATGGGTCATAGTGCTTACGAAACATCATTTGGGAAATTAAGGAAAACATTCATAAATCACCGTCTAAAAGCGCCAACTTATGAAAAAATATCGAGAGCCAGTGGTGGATATTAGAAAATAGGGCAGGGAAATGTTTTAACGGGGAGACATAAAAAAGAGCGGTAAACTCCCGCTCCTTAACCTTATGCCTGTTTCAACCCTTGCTCGAGCGTCTCAAGCATCATTTTCTGCTTACCCGCATCGGCATGGTTCCAAATCACTTCAAACAAAACCCCGAGGCCTGGCAGCATTTTTTCCTCGCCTCTTTGAATGGCGTCAACAATTGTGTCCTTCAATTGTTCCTGCGTATCTTCATACACATTATGGATAACAGCTTTTCGCAAATTTAAGTCCACAGCGGTACACTCCTTTAATCCTTTTTCAAGGATAGCATTTCACATCCCTGCCATTTTTATTCCTTTCGGCAAGAAGACTTCATCTGATTTGTGTTACGGGCGTAAGCCAGCAATTCAGGTGGAAATGAATTGCCGTCAGCCGATAGGCTGAACGCTTTTGCTTGTATTCTATAAAATATCTCCCTATCTCAAGGATAATCATTAGCTATATTTCTTGCCTTAAGATTAATTAGTCGTATATAGAAAGTGTATTGATATTATAAGCAAATTAGATAATAATAATCATTCAGTGTTCTTGCTCTATTACCATTTGGTTTTGGTTATTAAATACCGTAAAAAAGTGTTAAACAATGAGAGTTCGGATTATCTGAAAGAGCACTTCATTCGATTGCTTGAACCAAAAGGAATTACTGTAGAAGAATGGAATCACGATGGAGACCACGTTCATATTTTGTTTCGTCCAGTTCCAAATATCAACTTGTCAAAAGCAATAAACAGCTACAAAAGCGTTAGTTCTCGTTTTGTAAAACGTGATTTTTCACAAATAAAATGATATCTTTGGAAAGAGATGTTTTGGTCTCGAAGTTATTGTCTTCTAACAACAGGTAGTGCACCGATTGAAACAATTCGCAAATACATTGAGACTCAAGGAATGAATTAATCTCGATAAAAATCAACTAGAAAGGTGGTGAAAATAATGGCCAAAAAGAAATCTGTTAATGTATTACGGAAACAAAAGAAAAGTGAAAACATTCAACGGTTCACTCAAAAACAAAATATTGGAAGAGCTAGCCTAACGGCTAAAGAATTTCGCCTGCTTCAGCGCATGTCGCATAGCTCTAAAGCTTTGCGAAATGTTGGATTGTATGCCATTAAACAAAGCTATTTGAACACCAATAAGATGGCAACAGTAAAAGAAGTAGATGCTGCCATGCAAGCTGATGTGAACTATTGGGGTGTTCAGTCAAACTCGGTTCAAGCTATTCGTAGAACTCTGTATGCAGAAGCGAAGAGTTTTTTTAAAGCGTTAGAGCAGTGGACGAAGAACCCTGAAAAATTCACAGGACGACCTAAGTTTCCAAAGTATTCTGGTTCTACTGAAAAACGCATTATTGAAATATACCAAGTTCCAAAAGTAGATGACGACGGAAACTGGTCTATTCCTATGAATGTTGAATTCAGAAAAAAGTTTGGTTCTATTAAAGTTCGTATGCCTAAAAATTTGCTAAACAAAAAAATCTCCTACATTGAAATTGTACCCAAACAAAAAGGTCGGTTCTTCGAGGTACATTACACTTATGAAGTGCAAAAACCTCAAATGAAAAAGCAACCAACGACCACAGTTAATGTTTTGAGTTGTGATTTGGGTGTAGATAGATTATTAAGTTGTGCAACAAATGAGGGTGATACGTTCTTAATTGATGGTAAAAAATTAAAATCTATAAACCAATACTTTAATAAAATGATTAGTAACCTACAACAAAAAAATATCGAAAATGGACTTTCAAAACGTGTCATTACGAATTCTGTAGCTGAGCTTTGGAACAAACGTGAAAGTCAAATTAGCGGTTATTTTTCACAAACCGTAGGTTTGTTGTTTAAAAAAGTAAAAGAATTTAATATCGATACCATTGTTGTCGGTTATAATGCCGGTTGGAAACAAAAATCCAATTTGGGGAAAAAGAACAATCAACAATTTGTTCAAATCCCTTTTCAAAAGTTGATTTCTGCCATCGAAAATAAATGTTTAAAAGAAGGGATTCGTTTTTTGAAACAGGAAGAAAGTTATACTTCTAAGGCTAGTTTCCTGGACAGAGATACAATTCCTGTATGGTCTAAGGATGATAAAACTAGCTATCGTTTCAGTGGCAAGCGAATCACCCGTGGTCTGTATCAAAGTAAAACAGGGAGATGTATCCATGCGGATATTAATGGTGCATTGAATACTCTGCAAAAATCAAAAGTCGTAAAATTGGATGAAAACCTCAAAATAAAAACTCCAATCCTATTAGAAGTTCAAAAACGTAAGGCTGTTGCCTAGCGCATAGCTTAGTGGGTGTGTCAACCATCCATGTGTACTTGGCTTTTTGCCGGGGCTTGTAGCACACGCCGGAGCAATCTGAGTGGTGACTTCTTCCGCAAGGAAGAACTGTTCGAAAGGATGGTGCAAGTGGGAAAACGATAGTTCGTTGCAAGTACCAACCAAAAACTTACTTGGGGTGTTACCGTAATGTGGCATGAATTTTAGAGCGTCAAACAGTCTAGCAATAGGCGAGAAGACCTGGAATTCTAACTCAAGCCCCCACTGAAAAGATTCACCTCAGTGGAGGTAGTTGACGTATACTAATTTAAAGCTAAAACTTTGATGCGAGGAGAAAATGTTGTGAAATTCATCCAATCCATGCAAAACCCGCAAGTGAAACACTGGAAAAAACTTACCGCCAAAAAAGAACGCGAAAAAACGTATACCTATCTGTTAGAAGGCTTTCATTTGGTCGAAGAAGCGCTGAAAGAAAAAGAAGGAATCCTTGAAATCATTATTGAAGAAAATGTAAAAATTCCGGAAAGCTGGGATTTAGAGGGCGTGCCTGTTACAACGGTTACGCAGGAAATCAGCAAAGCCCTGGCCGATACGGAAACAAGCCAAGGTATTTTTGCTGTGTGCCGGATGAAAAAACAGCCGTCTAAAATCATTGGAAAACGCTATTTGCTCATAGATGCGGTCCAGGATCCCGGCAATATTGGCACGATGATCCGCACAGCAGATGCCGCAGGATTTGATGCAGTGATTTTAGGAAAAGGCTGTGCTGACGCCTATAGTCCGAAAGTCCTGCGCGCCGCCCAAGGCAGCCATTTGCATGTCGGTCTGTTAAAAGGCGATCTCAATATGTGGATCGAAAAACTGAAAGAAGCGGCGGTCCCGGTATACGGCACTGCGCTTGAAGGCGGCGTATCCTATCAGCAGGTTACCCCTGGCGATTCCTTTGCGATTCTCGTTGGAAATGAAGGGAGCGGGGTGAACCCTGATTTTCTCGCCCAGACGGAGCAGAACCTGTACATTCCGATTTTTGGAAAAAGCGAATCCTTGAATGTAGCCGTTGCAGCCGGGATTATCATGTATGATTTTCAAATGGGCACACTAAAAGGGTAATACGTTCATAAAATATTGAAATTTGTTTGAAATCCTGTGCAGAACCGTCTATAATAAAAATAATTGAAAAATGTTAAAAACAATGACAGGGAAAAGTAGCTTTACGCCCGCCATGCAGGGAGAAAATGCCGCTGACTGGAAGCATTTTTATGGGGAAATAAAGCGAAGTTCACCCCTTGAGTTGCCGCTTGGACCATTGCTAATCAAATGTAAAGGCGGAACGGTTGAAAGCCGTTATCCAAATGAAGTGAACATATTTTTATGATGTTAATTAGGGTGGTACCGCGATACATACAACCTCGTCCCTTTCCAAGGAGACGGGGTTTTTTTTACGCCCAAAAAATGAAGGAGGCTTTTCATATGGAAGAAAGATTAAAGGAACTGCAAACAGAAGCCCTTGCCAAAATCGAAACGGCAGCCGATTTAAAAGCGTTGAATGAAATCCGCGTTGCTTATCTCGGCAAAAAGGGCCCGATTACGGAAGTGCTGCGCGGAATGGGTAAATTATCGGCGGAAGAACGGCCAAAAATGGGTGCGCTCGCCAATAAAGTAAGAGCCGCGATCCAAACAGGCATTGAACACAAACAAGCTGCATTGGAACAAATTGCTGTTGAAAAACAACTGGCAGCCGAAAAAATTGATGTCACACTTCCGGGACGCCCGGTGAAAGCAGGCAGCCACCATCCGCTAACCAAAGTCATTGAGGAAATCGAAGACTTATTTATCGGGATGGGCTATAAAATTGCCGAAGGGCCGGAAGTTGAAACCGATTATTATAATTTCGAAGCGCTGAACCTGCCGAAAGGGCACCCGGCGCGCGATATGCAGGATACATTTTATATTACAGAGGAACTTTTGCTCAGAACCCATACCTCGCCAAACCAGGCGCGGACGCTTGAAAAGCACAAAGGCAAGGGCCCCGTAAAAATCATCTGCCCCGGAAAAGTATACCGCCGCGACAATGACGATGCGACACACTCGCACCAATTCATGCAAATTGAAGGCCTCGTTGTTGACGAACATATTACCATGGCCGATTTAAAAGGCACATTAGAAGTGTTTGCAAAAAAAATGTTTGGCGAAGACCGCGATATCCGTCTGCGCCCGAGTTTTTTCCCGTTCACAGAACCGTCTGTTGAACTGGATATTTCCTGTAAAATGTGTGGCGGACATGGCTGCCATGTTTGCAAAGGTACAGGTTGGATCGAAATTTTAGGGGCCGGCATGGTACACCCGCGCGTTTTAACAATGGGCGGATTTGATGCAGACAAATATACAGGTTTTGCATTCGGAATGGGCCCGGAACGGATCGCAATGCTCAAATACGGCGTTGACGATATCCGCCATTTCTATACCAATGATATTCGTTTCATACAACAATTTTCCGTACAAGAATAGGGATTAGGAGGGTTACGTCCATGTATGTTTCATATAAATGGCTGCAGGAATATGTAGAGTTAGGCGGCATTTCCCCGGAGGATTTAGCTGAAAAAATCACACGAACCGGAATTGAAGTCGAAAGCGTTGAATTTAAAGGAGAAGGTATTAAAAATGTGGTTGTCGGCCATGTACTCGAAAAAGAGCAGCATCCGAACGCTGATAAATTGAATATATGCCGTGTTGATATCGGGGAAGAGGCTCCGGTGCAAATCATCTGCGGGGCGCCGAATGTTGCCAAAGGCCAGAAAGTGGCGGTTGCCAAACCGGGCGCCTGGCTGCCGGGCCACGTAAAAATTAAACGCTCTAAACTGCGTGGAGAAGAATCAAACGGCATGATCTGCTCACTTCAGGAACTTGGCGTTGAAAGCAAGCTTGTACAAAAAGAATACGCAAACGGGATTTTCGTTTTCCCAAGCGATGCCGAACCCGGCCAGGATGCATTGCCTTTACTTGGTTTAGACGACACTATCATCGAACTCGGTCTTACGCCGAACCGCGCCGACTGTCAAAGTATGCTCGGGGTTGCGTATGAAGTCGCAGCAATTCTCGGTAAAGATGTGAAGCTGCCGGAAACGGATGTCCGGGAAGTTGCAGATCAGGCGGAAGATATGATTTCCGTTCGTGTCGATGCGAAGAAAGCAGCGCCGCTATATACGTTAAAAGTCATCCGCAATGTCAAAATCGGCCCGTCGCCGCTTTGGATGCAGGCAAGGCTGATGGCTGAAGGGATTCGCCCGCACAATAATGTGGTCGATATCACGAACTATATTTTACTCGAATACGGCCAGCCGCTCCACGCGTTTGATTACGACCGCCTCGGTTCAAAAGAAATTGTTGTCCGCATGGCACGTGAAGGAGAAAAAATGGTGACATTAGACGACCAGGAGCGCATGTTAAAATCCAGCCACCTGGTGATTACCAATGGCACCGAACCGGTCGCAATGGCCGGCGTCATGGGCGGCGCCAATTCAGAAGTGTCTGACAGCACAACAACCGTGCTGCTCGAATCTGCTTATTTTGACGGCTTAACAATCCGCGGCGCTTCGAAAGACCACGGTTTGCGCAGTGAAGCAAGTGCCCGCTATGAAAGAGGGATTGACCCAAACCGCGTGCATCCTGCAGCTGAACGCGCCGCCGCTTTAATGGCAAGGTATGCGGGCGGGGAAGTACTCTCCGGAACGGTTGAAGTCAATAACCTGCAGATAGAGCCGGCCGTTATCACGATTACTTTGGGAAAAATAAACCGCGTCCTCGGCACCCGGATTACAGAAGAAGAGGTGCTTGATATATTCAAACGCCTGCAATTTGATGCCTCATATGAGAACGGGCAATTTACAGTTGTTGTACCGACCCGCCGTGGCGATATTACGATTGAAGAAGACTTAATTGAAGAAGTGGTCCGCCTGTACGGTTATGACCGGCTGCCGCTAACATTGCCGGCAGGGGCAGGTACGAAAGGCGGCTTGACGGAAATCCAGCAAAAGCGCCGCGTAACAAAGCAGTTCATGGAAGCGGCAGGCTTGTTTCAGGCTGTCACTTACTCGTTAACGAGCGAAGACAAGGCGCAGCAGTATGCACTTGAAAAGCGCGAACCTGTCCGGCTTGCGATGCCGATGAGCGAAGAAAGAAGTGTCTTGCGCTTAAGCATTTTGCCCCATTTGCTGGAATCGGTCGCGTATAATGTTGCCCGCAAAAACGACTCGGTTGCGCTCTATGAAGTCGGTACAATATTTTTGAAAAGGCAGGACGGAAAACAGCCTGAAGAACAGGAGCATCTTGCCGGTGCCATTACCGGCCTTTGGGAAGCAAACCTTTGGCAGGGCGAAAAGAAAGCGGTGGATTTCTTTGTCGCAAAAGGTATTTTGGAAGGATTCTTTGAAAAACTTGGTGTCGCTGAGGCCGTTTCTTACCGGGCGCAAGCGATCGACGGCCTGCATCCGGGAAGGACGGCGGAAATTCTGCTTGCTGGCAGTGTGATCGGCTTTGTAGGCCAGGTTCACCCGAATGTGCAAAAAGAACTGGATATGAAAGAAACCTATGTATTCGAATTGAATCTTGAACCGGTTTATGATTATCCGGCTGAACCGGTCCAATACCGGCCAATCCCGCGTTTCCCGGCTGTTACGCGCGATATTGCACTGGTTGTGGACCGCGATGTAGAAGCAGGAAAGCTGCAGGCAATCATCGAAGAAGCCGGCGGAGCCTTGCTGAAATCCGTTTCCATTTTCGACTTGTACGAAGGCGAACATATGGAACCGGGTAAAAAATCGCTTGCCTTCTCACTGACATACTTTGATCCGGAACGCACCTTAACGGATGAAGAAGTCGTCGCACAGCATGATAAAGTGCTCACAGCTGTGAAAGAAAAGGCCGGTGCGGAGTTAAGGGGATAAGAACCGTTGTTAAAAAAGGAGGAATCGCAGGGATTCCTCCTTTTTGCTTGTGCGCCGTGCATGGCGATTCGCTTGGCGGTGAAAGTCCGCTATGGGGGTAGATAGCAACCAACCATTAGCCAAAAGCAAAGGTGTCCATCGTGAGGTGGAATCTGAAGGAAGCCGGAGGCAAAATTCTGACCCGAGGAACACGAACATCATCAGGCGTTCTTTCACAGGGTGAGACTGCAAGACAAGTCAAAGCCCAAAAGCTATCCGGATGTGAAAGCGTAAATGGTGCGGGTGCATGGAATGAAAGTGAATCGCCTTACCACGGGAGGTCTCACG
>NZ_KB893988.1 GCF_000374345.1 Heyndrickxia acidiproducens DSM 23148
CCTTGCTTTTCTTGGTTTGCATGGCATAAGTGCTTCACCATGCTTGCTTTGTACGAACACTAACATGAAGTGTCCCTCCTTTATTGGAGTGGTTTCCCATCCTCAATGTTATCTAACCTTCGCAACGTGGTTCACTGTTCCTTCCCCTCAGAACTGTTTAGAGAGCCACGACAGAGCCATGAACTTGGGAATCATTCATGGGTGTCTACATGAAAGATAACGTAGCCCACATGGACTTAGAGTAGACAACTAGGGCTTTTTTCAAGCCCCCACTTCAATCAGACCGTAAGGCCGATAAGTGGTGGGTAGTTGACATCAGAAGTGTTTTTTACCATCGCTTCAAAGACCGTTTCTAATGTGTCTTGTTCCTTATGTAATTAAGTACCTCCCACTTCAAGAGCGGGGTTTTTGCTGTAATGATTCGCTATAGATGGAATCATTACCCGTGAAAATCACCCGTCTTTTGATTGACCGTTACATAAGGATTTTCACCGGTTTTCACTTCTTTAACCCAAACTCCCCAATTACCGCTGCCAAGATATTTATAGCGACTAGGTGTGACGTGGTAACCTTTATATAATTCTTTTTCAAAAGTATCTACCCAGGCGCCTTTCGGACGGTTTGCAGCCGGGTTGGTCTTTTCGGTATGGAACTTGTTTCTTTGTTTGATGTTCCTTCTTTATTCGTTGATGAATTTTCTGACGTTGATGAATTTCCTGGTGTTGGTTTGTCTGATTTCGAATCGTCAGACTGGGTTGATGATGATGGGCTATTTTCTTCTGCCTGTCCCGCAGAACTTTTCTGGTCACCGCCCGTTGTTGAACCGGAAGCTGAACTGTCTGCTCCATTCTTACCGGTATCCTTTTTTTGCGCTTCGTCTTGAGAGTGTGGGGAGGCATTTGTTTCAGAATGAGTTTGATCACTTGTTACGTTTTGACGCTGATTGTGATGATATATAAAGAACCCGCCAATCACAACCAAAACAACAACCAATACGAGCAAACCAACTTTTTTCATTTTCATGCCCCCTCTCCCACCATATTAACACACTTACATAATATTAAACCTCAAGTAACTGACCATTGTGGATTCTATTCCGTCTATGCAGCAATAAGATCATCTCTAACATTCGGAATGTCAGACATAGAATGTAAGCTTTCTTTAAGTAATAGCGTATCTTTAAAGACAGCTGCACCTCCATTAAGGTTATATCTGTTGCACATTGCTTAGCAATTTCAAACGCATGTCCAGTATTTAAAAATATGGTGTATTGCTCTTAATGGATTGTGCTTTTTTGAATAAGGCTTGCCGAAGAAGCAAAAATTCCAGAGTTGATAGGAATTTGGCTGCTTTTGTCGAATATAAAGTGTAAGGATATTATGGAAAATATGTAAAAAGCCTTAACTTGGAGGCCGTTTCAATGTATACAAAGCCATGAAAAACAGCGGATGAAAAATGCGGGTGGTTTGTTTACTGGATTATGGAGGGGAATTGCATGTCAAAATCCTGGAGGCGGCCCAAATTGAAAATCGCCAGGACAAAAAGCGAATGGTTTTGGGATATCATTGGCTCTTTATTTTACGTTGGGTCGATTATTTTTCTGGTCATCGTTTGGGGCATACTACCGGAGAAAGTCCCTGGACATTATGATGCCTCCGGTAAAGTTGATCGTTGGGGACCAAAATGGGAACTTTTGATTATACCCGGCGTGGGGGCAATCCTTGCTCTATTGATGCAGTTATTGGAGAAGTTTCCTCATATTTACAATTACCCCGAACGAATGAATGAATCAAACGCAAAACAATTTTATCTGCATAGCCGGAAACTGCTAAATCAATTGAAAAATATTTGTCTGATTTTCTTTGCCTTAGTCTTATTGGAATCCGTTATTATTGCATTGAAATGGGGAAACGGATTCGGTAAGTGGTTTTTACCAATTGTAATCATTGGTATCGGAACTCCAATTGTATTGGGAATCTTTAGACAAAGGAAAATTAGATAACAGAGATACGAAAAAAGAGGGATTAATCTTGAAACAGGCTTCATTATTTGAAAATGATCAAAACCGTCCCTTGGCCAGCAGAGTGCGGCCTCAAAAATTGGATGAATTCGTTGGACAAAAACACTTGATAGATAAAGGGAAGGTTCTCAGGGAAATGATTGAACATGACCGTCTTTCTTCGATGATCTTCTGGGGTCCTCCCGGAGTTGGAAAGACGACATTGGCGAAAATTATTGCTAGTCAAACCCAATCAAAATTTATAGATTTCAGTGCTGTCACAAGCGGTATTAAAGATATTCGAAACGTAATGAAAGAAGCTGAGGAATATCGTCAACTAGGTGAAAGAACTATTTTATTTATTGACGAGATCCACCGATTCAATAAAGCGCAACAAGATGCCTTTTTACCATATGTTGAGAATGGCAGCATTATCCTGATCGGTGCAACCACCGAGAATCCATCTTTTGAAATCAACTCGGCCCTGTTATCCCGTTGCAAAGTTTTTGTTCTCCATCAATTAACTAGCAATGAAATCATCGAATTATTAAAACAAGCCATCGTAAATCCAAATGGGTTTGGAAATCAAAACATTCAAATTGAAGATCAAACATTATTGGCCATAGCGGAATTTTCAAATGGAGATGCCCGGATTGCATTGAATACGCTGGAGATGGCCGTCCTGAATGGAAAAAAGCAGAATGGCTTGATTAAAATCAGCAAAGAAGCGCTGACTCAGCTGGTCAATAGGAAATCATTATTGTACGACAAAAAGGGAGAAGAACATTATAATATTATCTCTGCATTGCATAAGTCGATGCGAAATAGTGATGCAAATGCTGCAATTTATTGGCTGGCACGGATGTTGGAAGCCGGGGAGGATCCTTTATACGTCGCCCGCAGGCTTGTCAGATTTGCGAGTGAAGATATCGGTTTAGCAGACAGCAGGGCTTTAGAAATTGCGGTGTCTGTTTTCCAGGCATGCCAATTCATCGGCATGCCTGAGTGCACTGTACATTTAACCCAAGCTGTGGTTTATCTTTCTCTTGCCCCGAAATCAAATTCGGCTTATTTGGCTTACATGGAGGCAAAGAAAGATGCCTTGAATTCCATGAATGAACCCGTCCCCCTGCATTTACGCAATGCACCTACCAAGTTAATGAAGGATTTAAATTACGGCAAGGGATATCAATATGCGCATGATACAGAAGAAAAATTAACAGCAATGCAGACGATGCCGGACTCGTTAATCGGCCATCAGTATTACCATCCAACGACTCAAGGTTCAGAAGCCAGGTTCAAAAAAAGACTGGAAGAAATTTCAGAATGGCATAAAAGAAACCGTAAATCGTAATTTGGACAAACCATGTCTATCGTGAACCAACACAACTAAAGTTACAGCAGGTTAACCATTCATATAACAGGATTGAAAGCGGTATGTTGAAGGAGCGGCAATAAATGAAAACGAGAGAAGAAGCGATTCATTACTGTTTAAAACTCGAAAACACGTATGAAGATTATCCCTTTAAGGATCAGAATTGGACATTAATGCGCCACAAAGAAAATAAAAAGGTCTTTGCCTGGATTTTTGAAAGAAATGGCCATATTTGGATCAATGTGAAATGTGAAACCGGTTGGCTGGACTTCTATCGCCGGAAATACCCTTCTGTTGTTCCGGCGTACCATTTGAACAAAGAACATTGGAATTCCATTATACTTGACGGTACCATCCCGGAGGAAGAAATCTATGATATGATAAGGCAGAGCTATCACTTAACAATGGAAAAAAGGTAGTCTTGCCTAAACTGAATAATGTTATTGGGGCTGCTGTTTGCTTCGTAATCGGCATCCTGAGTTTTGTCAATGGCATATTTTCCATGAAATACCGACACCCTCTTACATTGTCAATGATCGTTACTATGTTTGCAATTCTGATCATTATATTTACAGTCATTGCATATTTATTAGGTGAAGCAGGCTATCCGCCGGAAATTTCTCAGTGAAAAATTGATATAATAATAGAAGAAAAGTGGAAACAACTGGGTTCTCAAAATGATTTTATGAAAGACAAGGAGATCGTTATGTATTCTGATATAAAAGAACCGCAGCAAAGACTGTCCAGGGATGCTGTGAAAGTATGGGTAATACGTGAAATCATAGAGACAGGGACCGGCCTGATCATCCTTGGTATTTTACTATATCTCGATCATCGTTTTGCCTGGAAAGCGTGGATTGGCTGGATATTATACGGACTGCTTGTGATAGATGTACTCGCTGCGGTCTGGTCATGGATAAACTCGTATTTTCTTTATAAAAATTGGCGTTACGATGTCAGCGAAGAATTTTTGCAGTTGAAATCAGGTGTTTTAAATGAGAAACATCACCTGGTTCCGATGACGAAAATTCAAGCAGTAGCAACCCAACAAGGGCCGATATTAAAAAAATACGGGCTCTGTTCTGTGACTGTGGACACGATGGGGTCTTCCCACACCATTCCGGCACTTCCGAAAGAGGACGCCATTGCATTAAGAAACCAAATTGCCCGCTATGCAAAAATCAAGGAAGTGGAGTCATGAATAAAGCAAAACGATACCATCCGCTTTTGTTGCTGTTTGATTTCGGGAAGCTCATAAAAAATAATTTTATTCTTCTCCTCTTATTGTTTGTGGTGAATGCTGGTTCACACTCTCGTATGATCATATATGGCAGATACTTGCTTTGCATTGGTTTTGGAGCCGCTATCGTTTATCATTTTTTGAAATGGTTCACACATAAATATACAATTGATGATCGGGCCTTCCATCTTTATAAAGGCATTTTCAGCAAAACAGTGCGGACGGTGCCTTTCTCTAAAATTCAAAATATCAACCGCCATACATCCTTATTTCACCGAATCTTTCATGTAACCTCTATCAGATTTGAAACCGGGATATCCGGGGACGAATCTGCGGTAACATTTGAAGTTGTTTCACTTGAGGAAGCGGAAAGGATGGTTGGTATCGCCAACCGGGAGGACAGGAATATGGATCTGCCGGAGGAGGCTGGAGAAAAAGAATACTCCAGCCGGGTTGTTCATTTTAAACCAACAAAGAGGGATGTTTTAAAAGCAAGTTTTACGTCTCTTAGCCCGCTTGCTATCATTCCTTTATTTTTTTCTTTTTATTCCAACGTAGACGACCTTTTTGATATAGAGAGCAGAACGGAAGGGATACTTTCCGATATATCCGGTTCCTGGTGGATCGTAACAGGCATTACATTTTTTGTTGTCATCGTTGCGGTGATTTTTGGAATGGCACGGACATTTTTGAAGTACGGAAAATATGAGATTTCCTCTGATGAAGAGCGGATTTTCATTACAAAAGGGATCATTGAAGAAACGTCGTTTTTTATTTCAAAACATAAAGTGCAGGCAATTGAAATCGAACAATCTATTTTGAAAAGGCTGTTCGGGTTGGCGGAAGTAAAGTTGACCAGTGCCGGAAGCCTTGACTTAGATGGAGAAAAACTAGAAATGAACTCACTCTATCCTTTCTTGCCGGTTGACCGGGCTTATGGAATCATAACCGAAATTTTACCGGAGTATGAAGTGACACAGGAGATGAAGCAGCTCCCTGGAAAATCTTTATGGGTCCGGCTGTTTACCCCAAGCTGGATTTGGATGATTGCAACAGCTGTCCTGTTTTTTTGGAGGCCGGAAATTTTCGGTGTGAAGCTGGCGTGGTGGATATTATCCGCTATTCTGTTAGGATTGATCATTATAGTAAGATGGATGGATTTCTTGCACACCAAATATATTTTGAATGACCGCTTCATCCAGCTGCAATCAGGTTTTTTTACGACGTCTTTTTTTCTTTCTAAAAGGGATAAGGTCATTGAAATCAATGTATCCCGGAATCCTTTTCAAAAATGGCTGGGCCTGGCTACCATTGCGACAATAAATCGGTCCAAACCAGTACAATATAATGAGATTAAAAATGTCCCGTCAGACTTTGCCGGAGACTTTTATAAATGGTATATGGGACGGCGAAAGGAAATTAAGGTGGAGTAAAGAGGATATTAAAAAGAACAGCAAAAAAACTTTGGAGGCCATTTCAGCGTATCGAAACAAGTTTTTGCAACAATCAACAAATCAGAATGACTTGGAATGAAATACCAAGGAATGGTTGCTAGAAAGGCGTGAACTGTTTTGAACTTTTTACAAAAAGTTTTTTGCAGACAAAATATACATAGTGCAGGCGTTGTGTTTGGTCTATTCATCCTTATCACTGTGATATTTGATGTTCCATTAAACTTACTTAGTATCCTATCTATATTGATTCTTACTCTTGCCTTCATGGTGTTGAATGCTTTGATTAAGCCATTGTAAAACATTTATGCGTATCTTCGGGTCGAAATAGTGATAGAGTTTCCTATGAGTTATCAATTGGTATTTGCTTTTCATTTATTCGACAAGCACTGACACCCCTGCTACAATCTTATTTCTGCATACGACTCGGCGGTGAATCTGGCAAAAGAACATGGCTTTATCCGGGTAGTTACAAATCCTGATTCAATAACAAAACAAACTCAGGCTGGATCTGCTTAGGGTCCGGCTATTCTTTTGCCCAATTTCTTTGTCTGGTAAGGGAGTTCCGGTGGTTTTCCATACATCATTTTCTATTCCGTCATACATCCTATTGTATTAAATCCGGCGGTTTCTTTTTCATGTCACTCCAAGCGGTCCATCCCGGAATGGAGTTTGATTTCAATTGTTATTGGAACAACAATAGTGTATGATGCATAGTATAAACCATATAGTGTACGTCATATCGTATATAATATCGAGGTGGGTGAATGAGTACTTTACTGAATTCATTGATGACAGAGTTAAGGAGAGGAACGTTGACATTGGCTGTTTTAAGTCAATTGCGAACACCCCAGTATGGATATTCCCTTGTTCAGTTATTAGAGAAATCAGGCATTAACATTGATCAAAGTACCTTATATCCATTGCTTCGCCGTTTAGAAAAACAGGAATTAGTAACGAGCAGCTGGGATACATCGGAGAGCAGGCCCCGTAAGTATTATGTTTTAAGTAAATACGGTCTGGAAATCTTTTTGCAATTAAAAAAGGAATGGATTAAAAATTCGAAAGAACTATATGGTTTATTAAAAGGGGATGAGGAAGATGAACTTAATTGAGCGTTATATTCAAGAAGTTACTCGCAGACTGCCTGAAAAAAGCCGTGATGATATTGCACTTGAGCTGCGTTCAACCATTGAGGATACGCTTCCTGATGATTACGATGAGAAAGATATTAAGGCAGTCCTGGAAAAATTGGGGAATCCGGCAGTATTAGCGAGCGGTTACCGGGATCAACCCATGCATCTTATAGGGCCGCATTATTTTGACGTATACATCTCTTTATTAAAAATGATCTTGCCAATTGCTGCTACTATTTCTCTGATCTCGACCATTGCCGTATATTTTATGGGTTACCATGGCGAAGAAACAGTAATTCATGTGTTTTTAGATATCGCTGGTTTTGGTGTATGGAGAATCATTGAAGTAGGCATCCAAACCTTTTTTTGGCTAACACTTGTTTTCGCCATTATAGAAAGAACAGATAAAGGAAATGACCAGCAGCCATTAACAGTAACCCTTAAAAAATGGACACCTGATGATTTGAAAAGCATCCCTTATATTCCTAAGAAAAAGGCTATTAGAAAGTGTGAAGTATTTGGCAGCTTAATGTGGACAGCGATTTGGGCCACCCTCTACTATTATGCGGATAACCTTATAGGTATATATGAAGGTGGCGGAGACCGGCTTGAATTTGTGACTCCAGCTTTAAACCAGGAAGTTTTACTTCGGTATTGGCCTATCGTTCTTATTTTGGTCGTCCTCGAAATTGCATTCGCTCTATTTAAATTAATCAAGGGACAATGGACGAAAAGATTGGCGGTATGTAACACTGCAATTGAGCTTTTTGGAAGCACTGTATTCGTAATGATATTAATAAATCCGGATATCATGAGCCAGGATTTTATTACGTATATGGCTGATTTGTTTACCATTACCACTAAGCAAGTTGAAACATGGATAATTGGCGGTGGGGCTTTCTTCTATATGTTATTTGCTGCGATCAGTGTATTTGATGGCTTCCGTAAGGCCGGAATACGTTAATTCGCGGCTTCATGAACCTCGATAATACATTTTGTGAAATTTCCCCAAGTACGAATATTTTAATTGCTAGGATTTAATTGATTTTGTTTAACATCTGAAAAAAGCGTTAAGATTGTAAAAAATTCGTTTACATAAAAGTTGCACCGTTTTCACCCTTCAGATATGATAAATCTAAAAGATATTTGTGTCTCAAAGAATTGGAACCTCAAAAGTTAAGAAATGGGTTGTTAATCAATGGATAAAATAAACAATAATCCCAAGGAGAATTGGTTACAGAACATTATTCTGTTTTTAAGTAGCCAAACCATTTCACTTTTTGGGTCGTCCCTGGTTCAATATGCAATCATGTGGTATATAACACTAACAACAGAATCAGGTTTGATGATGACATTGTATATCATCTGCGGTTTTATTCCGACGTTTCTCTTATCCCCGGTTGCGGGAGTTTGGGCGGATCGCTATAACCGAAAAATACTGATTAGTTTAGCGGACGGACTGATAGCAATTGCAACTCTAATCCTTGCTATTCTCTTTTTAATGGGATTTGATGCGACATGGTTACTTTTTGTAATGGCAGCGATTCGTGCTTTTGGTACAGGAATTCAAACACCTGCCGTCGGGGCTATTTTGCCGCAAATTGTTCCAAAAGACAGGCTGACTAAGGTAAACGGAATAAATGGAAGTATTCAAGCCGTTATCATGTTCGTATCTCCAATGGTCAGTGCAGCCCTGCTAGCAATGGCTTCGATTGAAATTATATTTTTTATAGATGTCATTACGGCAGCAATTGCGATTTTCACGCTGCTTGCCTTTGTAAAAATTTCCGTACATGAAAAGGCGGCGGAAAAACAAACATCAAGCTACTTTAACGACTTTAAACAAGGATTACAATATATAAATCACCATGATTTTCTGAAAATATTTTTCCTGTTTTTTGCAGTTTTCTTTGTATTAATGGCGCCTGCAGCATTTTTGACACCATTGCAGGTTACACGCAGCTTTGGTGATGGCGTATGGCGGCTAACTGCGATTGAAATTGCCTTCTCAATTGGCATGATGGCGGGCGGAGGCATGATCGCTTCCTGGGGAGGCTTTCAAAATAAAGTAAAAACCATGATGTTTTCAAGCCTCATGATGGGCGTTTGTACATTTGCACTTGGTGTCGTTCCGGACTTTTGGATTTACTTATTTTTCATGGCTTTATTCGGAGTAGCAATGCCAATGATCAATACAACGACAACTGTTTTATTACAGGAGAAAGTAGAAGAAGACTATTTAGGAAGAATTTTTGGTGTCATGGCAATGATTTCAACCTCGATGATGCCGATTGGAATGCTTATCTTCGGCCCAATCGCAGATATAATCAAAATAGAATGGCTGCTGATTGGAACTGGAATAGTTATGAACATATTAGCTATATTCGTAGGCCGAAACAAGGTATTAATTGAAGCGGGGAAACCTGCATCGACGGAATCTTAACCCAACGAGACGGGAGGACCGTAACTGGCTCCCGGTACATAAAAAAGGGAAAATGTAATCTTCATTCATATTAAAGTTAGCGCTAACAGCTTTGCCTGAAGCAGGAGCTGTATGCTGTCAAATTCGTTTGAAAGCCTGTGTTTGAATTTCCTTTGTCCGACTATTCTGCGGTTATTCAAGTTACTTTAACAAATATTTTTATTTGAGGGAGTATGATAAATGCAAAACTGGATAATGAGTGTAATGGAAGATTTCGGATATATGGGTATTCTTCTCTTGATTGCTTTAGAGAATATCTTTCCACCTATTCCATCAGAAGTAATTTTAACATTTGGCGGTTTTATGACGATTCATACAAGCCTAAGTGTTATAGGGGTTGTAACGGTTTCGACGATTGGATCAGTGCTTGGAGCCATCATCCTTTACGGGGTTGGGGCGATGATTGATATCAACAGGATGGAAAAAATCATTGAGAAGTGGGGGCATATTCTCAGGGTAACAAAAGATGACCTCTATAAAGCAAATAACTGGTTCAATAAATATGGTTTATGGACAATATTTCTTTGTCGTTTCATTCCGCTTATTAGAAGTCTCATTTCAATTCCTGCAGGCATGTCGCATATCAATTTTGGGCTCTTTCTTTTATTAACCACTCTGGGGACTTTTATTTGGAATGTTACTCTTGTAAGCATAGGGGTTGCTGTTGGAAACCAATGGGAAACGATCGTAGGTTATATGGACATATATTCTAATATAGTGTACGCCGTGTTAGCATTGTTATTGATTTCACTTGTCATTGTATGGATTCGAAAGAGATCGTAAGCTCATTTAACGCATTTTTTTGGCATCTCCGGCAACAATGTATATATCTATTTCTTATTCGTAACAACGCTAATCATTGGGCTCCATCAGTGGAAAATCACCACTGATGGAAGTTTCATTTATCTTTGGTGCTCCCCTAGTTGCATTAGTGCACCAAAATATTGTGATGCTGTTGTGAAACAAATGAAAGCAATCAGCTCACTGATTTCCGTATCTGTTAAATACTCCTTCAAAACCGCTGTTACATTTGGAGATGTTTGCCCTTTGCTCACAAGAAAAGCTTCAGCAAATCCGGTACATACAGCTGTTTTTTCATCGTAATCAGTCGGATTTGGTTTGCCTTTTGCCTTACAATAGAGGCAGCCATTTTTTTGTGCAAGTGTACGTCGAACTTCTTCTTTTAACCTCGCTGATAATTGACCATCATTTTCAAGTTCATTACCGAGTTTGTTCCAGTATTTCAGAATGGACTCATTATATCCCAGTAATTGTTGAAAGGGTGTGCTACCTCTTTCATGAAATGGTATCAGTGTCATGATCATCCCTCCTATAACTAGTGTAGAATAAAGCGTGCTGCTTTCACATATCGTTTTAAAGGTATATGATTGGTTTGGATTTCAAAATGGAAAGGAATTTCAAGGAATGGATTTCATTGATGAACAAATCATACGCGAATTGAAAGAAGATAGTCGCTTATCAATGAGCGAGCTAAGCAGACGTATTCATCTATCTGCCCCGGCCGTAAGAGAGCGGGTGCGACAATTAGAAGAGCAAGAAATAATTAAGCGCTATACAATTGAACTGAATCAAAAAAAGCTGGGATATCCAATTGAAGCCATCATTGAAGCGACCATTAAAAATAATCGTTATGAGGATTTTAAAAAGCAGATAGGTCATTATTCGAATGTTGAATTTTGTTATCGTATTGCTGGCGATGCATGCTTTATGTTAAAAGCCCACTTCCAATCGTTTGAAGACGCGGAGCAATTTATTGATGATTTACAGTTATTCGCACATTCTAAAACGAACTTTATTTTTTCAAAAGTTATCTAAAACTAGAGCGCTTATTAGAATAAGGTGGTATTAAAATTGCACATTATTCCAGAGCCTTTTTCCAAATGAATGCAGTACGCTCCCGGAACAATGTGCTTATTTTAATGAATATTGTTCTTTCTGAAATTCCCGCCCCTCACTTCTGCAACGTCATAAACTGTAACAAAAGATTTTGGGTCAATTTCACTAATGATTTCCTTTAGTTTGGTTTCTTCCAAGCGGTTGATGACACAGGTGATTTCTTTGAATTTTTCGTGGGAGAATCCTCCATACACTTCGTTGAACGTTGCACTCCGGCCTAAGCGGTCACGTATTGCCTCCACTATTAGTTCAGGCTGCGTTGTGATAATTTTAAAGGTTTTAGAACCGCTTAAACCTTCTTCTACGATGTGAATGACTTTAGAAGCAATGAAGTAAGCAATTGCCGACAGAATTGCTCCTTGAAGGCCGAATACGAATGAGACAATGATAAACACAAATATGTTTAAGAAAAGAATAAAGTCACTTGTCCCAAACGGTAATTTCCGGGCCAGCAGTACGGCAAGCATATCAATGCCATCCAATGCTCCGCCATTACGCAAAGCGAGCCCCATTCCAAAACCAATAATGATCCCTCCGGCAACCGTAATTAACAAAGTGTCCCCTTTAATAATGGCCGAAGTATCGTGAAATAAAGTAGTGCCCGCAGACAGTGAAACGATTCCGATGATCGAGAATAAAGAGAAGGTTTTTCCTATTTGCTGATAACCTAACCAGATAAATGGAATATTGATGATCGCGATGAGCGCCCCCAGCGGCAGATCAAATAGTTTGGAAGCCACAATGCTCAGGCCGGTCACGCCTCCATCTGAAACATGGTTTGGGATCAATACGGTTTCCAAACCGTATGCAGCGATAAATCCTCCAATAATGACGAGGAGCCCCCGCAATATCATTCTTAATTTATTGCTCTTTTGCTTCGTGTTTGTACCCATATCATACCTCTCTCCATGTATTATTATATTATTAAGTGTATCACAAAAATTTATTTGTACTGTAGTCAAGTTGAAAATACAAACGGCTCAGGAAATTATTGGAAATACAGACAAATACCTCGTCAATTTAGCGAAGGAGGGAGATGAAAATTTTTTCGGCAGGAAGATAAAAGCCAAGACGATTTAGTTTCCCTGTTTTTTTGTCTCGTGTACTGTGCGATTAAAAATCACGGTTAAAGGGAATAACCTTATAAAAAGAATGAGGTGATGCTGATGTCAAATTCAGAAAGATTTGATCAAAAAGAGTTGGAAAAGCTGCGGTCTTTAATAAAAGGGATCGATACTGCCATGCTGACAACGATGACAGACGAAGGCCTGGTTTCCCGCCCGATGAAAACCCAGGAAGTCGAGTTTGACGGGGACTTATGGTTTTTTACGAAAAAAGACACGGATAAGTTTCATGAAGTCCTGCAAAACCAGGAAGTCAATGTTGCCTATGCAGGAAAGTCTTATGTATCCGTGCGCGGGAAAGCAGAAATTGTGGAAAGTCTCGATAAAAAGAAAGAACTTTGGAATGCCGCCTATGAAAAACTGTTAAAAACAAGCTACGATGACCCGAATGTTGTCCTGCTCAAAGTTGAGGTAGAATCTGCTGAATATTGGGAGTCCGGCAACCTTATGAAAATGGTGGTCCATCTTTTCAACCGGGCGGCGGGGAAGGAAAAGGATACGGCCAATATTAATCAAACGATTGATTAATATTCAGGGCCATGTTCCTAAAAAAGGCAATACAATACGATGGGGGCAGCCCATCGTATTGCTTCTTGTTCCGGGAAAACGATGAAACTGGAGACAAGTAAGAGGAGGCTGCTGTGACATTTGAATTCAATACTCAAATCGCAGCCACCCGAGTGGAAGATTACAGGGCCGGTATGGTATCCGTTGGCTTCCAGCAAAATCTGATCGCGCGGTCGATGAAATGTAAGCCGCAAAGTTCAATTTTACTTGTTCAGCAGGTGATAACGGATTCAATCATTTTACTTTCGCTACGCCTAATGCAAAATGGCTCCAAAGTACATCTTCAATGAATTCAGCCTGGGATGCATCACAGTCGACGATTAGGATGACCTCGGCGTGTTTTCCTCCCAATACTCTTTTGTTTTTTTTAACAACCAATTCCATAAAAAGACGAATAGCAAAGCCAAGGACAAACCCGGAAACTGCACCGATCAGACCGCAATAAATCGGGCCCCAGGCTAATTTAAAGCCTATACTTGCTCCAATTACAGCAAAAGCAGTAGCAAGCCCCATACCAATATCAATAAGGGTTATGCCATCCGAGCGGTGCAGCGTATCAAAAATTTTACGGTCTTCTGCCCTATTATCCAGAGGGACAGCGAATATGTTTTCTTTTGGAATTCCTCTCTTTTCTAACGTTAAAACCGCCATCTCTAAAAACCCGTTGCATTCAAATGTTGAAAAAAACTGCAAATGGATCACTTCACTTTTTGTCCTTTTAATATTTGAAAATTCTCCGCCTGGTAATGCTCGGTTAAATGATTTCTTAACTCTTTTTCGAATAGTTTATTATTCTCAACTGTATTCGCATAAGAATCATAAATTGCAAACCCATAGTGTGAGGGGATAAAAAGCAGCCATTCCGGATTTAAAACAGCGGTAGCTTCTTTTACTTTACCGAGTATCAATAGCAAAATGGCTTCTTGAACATGCGAATAATAAAAAAATACGACCAACCCTGCGATTACAAATACACTAGTTAAAATCCTATGAATATAGAGATGACCTAAACCGGGGATAAACAATGACCACATCAAGGCAAGAATGGGATTTCGTTTATCCAGGTAGTTCATCTCTAAGGCGCCCAGTGCAAAAGTGTTGAAACGGTGCCCCTCCAGTTCGGCTAAAATATAAACCCTGTTCATATCTATTGTTGTCCGATAACTGTCCCAAATCCCGAAAAGGTAAACAGGAATATACATCAGAAGCCATCTTGTGTTTAATACTTCTTTTGCCATGTCTATATTCCCTTGAAAGGAATAAATCATGGAAGAATTAACATGTGCTTGAAGATTGATGATAACCTCCCAAATAAATAAAGCATATCCTCTAAGATATTTAGATAAAAGCATATGCCCGAAACCGGGGAATGCTGCGGACCACCATGCAATGATATAAGGATTTCTCAAATGCAATTGTGTTGTCCCTAAAATACTCACATGGGCTTTATATCTTCTGGCGGTATTGTCATTTGTGTAGTTGTCCATTTTATCCACCCTCAGGATTGATTGATAATAGATTTCCTAAAATCAGCTGTATTTATGCCTTTTTGTAATTCAATACATAGACCTGTTCATGAAAAGTGAAGAATAAGACGGATGCCGGAATAAAGTTCACAACATAAATGGTAATGGAGCATCAACGTTGACATAGTATACGGGGGGATGGTATATTATGAATATAAAGGAGGCCAGGAGATGGAGGAATTGGAAATGATGGATGCCCGGGCTGAAGCTTCCGTTTGCCCCGCCCACAGTGAACGTAAAAGCCACCATTCGGAAAAAGTGAAAAAGAACCTGGTCAGCAGGTTGAACCGTATTGAAGGGCAGGTAAGAGGAGTAAAAGGCCTCATCGAAAAAGATACATATTGCGATGATGTCATTACCCAAATCGCTGCCATCCAATCAGCCTTAAACGGCGTGTCTAAGATCTTGCTTGAGGGCCACTTGAAAAATTGTGTACTGGACCGGATTCAAGAAGGGGACCTGGATGTGCTGGATGAATTTTTGGTGACCATACAAAAAACAATGAGAAAATAAAGGAGAGATTGATGATGGAAAAAGTAACATTAAACGTACAAGGCATGTCTTGCGAACATTGTGTAAAAGCAGTTAAAGGAAGCGTCGGCGAATTGGCAGGCGTCAAGAGCGTAGACGTCCATTTATCAGAAGGTAAAGTGGATGTTGAATTCGACCCGAATGAAGTCGCGCTTGATAAAGTAAAAGAAACAATTGAAGACCAAGGCTATGAAGTAGCGTAAATTCATACAGAACGGGGCTGTGCTTTCGGGCACGCTCTCTTTTTTCAAAGAAATATACCTATCCAGGGTATAAAGAGGTCGGGAGGTAAGGATATGGCCGCATCATTACAGGAAAAACAGGCCGGCAGCAGCGTCACGCTTGGCATTACCGGCATGACGTGTGCAGCATGCGCCAATCGGATTGAAAAGAATTTATCAAAAGTTGAAGGCGTCAAGAAAGTAAATGTCAACCTGGCAACAGAAAAAGCCGCCATTCAATATGATCCAAAACAGGCCACCGTCGAAAATCTGATCGAAAAAGTGAATAAAACGGGTTACGGGGTACTGGAAGAAAAAGCTCAGCTGGATATTATCGGCATGACATGTGCGGCATGTGCCAACCGTGTTGAGCGGGCACTGAAAAAAACCCCCGGTGTTGTTAGCGCCGCCGTCAACCTGGCGACGGAAAAGGCGAGTGTTGAATACTTGCCGGGACAGGCGAACCCTGAACAAATGATTGCCGCTGTAAAAAAAGCCGGCTATGACGCAAAAGTAAAAGGAGAAGTGGATCCGGACTATGAAAAGAAGATGCGTGAGAAAGCATATAAAAAGCAAAAAATAAAGTTCATAGTTGGTGCTGTGATCTCAGTCTTTTTCCTGTTGCAAATGATCTCGGATATCGCCATGCATTACGGCGGCGGTTTTTCTTTCCATATGAATCCATGGCTGCAGCTTTTGCTTGCTACCATCGTGCAAATTTTTGTCGGCGGCCATTACTATCGGGATGCTTACCATGCAGTCCGGGGCGGTAGTGCCAATATGGCAGTTTTGGTTGTACTTGGTACGTCTACAGCCTATTTATACAGCCTTGTACTCACCATCATCGGTTCGGGGCATATGCTTTATTTTGAAGCATCCGCCATTGTTATGACTTTGATTGTCCTCGGCAAACTGATGGAAACCAGGGCAAAGGGCCAAACATCAGAAGCGATGAAAAAACTGATGGGCCTGCAGGCAAAAGCTGCCCATGTCATCCGGGACGGAAAAGAAGTTGAAGTACCGATTGAAGAAGTGGTTGAAGGCGATTTGATTTTTGTCCGTGCCGGGGAAAAAATTCCGGTTGACGGCGTCATCACAGAAGGCGCTTCTTCTGTCGATGAGTCAATGCTGACCGGCGAAAGTATGCCGGTTTCGAAACAAACGGGTGACACCGTTATCGGCGCGACATTGAATAAAACAGGTTCGTTCCACTTTAAAGCCACAAAAGTCGGGAAAGATACGGCACTCAGCCAGATCATCAAACTGGTGGAAGAGGCGCAAGGTTCGAAAGCGCCGATCCAGCATCTGGCCGACCAGATTTCGGGGATTTTTGTGCCGATCGTGATTTTAATTGCACTGGCGACATTCGCGGTGACGTATTTTGCAGCCGGATTCACCCCCGCGATCATCAGCATGGTTGCCGTGCTTGTCATTGCCTGCCCTTGCGCACTCGGGCTTGCCACACCGACAGCTGTCATGGTGGGAACCGGCCTCGGTGCTGAAAACGGCGTGCTGATTAAAAGCGCGGAGCATTTACAAAGTGCACACCGCATTGATACCGTTGTACTCGATAAAACCGGTACGATTACAAAAGGGGAGCCGGAAGTAACAGACCTCATCCCATATGGCGGTTTTTCGGAGGAAGCACTGCTTACCCTTTCCGCTGCAGCCGAAAAAGGATCGGAACACCCGCTTGGTGCAGCCATTGTAAAAAAGGCGGCTGAAAAAGGCCTGCAGCTGCCAAATGTTACAGAATTCAAAGCTGTCCCGGGCTATGGCATCCGGGTAAAAGTAGAGGCAAGAGAAGTTTTGATCGGAAATAAAAAAATGATGCAGGATGCGCGTATCCGGATGGATGATGTGATCAGCCAAATGGAAAAGCTTGAGGGAAACGGCAAAACGGCCATGCTGGTTGCAGTCGATGGCGAGCTTTCCGGACTGATGGCTGTTGCGGACACGGTAAAAGAAACATCTGCAAAAGCCATCCGTATACTCAAAGAAATGGGTATTGAAACCGTCATGATTACAGGCGATAATCGCCGTACTGCCGAAGCGATTGCCCGGCAGGTCGGCGTAGACCATGTGCTTGCGGAAGTGCTGCCGGAAGATAAATCCAAAGAAGTGGAAAAATTGAAGCAGGCCGGCAAAATCACCGCAATGGTCGGCGACGGGATCAATGATGCCCCGGCTCTTGCTGCAGCTGATGTCGGGATTGCGATTGGAACCGGTACAGATGTTGCGATGGAGGCCGCAGATATTACATTAATGCGCGGCGACTTGATGGGTATTGTCAACACAATCCGCTTGTCGAAAGCAACGATGCGGAAAATCCGCCAGAATCTGTTTTGGGCCTTTGCTTATAACGTTATTCTGATTCCGGTGGCAGCATTCGGGTTATTAAATCCAATCCTGGCAGGAGCAGCCATGGCCTTCAGTTCTGTGTCGGTTGTGGGCAATACACTGTTTCTGCGCAAATGGCAGCCGGTATAAGGGAATTCAAAACGATGAGAAGCCTGCAGAAATCATGGTTCAGGGACACCTGCAGGCTTCTTTTTGTCTATATTCAAACATGAAACTTTAAAGTAATTCTGTAAAGCCGTCATCTTGCGGCATTTGATTCGCCCAAGAAGCTGAACTTGAGGGGGAAATCAGCAAAATTACCAGTTTCCAAAAATAGCAAACAAATTTTGCGGACAATGCCCAACAATGCTTCACTCTATTTCAAGCGGGACAGGATGATTTAATCAAACGTTTGATTAAGAACTAATCGTGCACTCTGCATGCTTTTTAAAAGAAATCACCCCCCCTGCAGTTTTATCCCAACATAACGGGCAGTAAGACTCCCACCTCAAGACTCAAGGTACGAAGAAGATAGGTGGGAGATCAAACTGCCCGTAAAGTTCCGATTAGTTCAACTAACCATCAGTGGGGGATGAAGGAAAACCCCCACTGATGGAAGTTTCACTTTATCTTTTTTATGATTGATATAGACTTTTTGATATGATATGATAACAACATGTAGAAATTAGTTCAACAAAAAATACTAAATATAGTATATCAAGTTCTGGTGGCAAGTTTTTGCCTGAAAAGGGAATCCAGTAGAAGCTGGAGCTGCCCCCGCAACTGTGTGTGCAGACGAATGAGTAAACCACTGTACCCCGTGCTTTTTAGTGACGGTATGGGAAGGGCTTTAGTAGGATGAAGCACAAGCCAGGAGACCTGCCAGAACTTGCAGTTTCTATTCTCGGGGTGCGGAAAGGTGAAACGATGGATACATATTTTCATATACTGTCCTTCTGTCGTTTTTTGCCGTTCATCCCCCGAATGAACGGTTTTTTTTCGTTCAACAAAGGGAGGAGAAAACATGGCAACGATCATTCAAAATCATGTAAACGAGGGCTTACAGTTTATCGATGAAATTTCCGAAGGCTTACACATTGACACAACAAAATATAAGGAAAAGCTTGAAAAAACATGGGATCCGGATGCCCCGCTGGAGGAAAAGACGGATGCCTTGATCAAACATGCACTTGAAAACATCGATGAAGCCGGTGCTGACTGGACTTTTCTGGCAGCAAGAATTTACTTGCAACTGTTATATGCCAAGGCGGCAGCAAACCGCAATTATGATGCATCACGCCGTTATGGCTCGTTTTATACATTGATAAATCAACTCACAGAAAAAGGCATTTATTCTCAAAAACTTCTTCAAAAATATTCACAGCAGGAAATTGAGGCGTTCGGCGCATCCATTCAGCCCGGGAAAGATTTGCTGTTTACCTATCCCGGCCTTTACACACTGGCAACAAGGTATCTTGCGTCCGATTATGAAAAGCAGGTTTATGAATTGCCGCAGGAGCGCTGGATGGTGATCGCAATGTATCTGATGCAGGACGAGCCCTTGGAAAAGCGCATGAAATATGTAAAAGAAGCCTACTGGGCGCTCAGCAATCTGTATATGACAGTGGCAACCCCTACACTGGCAAACGCAGGAAAAACGCACGGACAACTGTCAAGCTGCTTCATTGATACCGTGGATGATAGTCTAAAATCCATTTACGACAGCAACACGGATATCGCGCAGCTTTCCAAAAACGGCGGCGGTATCGGCGTCTACATGGGGAAAATTCGGGCGCGTGGAAGTGCAATCAAAGGCTTTTGGGGTATGTCCAGCGGCGTCGTGCCATGGATGAAGCAGCTAAACAACACAGCCGTCAGCGTGGACCAGCTTGGGACGAGAAAAGGGGCCATCACCATTTATCTGGATGTGTGGCACCGGGACATTGAGGATTTTCTTGATCTGAAATTGAACAATGGCGATGACCGGTTCCGTGCCCGCGATATTTATACAGGAGTCTGTATTCCCGACTATTTCATGGAGCAAGTCGAAAAAAGGGGCGACTGGTATCTCTTTGACCCGCATGAAGTCAAGGAAGTAATGGGATTTTCTTTAGAAGACTTTTATGATGAGGCAAAAGGGAATGGCCAGTGGCGGAAAAAATACCAGGCGTGCATAGATGCCGGCCTCCGTTCCACAAAGAAAATACCGGCAATCGATATCATGAAGCGCATCATGAGATCACAGCTTGAAACCGGTGCGCCGTTCATGTTTTACCGGGATGAAGTGAACCGGCAAAACCCGAATGATCATCAAGGGATGATTTATTGTTCCAATTTGTGCACGGAAATTGCCCAGAACCAATCCTCGACTGAATTGATCGAAGAATATATTGAAGACGAAAATACCATTGTTAAGAAATACCGTTCCGGGGATTATGTTGTATGCAATTTAAGTTCGATCAACTTGGGGAGAGCTGTGCCTGATCAGGTTCTCGAGCGCCTCATTAAAATCCAGGTCCGTATGCTGGACAATGTGATCGATATCAATACATTACCGATCAAACAAGTTCAAATCACAAATCAGAAATACCGTGCGATCGGCCTTGGCACATTTGGCTGGCACCACCTGTTGGCTCTTGAAAACATGGAGTGGGAATCAGAAGCGGCTGTCCGGTATGCAGATGGTCTTTATGAGGACATTGCCTATTATACGATCAAAAGCAGTTTGGAACTCAGTAAAGAAAAAGGCTGTTACCCTGCTTTTCAAGGCAGCAAGTGGAGCAAGGGGACTTATTTTTCAGAAAAAGGCTATACGAGTGAACGGTGGCATGCACTTGAACAGGAAATCAAAGCATATGGCGTGCGTAACGGCTATTTAATGGCGATTGCTCCAAATGCCACGACCTCCATTATCGCCGGGTCAACAGCCAGTATTGATCCGATTTTTAAACCTTATTATATTGAGGAAAAAAAGGATTACAGAATTCCGGTAACGGCACCGGATTTGAATTACCGGACTTATGATATTTACCGCCGATCTGCCTATAAGCTCGATCAAAGATGGTCGATCAGGCAGAACGCTGCAAGACAGAAGCATATTGACCAAAGCATCTCTTTTAATTTTTATGTACCCAATAACATCAGGGCATCTATTTTACTCGATCTTCATTTGCAGGCATGGCGTTCCGGATTGAAAACCACCTATTATGTGCGTTCGACTTCCAATGAGGTGGAAGAATGTGAGTGGTGCCAAAGTTGAGGGTACTGATTGCGTATTTATCGTATAGCGGCAATACGAAAGAAACGGCCGAATTGCTTGAATCTGAGTTAAGAGCGCGCAACATGGAAGTGGATATGCACGCGATCGGTACCTCCCCGCCAGTGGAACCCGAACAATATGACCTGATCTTGATCGGGACGTTTACATGGGAACGGGGTGCCACACCGGACGAGGTAAAAGATTTTGTCTTAGAAATCGGCTATAAACCTTCCAATGTCGCCGTATTTGGCACCGGGGATACACAGTTTGGCGGCGACGACTTATTCTGCCTGGCCGCCGTCAAGCTCGCAAAATTTTATCATAGCAAATGGGCGCCATTAAAGATCGAACAATCCCCGCGCGGAAGCCAGGAACAAGAAGTGGAAAAATGGATAGAAGGAGTGCTGCATGATGCAAAAATCAATGCTTGAAAAAGCCAAAACATTAGATCCGGCCCATCCGAATAAAGCAACTGCCCTATTCGGGGGAAAATCAAGCGGAATATTAAATTGGAATGATCTTGCCTACCCGCATTGGTATAAAACGTACAAACGATTATTGGGAAACTACTGGCAGTCCGATGAAGTGAATATGTCAAGCGATGTTAAAGCATTTCCTTTGTTGTCCGAGAAAGAACGGGAGACTTATTTGAAAATCATCAGCCTGCTGGCCACACTCGATTCATCGCAAACGAGGACGATTTTGCTGGCTTCATTATATGCCACAGACCCGTCCGTTCAATCGATTATGGCCGTGATTGCCCAGCAGGAAGCAGTCCATAATGAAAGCTATTCGTATATTCTTTCATCTGTCGTTTCTTTGGACAGGCAGAATCAAGCTTTTGAAATTGGCAGGAAAGATCCGATATTGCTGAAAAGAAACCAGAAGCTGATGATCCAATACAACCAATTTGCAGAACAGCCGAATATCGAAAACATTCTCAAAACTTTGGTATATTCCACATTATTAGAAGGCTTATTCTTTTATTCCGGTTTCGCTTTCTTTTATAACTTGGCGCGCCAGAATAAGATGGTCGGCACATCAACGATGATCAGTTATATCAACCGCGATGAACTGGAACACGGGCGTTTTATATCCGAACTGATCCGGGCCGTCCTAGCAGAAAATCCGGAATACAATACACCGGCCTTTACCAATTGGGTCTATGCCCATTTCAAGGAATCCGTAGATTTGGAGATTGAATGGTCGAAGTATGTGCTTCACGATGTCGAGGGGATCGACCTGGAGGAAATGGCCGGCTTTATTCAGTACAGGGCCAACAAAATGCTGCGGATGATTGGCTTAAGTGAGCTATACCCGCAGCATGTAAAGAACCCGATGAAGTGGATTCGCGCGTATGCGGATAATTTTGACGGGACAAAAACCGACTTCTTTGAACAGAAATCCCGGTCCTATACAAAAGTAAGTGATTTAAACGGGTTTGATGAACTTTAAGACGAATATTTTTGAAAAACCGGAGAGATAATCGATGAAAACAAGCACACGGAGCGATAAAAGTTTCCCTTTACATGCACTGGATGAGATCGTTTACGGGAACAATCATGATCTGATTCAGGAAAATGCCAATGTTGACGGCAATTCGCCAATGGGGCAGGCTTCAAAAATGGCTTCAGAAGCCGCCAAATCTTATGCGAAACAAAACATGATCAGTGAAGAGGTAAGGCAGGCGATAGATGAAAATTTCATCTATCCGCATGATCTTGATTTTTTGCCGATGGGTACAACAACCTGCTGCCAGATCCCGCTGGGGAAAGTGTTAAAGGGGGGATTTAATACCGGACACGGATTTATGCGGGAGCCAGGTGATATCACAAGTGCCATGGCCCTGGCTGCGATTATTTTTCAGGCCAACCAAAATATGCAGCATGGCGGCCAGAGTTATCCGGCATTTGACTATGACCTTGAACCCTATGTACATAAAACGTTCCAAAAAAATCTCAGCCGCCTGCGTACCTATTCCACTTTATATACAGATCAGGAAATGGAAGAAATCGCCTGGAAAGAAACAGACCGCGATGTTTACCAGGCGTGCGAGGCATTTATCCATAATTGTAATTCCATGCATTCCCGCGGGGGCGGCCAGGTGCCGTTTGTGTCCATTAACTACGGCACCGATACGTCGGAAGCGGGGCGCCTGCTGATTAAAAATATCCTCCTGGCAACAAAAGCCGGTTTGGGCCATGGGGAGACGCCTATTTTTCCAATTCAAATTTTTAAAATGAAAAAAGGGGTGAATTTTGATCCGGGAGACCCCAATTATGATTTGTATCAACTGGCGCTTGAAACGACGGCAAAACGTTTATTTCCAAACTTCAGTTTTATTGATGCCCCGTTTAATTTTCAATACTATAACGGCACACCGGAATCTGAAGTGGCCTATATGGGATGCCGTACGCGTGTCATGGGAAACCGGCACGGCGATGAAAACAGCATCAGCCGCGGGAATCTGTCTTTTACTTCGATTAACCTAGTCAAAATTGCACTAATGGCAAATTGCACGGACAACTTTTTTGAAATGTTGGATCGCTATATTGACATCACCATTCAACAATTACTGGAGCGGTTTGCATTTCAACGGAAAAAGCGGGCGGAACACTTTGCTTTCTTATACGGACAGCAGATTTGGAAAGACAGTGAAACCCTTCACCCGGATGATGAAGTCGGGGAAGTGTTAAAACACGGTACATTGAGCGCCGGTTTCATCGGTCTTGCCGAAGCACTTGTTGCGCTAACAGGCAGCCATCATGGCGAATCGGAAGCTTCCTATCAATTGGGCTACCGGATTGTCAGCCATCTGCGTGAAAAAATGGATCAGGCCAGCGAAGTTTATGATTTGAATTTCTCTTTGATCGCCACACCTGCCGAGGGTCTGTCCGGGAAGTTTACGCGGGCGGACCAAAAAGTTTTCGGGAAGATTCCAGGTATAACAGACCGCGACTATTACACCAATTCATTCCATATTCCGGTTTATTACCCGATTAAAGCGATTGATAAAGTCAGGAAAGAAGGCCCTTTCCATGCGCTTTGTAACGGCGGCCATATTACCTATATTGAATGTGACGGAGATGTTTCGAAAAACATCCCCGCAATGGATACTTTAGTAAAAGCCATGGCAGCAAATCAGGTTGGCTACGGCGCAATCAATCACCCTGTTGACTGCTGCGGCTGCTGCGGCTTTTCGGGAATCATTGATACGGAATGCCCGGTCTGCCATAATGCCGATGATAATAAGATTGAGCGGATCAGAAGGATTACCGGTTATCTGGTCGGGGATATGAAAAGATGGAATTCAGCAAAACTTGCGGAAGAAAAGGAAAGAGTGAAGCACCAATGAGGATTATGAATATACTCCACGACTCGGTCGTCGACGGGGAAGGCTTGCGCACGGTGATCTTTTTTGCAGGCTGCCCGCACTTCTGCAAAGGCTGCCATAACCCTGCAAGCTGGAATATCAACAACGGAACGGAAATGACAGTAGAAGAAGTGGTGGAGGAAGCCGCAAGCAATCCTTTAACAAATGTCACCTTATCAGGCGGTGAACCATTTTTCCAGGCAGAAGAAGCGTGCAAACTGGCGAAGCAACTGAAGCAAAAGGGGAAAAATATTTGGGCATACACCGGCTATACAATTGAACAGCTGCGCACATCCAATGACCCGGATAAGCTTGAACTGCTGGGCTATTGCGATTGTCTCGTTGACGGCCCGTTTATACTCGAACAGCGGGATTTGAGTCTAACATTCCGCGGCAGCCGCAACCAGCGTGTGATCCGCTTATCTTGACCAAGCCATTTCGCCAATGATGGCGGGAAACCATCATTGGCCTTTTACTAACTTATGATTCTAAAGAGCATTCACTGCGCTGCATATCGAAAAGATAGATTTTTGCAGTGGGGAAATCAAGCATCCACTGCTAAGGCATACACGATATGATAGGACTGTTCCTGATGCGGTTGTAATATAATATTTCCAAAATCCGGATGATGGACAGCATCAGGTAATGTTTGCGGTTCAAGCGCGGCAGCCATGAAGGGTTTCAGATCTGCCCCTCCATTCACGCTTTCAGGTTTGCCGATCGCATTCAGCGTATACAGGATACAGGCGTTTCGGTCTGAATACAAATCAACACGGCGCCTATTTTCTGTATTCTTTAGTGTTGCAATCAAAGGCCCGGAAACTTGAAAAGGGTGGTCATACCCTGTGAAACCGTCTTTTTTGACGGATTCAATCATTTTGTCCAATGTCTGTGATTGCCGAAAATCGAAGGGCGTGCCGTCAACCGCAAACAGTTTGCCTGTTGGAATCAAGTCATTTCCAAGCTCAGCAACCCGATTGGCATGCATATTCAGCTCATGACAGACAAGTCCACGTGTTTTATCATTGTTAAGATTGAAATAACTATGAACCGTTGGATTAAATAAAGTGGCTTCATCTGAATCATTAAACCCGTTAAATTCAATGTGAAACTGATGATTTTCTCCCCATCTGTAAGTAATGGAGGTTTTCAATATTCCTGGAAATCCGTCATCTTCTCGTGTGATTTCACGTGTAAACTCAATGCCGTTATGAATGGTTTTGGCATGCCACCATAAATGGTGAAAACCGTTGGCACCACCGTGAAGCGTGTTCGTTCCTTCATTTTGGGGCAGTTGGTATGGATGGCCATTTAACCGGTAAGAACCATCCTTGATCCTGCCGCCTACTCTTCCGATTGCTTTGCCAAAAAAGTAGGTTTGATCATTATACATAGAGTCAGGACGCGCGAATTGCAGCAGAATATTACTGGAATATCCGGAACTGTCCGGCATTGTCAGCGATGTCAGCGCCGCGCCATAATTTACACAGGAAAAGGCGTATCCATCGCCGTTGTCAACCGTGTACTTTGTAAGAGAGCCCCATTCGCTTTTCAATTCTTCTTGCGTAATCATCATGCATCCTTCTTTCTTTTGCAGCGATATAGTCGATCACCGCACTGGTAAAAGCCTGTTTATTCGCATAGGAAAGTAAATTTTTTCTACTCCAAAATGATGAGGGTTTGTTTTGTTGTATACGTTTTCATCATATAATTGATCCGTATGAATGTCAACAAATTAAATTTGTTATGCGTTGAAATGTATAAGGATGGCATGATCGTACGTATAAGAGCCTGATTTTTGTTTTTTGATAGAAGGGAAGTATGTTATGATTATTAAATATGATGCAGGTTTTTTATGATCAAAAAATTTATTAAAGGGAATCAAACATGACCAAAAAGTATGAAAAAATTAAGCAGGATATTAGAGAGAAAATCTTATCAGAAGAGTACAAGGTAAGTGAGAAACTGCCCACTGAATCGGAACTCATGGAGATGTATCATGTGAGCCGTTTCACAGTAAGGCATGCAATTGATGAACTGGAGAAGGAAAATTTTGTTTATCGCATTCAAGGCGGCGGAATATTTGTCGATAATTGGAAAGAAAAGCCTAAGTCTGCTATTAAAAATAAGACAATCGGCCTGATCACAACCCACATAGCGGATTATATTTTCCCAAATATTATTACAGGAATTGATAATTATATATCAAACTACGGGTATTCCATTCTGATTGCCAATACACAAAACAACCCGGAGAAGGAACGGAAAAGCTTAACCAATTTATTATCAAATGAGTTATCCGGATTAATCATTGAACCAACAAGAAGTGCGCTGAATAACGCCAACAAAGGGATTTACGATAATATCAAGTCAATGGGCATTCCTATGCTGTTTATTAATGCTGTCTATGATGATATGGATATTCCTTATTTAATCATGGATGATGAAAAGACCGGGGAAATGATTACAAACTATTTAATCTCCCGGGGGCACAAACAAATTGCTGGTATATTTAAGGTTGACGATAAACAGGGGGTTCTTCGAATGAAAGGTTATATCAAAGCCTATCAGGACCATCCTGAGATCTCAAATATGAGTGAAATCATGATGTATCAGACGGAAGAAAATAAAATTAACATGTTTAAAAAGCTTCATACAAGCCTGAAACGACCCGAGTTTGCCCCGACTGCAATTGTTTGCTATAACGATCAGTTAGCGTTTCAAGTGATCAATTTTGTGAAAGAAATCGGTTTGAAAATTCCTGAGGATCTTTCCATTATCAGTGTTGATGATTATCAATTTTCGAAATTTATCAATCCGGGTTTAACAACCATTCGCCATCCGCAGGAAAGAATGGGGCTTGATGCCGGTAAAATGATCATCGATATGCTAAATAAACAACCGGTTACATCAAAAATATATGAGCCGGAATTGATTGAAAGAGACTCTGTAAGAACGATTCATTAACTCAAAGAAAAAACACCTTAAAGTTGGCTTATTGGGTAATAACATGCCCATTTAGTTACTATAAAAAAATCCAATAATAAATTCTAAGGGCTTGCGTCAATTTATTCGGCAAGCCCTTAGGATTGTTCTATTTTTTTATTCTTCCGGTACTCTTTTCGTTAGGAAATGGACTGAACTGCCACTGACTCAATTGGTAACCCATCTTGATATTTTTTAATAAAGGCTTCATATCCTGAAACCCCTTCAGGCTCCGGACTTAAAGTCATACTTTCGGGATGGGTAAACACTTTTTGATCTAAAAAGTCTTCCAAACTCTGCTGTTCATTCCCGTATTGAGCATAAACAGCTAATACTGCCATACCCCAAGCGCCGCCTTCACCAGCTGTGCTCATCACCGTAATTGGCGTATTCAAAGCATTGGCAAGAATTTGCTGGCCAATGACTGGCGTTTTAAACAGGCCGCCTTGCGCAATCATGACATCTGTACTGATTTGTTCTTCATTTTTCAAAATATCCATTCCAATTTTAAGCGGTGCAAATGCAGCATATAATTGAGTTTGAACAAAGTTTGCCAGTGTAAACGAACTATCGGGTTTTCTGACAAAAAGCGGGCGCCCGGCAGGCATTTTGGTAATATTCTCGCCGGATAAGTAACTGTAATTGATTAACCCGCCTGCATCAGGATCGGCTTTAGCAGAAACCAGGAATAACGTTTCATATAAACGATCCATTTTCAAATCTATACCAAGACGTTCAGCAAATTCCTTAAATATATTTGCCCATGCATTAATATCAGAGGAACAATTATTAATGTGAACCATTGCTACTGGCGCACCATTTGGCGTTGTGACAATATCAATATCTCTATAAGCCTTTTTCAATGGTTTATCAAGTACAACCATCGAAAAAGCAGATGTTCCGACTGATATATTTCCCGTTCGTTTGCGAACACTATTCGTACTAATCATACCAGTTCCGGCATCACCCTCAGGCGGAGCCATTATACTGCCTTCTTGAAGATTTCCATTAACATCCAGTAACTTAGCACCTTCACGGGTCAATGTTCCTGCGTGATCACCAGCCTTTAAAACTTTGGGCAGGATATCGCGGATATTCCATTGATAATGCGCAACATTTTCAAGGGACTCAAATTTGTCAAGAAAGCTTGTATTAAAAGTTTCAGCCACTTCATCAATTGGGAAAACGCCAGAAGCATCTCCGATTCCTAAAACCCTTTCTCCGGATAATTTCCAGTGGACATAACCAGCCAAGGTAGTCATAAATTGAATGTCATTTACATGCGGTTCTTTGTTTAAAATGGCCTGGTAGAGATGTGCAATGCTCCATCGCTGCGGGATATTGAATTGAAACAGTTCAGTCAACTCATCAGCAGCTTGTTCAGTCATATTGTTACGCCATGTTCTGAAAGGGGTTAGTAAAGTATTATTCTTTGAAAAAACCAAATATCCGTGCATCATAGCGCTTACACCAATTGCGCTGATTTTTGTTAAAGTTGCATGATATTTACCCTGAACATCTGCTGCAATTTGCATATAGCTTCTTTGAATGCCTTCCCAGACCTCATCTAATGAATAAGTCCAGATACCGCTTTCAAATTTGTTTTCCCAAACGTAGCTTCCGGAAGCTATTGTGTTAAAGTCATTCGTTACCAATACGGCTTTAATGCGTGTTGAGCCTAGTTCGATGCCTAATGAGACGTTTCCTTGTTGAATCGCTTTCGAAGTTTCCACTAAGTTCATTTCATCCTGCCTCCAACCTTATAAGTCTACTTTTGTACCTTTTTCTCTAAGCTTTTTGATTTTCCCGGCTTCTCCAATTTTTTCAATTTCCTCCAAGGTATGTCCACGGGTTTCAGGAACGCGCATTCTGATAAATAGAACTCCGAGCAAACAAATGACCCCGAAAATCGCGAAAACAGCTTCTTGAGACATTGAAGCAGTCATAATTGGGAATAGCAATCCAACTAAGAATGAACCGATCCAGTTAAAGGATGAGGCCAACCCTGACGCACGTCCGCGAATAGCAAGCGGAAAAATTTCCCCGACGATGACCCATGTTAATGGAGCCCAGGTGAATGAATAAAGCGCGACATAGATACTTAAAAATACAACGATCATCATTGGACTTGCATTGGGAATAATTGAATTCAAAATGGCCGGCAAAATAAACGACAGCCCCATAATCGTTCCGCCCACTGTCAGTAAAGTGCGGCGGTTAAATTTATCAGCAATCAGCAGGAAGACTAATGAACCTAATACGAGGATAACCCCTTGGATAATTGGCCACATCAACGCTGAACTGGCCGCATGTCCGGTTGCCTTCTCCACGATCAAAGGAATGTAATAAAAAATAGCGTTCGCGCCCTGGAATTGTTGAAAAGCCGCTACACCGACTCCGGCAATCACTAAATAACGGTATTTACTGCTGAGTAAGGTGCCCCATGATGCTTTTTGATTTGCCTTTTTTTCTTCCTTGGCAGTTTCTTGAATTTGTGTGATTTCAGCATCAATTTCTTCTTTTTTAGCACGAATATAGCTCAATACCTTGCGTGCTTCATCAAGCTTATTGTTCTTAATTAAAAAACGTGGTGATTCGGGCAATTTTAGTACGCCAATAAATAAAATCAAAGCAGGTATGGCTGCCAGACTAAGCATCAACCGCCATGCCAATGTTTCGGGTAACCCCTTCAATAAATAATCGACAATGTACGAAAGCAGCATTCCGGACACAATCATAGTTTGGTTAATGCCAGATAAACGTCCGCGTAACCGTGCAGGCGCCATTTCCGACATGTAGGCTGGCACCAGTGCAGAAGCAGCACCAACTGCCAATCCTAATAGAATCCTCACAATTATCAAATAATATTGCCCGTTATGAGGGACTATACCTGACAAAATTGAACCAACCACAAAAATTAAAGCAGAGATTAAAATCATTTTGCGCCGCCCCAAACGGTCAGAAAGTTGCCCCGCTAAAGCGCCTCCAAAAATAGCCCCAAACATGACGGCAGAGGTTATCCAGCCAATAACGCCGGCATTGTTTTGCAGGTTCCAATCATGTTCCAGAAAAGGTAAGGCTCCTGTCATCACACCAATATCATAGCCGAATAAAATACCTCCGAAAGCCCCGAAAAAATAGATAAAGCCGCTCGAGATTTTCTTTTCACCAACCATTAAAGTTCCCTCCTTAATTTTTAATCACTATGTTATATAAAGATATTTACCAAAAAGTATTGCTGGATCTTGCAGCCTCCTTTTGTGAACGTTACCATTAAAGAAGTAGTAAAACGTTTTCACGTTGCAAATACATGCTAGCATATTTATCCCAATAAATCAACATGAATGTATTTATCAGTATAAATTACGCAGTTAACCGTTTTTATAACAAAGAAAGGTTTGATTTTGCTTTTATGACTTGCGTTCTGCGCTTTTATTGAATCATTAAGGTATTTCGTATCAGCGTATGAAAAATGGAAAAATCCGGCAAGAATCCGGTTACAGCAAAAATATTAGATTGGAAACATATATTTTTATGACAGAACATGAGGTAAAAACAACCCCAAAACCCATTGGATAAACATTTATTTAAATGCAGCTAAATATATTTATACTTACAAATATATTTTTCGTTGACTTATACTGACAATTGGTATAGTATTCTTGTTGTAAGCGGTTAACCGCCGTAGAAGTGACATGTCAAAAAAAGTAAATCCTGAAGATTAAATTAATATCAAAGGAATGATCAGAAGATGTTAGAAGAATTAAAAAAGGAAGTTTATGAAGCGAATATGCTGCTGCCTGCATATCATCTGGTCACCTTTACATGGGGAAATGTAAGCGGAATCGATCGTGAAAAAAACTTATTTGTGATTAAGCCGAGCGGTGTCGATTATGACGAACTAACACCGGAAAAGATGGTCGTTGTCGATCTGGACGGAAATGTAGTGGAAGGCGATTTAAATCCGTCAAGCGATACACCAACACATTGCGTGCTTTATAATCATTTTCCCAACATGAAAGGGATCGTGCATACGCATTCTCCCTGGGCTGTTTCATTCGCTCAGGCAGGCCTTGATATTCCCGCAGCAGGAACCACGCATGCCGATACGTTTTATGGACCTGTCCCGGTCACAAGAGCCATGAAAAAAGAGGAAGTCATCACAGAGTATGAAAAACAAACCGGGGATGTCATTGTGGAGACTTTTGAAAAACGCCAGATTGACCCGGATCAGGTTCCGGCCGTACTTGTGAATGATCACGGCCCTTTTACATGGGGGAAATCTGCCCATGAAGCTGTGCACAATGCGGTTGTTCTGGAGGAAGTGGCGAAAATGACTTATCACTCGCTGCAGCTGAACCCGCATCAAATTGGCATGGATCAGTATCTTCTGGACAAACATTTTCTTCGCAAACATGGGAAAAATGCCTATTATGGACAGACTAAATAAATATTCAGGGAGGAAAACAACATGTTAAAAATGCAAGATTATGAGTTTTGGTTTGTTGTCGGAAGCCAGCATTTATACGGTAAAGAAGCATTGGACGCAGTTAAGGAAGATACCGTTAAAATAATTGATGAATTAAATGCAAGCGGGAAGCTCCCGTATCCGGTTGTATTTAAAACGGTTGCAACAACAGCAGAGAATATTACGCAGGTTATGAAAGAAGTCAACTATAACGACAATGTCGCCGGCGTGATCACCTGGATGCATACTTTTTCCCCTGCGAAAAACTGGATCAGAGGGACAAAATTATTGCAAAAACCGCTGCTGCATTTGGCAACGCAATTTCTTGACCATATTCCGTGGAAAACCATTGACATGGATTATATGAACTTGCACCAAAGCGCCCATGGCGACAGAGAGTACGGATTTATTAATGCCAGATTAAATAAGAAAAATAAAGTCGTTGTCGGTCATTGGAAAGATGAAAATGTCCAAAATCAAATTGGTAAATGGATGGATGTTGCCGTTGCCTATAATGAAAGTTTTAACATTAAAGTAGCCAGATTCGGGGATAACATGAGGAATGTAGCGGTAACGGATGGCGATAAGATTGAAGCGCAAATCAAGTTTGGCTGGACGGTTGATTACTATGGCATCGGCGATCTCGTTGCAGAAATGAAAGCAGTTACAGATCAGGAAATCGAAACAACCTATAGAGAGTGCAAAGAAAGATATGAGTTTGTAATAGGTGATAACGATCCCCAATACTTTGAAGAACATGTCAAAGAGCAAATCCGAATTGAAATTGCTTTGCGTAAATTCCTTGACCGCGGCGGATACACCGCATTTACGACAAATTTTGAAGACCTTTGGGGAATGAAACAGCTCCCTGGCATGGCGGTTCAACGGCTGAATGCAGAAGGATACGGTTTTGCCGGAGAAGGGGACTGGAAAACGGCAGCGCTTGATCGTTTGCTTAAAATCATGGCCCATAATGAAAAAACCGGCTTTATGGAAGATTATACGTACAATTTGGTAAAAGGCCATGAGGAAATTTTAGGTTCACATATGCTTGAAGTCGATCCAACTTTGGCAAGCAGCAAAATCAGAGTGGAAGTCCATCCATTAGGCATTGGCGACCGCGAAGACCCGGCCCGGCTTGTTTTTGACGGATCGGACGGAGATGCCATTGATCTGACTATTTCAGATTTTGGCGATGATTTTAAACTGGTGATGTATGAAGTGGAAGGGAAAAAACCTGCTGAAACAGCACCAAATCTGCCTGTGGCACGCCAAATTTGGACACCAAAAGCAGGATTTTATGAAGGGGTCCAAAAGTGGATTGAGAACGGCGGCGGCCACCATACCGTATTCTCCCTTGCTGTAACGGCTGAACAAATAGAAGATTTTGCGAAACTGGCGGATCTTGAATTCGTTAATATTAAATCATAATTAACAAATTCATAGTTTAAGAAGTCCACGGAGGCGAAAAAAGGTAAAAGTCTGTCCCGGGCGTTTATCGGGATTGGATTCTCCGTGGCTTCCTTCCTTTGATGCCGGCAGGAGCCGTGATGTTTAAATTCCGTTGATTGAACATAGTCAACGGAATTTAACGTTTCTAATTATGAATTGAAAGGGAGCTTGTTATGTCCGATCAATTAGAAAATATGTTGGCCGGAAGATTGTATCATCAGACAAAAGATTTATTAAACAGCAGATTTAAAGCCAGGGATCTTTTATACGAATACAATCATTGTCATCCACGGGACATGGAAAAAAGAACCCGGATTATCAAAAAGTTGTTCGGAAAAACAGGAGAAAGTTTATTTGTTGAAATTCCTTTCCACTGTGATTATGGATTCAATATCGAAATAGGTGAGAATTTTTTCTGCAACAACAACTGTACGCTATTGGATTGCAACAAGATCCAAATCGGCAACAATGCTTTGTTTGCACCGAATGTAGGGATCTACACTGCCGGACACTGTATTGACCCGGAACTGCGTCTGAACAAGCAGGAGTATACGGCTCCGGTTATTATTGGAAACAATGTTTGGATTGGCGCGAACGCATCTGTTTTGCCGGGGGTTACCATTGGAGACAATGTTGTCATCGGGGCCGGAAGTGTTGTAACAAAAGACATACCAGACAATTGTGTGGCGGTTGGAAATCCATGCCATGTGGTTCGCCAAGTGAATGATTATGATAAAAAATATTATTTTAAAGGTAAAAAAGTGTCAAACAATTTATGAAGAGTGACCATAAAAAGGGGAGAAAAAGCAGTTGGGTAAATTAAAAGATGTTAATGTCAAGATTTATGCAGATGGTGCTGTGATTCAAGATATGCTGGCCGCTTATAAAACCGGTTTTGTGTCCGGATTCACGACCAACCCAAGCCTAATGAAAAAAGCAGGCGTAACGGACTATGTCGCATTCGCCGAGAAAGTGGTCAAAGCCATTCCGGATTTGCCGCTTTCTTTTGAAGTGTTCTCCGATGACTTTGAAACGATGGAGAAAGAAGCGGAAAAAATACATGCACTGGGGAAAAATGTATTCATTAAAATACCGATTACCAACACGAAAGGAGAGTCATCCATTCCGCTAATTAAAAGGCTGGAAGATAAAGGGTATTCCCTAAATGTGACAGCTATTTTTACAACGGAACAGGTCGAAGAAACGGTTGCTGCACTCAACCCGGAAGTGGAAAACATCGTCTCCGTTTTTGCCGGACGCATTGCGGACTCAGGAGTGGATCCGATTCCCTATATGAAGAAAGCGGTTGAGATTTGTCATGCCAAAAAGAATGTACAACTGCTTTGGGCTAGTACACGGGAAGTCTTTAACGTATTTGAAGCGGATAGAATCGGTGTAGATATCATTACATGCCCGCCAGCAGTTATTGAAAAACTTAAGCATGTTGGAAAGACGCTGGAACAATTATCATTGGAAACGGTGATTGGCTTTCATCAAGACATTAAAAAACTGGGTTTCTCCATTTTATCAGAATGAAAGCCTGGTTAAACTTTCAGGCAGTATACAGGGTGAGCTCGAACATGGACATAAAAAGATGATTTCTTGCTGAAGAGGGATCATCTTTTTTTATTTCCCGACACCCATTGACAGAGAGGGATCCTAGAAAACCCATTAAGAGTAAGATTCTTGCCGGGTTTTCTTTTTCATTTGCAAAAATTCCAATCCTTACAATTTTTTTATTCATTAAAAGGATTTCTTGTGCTACATTTATATGTAAGAAGATTTAACAGCAGAGGTGTGAGCATATGAAAAGAAGTAATCAAATCGGTATGGCATTTCGTGCAGCTTTTCCGCACACGATCCCGATTCTTGCAGGTTTTTTATTTTTGGGAATCGCCTATGGCATCTATATGCATTCATTGGGTTTCAGCGCGATTTACCCGTTCCTGATGAGTTTAACCATTTTTGCAGGATCAATGGAATTTGTGGCAGCCAATTTATTGCTTGGCGCTTTCCATCCGCTGAATGCCCTTTTGCTTACGTTAATGGTAAACGCACGGCACTTATTTTACGGTATCTCCATGCTGGATAGATTTAAAGGAACCGGGAAGAAAAAGTACTATTTGATATATGGAATGTGCGATGAAACTTTTTCAATTAATTGTACTGCCGAGATTCCGAAAAATGTGGATAAGGGCTGGTTTATGTTTTTTGTTACCTTGCTCAATCACGCCTATTGGGTTATTGGTGCAACAGCGGGCGGCCTGTTCGGATCGTTTATCAGGTTCAATACAAAAGGACTTGATTTTGTCATGACGGCGCTTTTTGTGGTTATTTTCATTGAACAATGGATGAAAGAGAAAAAGCATTACAGTGCACTCGCGGGACTCGGGCTTTCTGCTCTTTGTCTGATGTTTTTTGGCGGAAGCCGGTTCATCATCCCGGCAATGTTTGCCATATTGGGCGTGTTTACCATCTTTAGAAAACCAATGGAAAAAGGGAAGGAGGCTGCGGTATCACAATGAGTACAGTACAGCAGATGATTATCATTGCGATGGTGGTTTTGGGGACAATGCTGACAAGGTATCTTCCATTCGCTGTTTTTCCAGCGGGCAAACCGGCTCCGGCCTATGTCCAATATCTTGGTAAAATGCTGCCCTCCGCAGTCATCGGCCTTTTGGTTGTTTATTGTTTTAAAGATGTAAAATTTCTTTCCGGAAGCCACGGCATCCCTGAGTTGATCGCCGTAGCGGTGGTGGCGCTGCTACATATCTGGAAAAGAAAGATGCTTCTTTCAATAGCAGGAGGCACCATTGTCTATATGATTTTGGTGCAAACATTTTTTGGGTGAGATGGATGATCTTTGATATATCCGATTAAATGAGTGTTTGGTTGCCGGCCAGAGAAGCATGTCTCTATGCGTACATTGCAAACAAAGGACGGGCGCCATTTGTTTATAGGAATCATGGAACTTTGTGGTTCATTTTAATCTGTATATGATATAGCGGATAGGGACTGCCAATCGTGACCGATGATTTTACTGGATTGACAGAAAGAAAACTGCGTCATTTGAAACGTTCGTGAAGGCGTGTTTTCCATAGGCGGAGAGCAGCTTTTGGTTTTTAGACCAAATGCTGCTGCTCGTGGAAACCTGGAAGTCAGCTATGCGCTCATTTATATGTATTAGGAGATGATTTTTAAGCCAACCGCTGAGCCTACTATCATAAGGATGAACATCATTCTTTTCCAATCCCTTGGTTCATTATACAGTACCATGCCCAGAATGGATCCGCCGGCTGCGCCAATTCCGGTCCAAATGGCATAAGCGGTGCCCATCGGAAGTGTCTTCATCGCAAAGACAAGAAAGAGAAAACTCCCGCCGAAACCAAGTACCATAAGTGCCAGTGACTTCCAATCACGGTTTCTATTCACCATATTGATCGTCACAACGCCAAACATTTCAAAAAGACCCGCAATAAAAAGGGATACCCACGCCATTAAGCATCAGCCCCCTTATCTGTTTTTTCCTCCGTGACGATTTTGAGACCAATCACGCCTGTTAATAAAATGAGAATCAGGACAATCTTTACAGTATCGAACGGTTCACCGAAAAAAACAATCTCTGAAATGGCTGTTCCGGCGGTGCCGAGTCCTACGAAAACCGCGTAAACAGTCCCGGACGGCAGTGTTTTTGCGGCTGAAAGCAGTGCGTAAAAGCTGGCCGAAATGGACAGCAGCGTCCCGCCCCATTCCAAAAAATTGCCAGCATGTTTTAATCCAATGACCCACAATACTTCAAAACAAACACCAATGAAGACTTTGATCCAAGCTGAATTCATGCAGTTCCCAACTCCTTTGTATTTCAGAAAAAAGCCCGGAAGAACGTTGGCCTGTACGCATCTCCCGGGCTTTTCCCCCTCCGTGTCACAGCAAAGCTGCGGGTTTTCTCTCGGACCAGGCCGGCATTTCTGCAGCGGAACCCTAGAAAACCTTGATATATAGTATGATTTTATATATTTCGCAGAAAACTTCAAGTGAATTGCGCGGTTGAGAATAGATTTTGGGAAACATGTGAAATGACACGGGCGCCAGTAAGAATTTTTGAACTAAAAAAATCTATGAAATCTGGCTGGATAATAAGATTTTTGAGCCGCACACCATCATTATGGGCTAGGCCTTGCCGGTTGTGAAGGCCCAGACAGCAAACACAGGGCACGCCTGATGGAAAACATTTTAATGCAGATAGTCATATGTATTTTTAGCCAGCAATAAAAAAGTGACGGCAATGAACAAAATCCGCACATAGTTGCTTCCCCGTTTAATCGCGAATCTTGATCCGCAGATGGAACCGGCAATCTGCGCAATCCCCATCGGCAGACCGTACGCATAGTTGACCTGCCCCAGGAATATGAACATGATCAGGGCTGCGATATTACTGCCGAAGTTTAAAAATTTTGCATTTCCGGCAGCCTTTAAAAAATCAAAGCCGATCATTAAAAAAGCAAACATTAAAAATGAACCTGTTCCGGGCCCGAGGAATCCGTCATAGAACCCGATCAGAAAGATGATAAAGGTAAAAAGAATAAACCGGCGTGTTGATAATTTTTTATAAGTGAATAGCTTTCCCCAATCTTTTTTGATAATGGTGTATACCCCAACCGCTGCAAGCATAAACAGCATGAGCGGCTTGAGCACTTCGGGGTCCATCAAATGAACGGTATAAGCCCCGAGCATCGAGCCTGCAAAAGTGAGCGGAAACAGTTTATAAATAGACGCCAGGTCAAGTTTCCCGGAACGGTAGAAAACGAAAGTGCTTGTAAATGACCCCATTGTTCCCGCTAATTTATTCGTTGCAACCGCTGCAGACGGAGAAAGCCCGGTAAAGAGCAGTGCCGGAAGTGAGATTAACCCGCCCCCGCCGACAACGGAGTCAATAAATGCCGCACAAAAACCAAAGGCGATCAAGATGACAAGCAAAGATGGATCTAAACCAAATAACATCGTATCAGTCCTTTTAATATCACTGATGTTATCGTAGCGAAAATCTCCAAGATTGTAAATAGTGATTATCGTTTGATATTTCGAAGGCTGTTGGAGGCGGGCGGATCAGGTGCAATTTGATACACAGGCAGTAAATGTCTAATTAGAGCTTCTAACGAGACAAAAGGCCGGATTCACAGGCAGTAAATGTCTAATTAGAGCTTTTAACTAGACAAAAGGCCGGGGTCACAGCTGGTAAATGTCCAAATAGCGGTCATAAGCCCGATGAAGTGCATTCCAAACAATAATCCCGGTCTAAATAGCGGTCATAAGCCCGATGAAGTGCATTCCAAACAATAATCCCGGTTCAAATAGTGTTCATAAGCCCGATGAACAACATTCCAAGCAGAAACCCCGAGCCAAATAGCGTTCATCATCGAGATGAACGCCATTTGAGCAGAAGTAATAACTTTAACATGACGTTCATCATCAGAGGATGAACCTGTTTCATTACGAACTGCCAAATTCATTTAGCGGTTTTCTCACCCGTTGCGAGCGGCTCGGAGGCAAGGCGGTATAGGCGTAGAACACAATCATAAGAGCCGGAATGATAAACAGCCCGTAATAGGAACTGCGCCTCATGTAAGGCTCTGTTCTTTCTTTTGAAATTTTAAAGGTCAGATCCGTCCTGGGAATGGCTTTTCCATTTTGAAAAAATTGCCCGTTGTTATACATATCTTGCTGTTCGTATAACCCCCCGACCCCGTAGACATGAAGGGACAGCCGGGATGCTTTGCTTCCGGAAACTTTACTGATCAGCATTCGATAATGGCGCCCGCCGCCGGGGAGAGGCTTTTTCAGCGTGAAGGCATTGAAACCTTTGACAGTCTCCTTGTTAGGGCTGAATACCTCTTCGTACACTTTTTTCTCTTTCTTTCCGCTTTGAACAAACAATGATAACCGGTAAGTGGCTTCTCCCTTGTAATTAGCGGGTTTAAAAGCAATGCGGTCAAAAGCTTTATCGGCTGTAAAAGTTTGAGCTGCAACATGGCCGGAATCTACAAGGGCGTAATGGATTCCTTTTGTACGGTACTGATCAACCACGTAATCCTGATAATGGATAGGAGTATCCGTCAAATTTTTCATATTTAACTTGGCACAATAAAGTAAGGCGGCAAGCAGGCAGACGGCAAGCATCATGTTCCTGATCGTTTGTCCGGACCATATCGTTGCAGTCTGCGATCGTTTTTTCGCCATAAGAACATGAAGCTCTTTCAGCCCGTAAACCGCTCCGATCAGCGTTAGCGGCATAAACAGCAAGGAGTACCGGGGTTCCGCCTCCCATAGTACGGTAAAAAATAAAAAACTTCCAAACAGGCAGATCTGAATCAGCAGATTGATGTCGTATTTTTTTACTCTAAGGAAACGCAGGCTTGAGAGTGTCAGCAAAAATAAAGCAGCAATATGCAAAAACTGGATGGTGAACTTCAAAACCTGCTTGTGGCCGTCGAAAATATAGCGGTAAGCCGTTGTGAAATGGGGAGGGTAACCGTGTCCCGGATATGACATGTCCCCCATTGCAAATGTCCGGGCGGCTTTAATCCCCCATTGTTTGACCAACCCGGATGGCCCTTTTTCTTTGATTCTTTTTTTAATCAGTGCGAGATCGGCCCGTTTCTTTGCCTGCTGGGTTGGCTTGCTCACTGACAGGAGTGTGTCCGGTGTATTATATCTTCCATGATAAGACAAGCCGAGTGCAATCCAATGGGTGACAGGCGCCTTCACGCTGTTGTCCGGCTGATAGCCCAAGTGTTTATAGTAAGCTTGCGCCCCAAATGTGACAGGCAAAAAAGTAAGCAGAATCATGAGCGCACAAATCAGTACGTTTTTGAGACGCAGCACATACAGCATAAAGATAAAAAGGGCAGGGGCAAACAGCAGCATGTTTTCCCTGATTTGGCATGCAATGGCAAACGCAGCACCCAGTATGAGAAGATAAATCACCTGTTTTGTCCGGAAATACCGGTAACACAGATAGACAAGCATAGACGGAAACATCAGCGCGAGGCTCTCAGTATAAAAATACGGGATATAGAGAAATAAAGGAAAACAGTTCATCGTCAAAATGAGCAGCAGGTTTCCCATTTTATGGTTAAACAACTTCACCATCAAAAGCCATGAAAAATAGATCCCGATATTCAGGCAGATGGCTGAGGCCAGTTTTTCCACCAGCATAAAATGGGCCGGGTTCCCAAAAGCAGCAAAACGATAAAGTAAATAGCGGGCAACAGTAATGGGCAGGTTATTGGGATAAATCTGCAAATAAAATTGATCTGCAGGAAGGGTTCCATGTTTGATCATATGAAGGGCAATTACATAAACATGACCACTGTCAAATTGCGGCGGAAGCATATCGTGAAACAGGATGATAATCACAGTTTCCATACAGATGATCATAAAAAACAATCCCGCTGCAATCCACTTCAGCCACTTGTTGGAAAGCCTGGAAAAAAAGCGGTATAACGCAAGATAGAAAAGAACGGTAATCACAGCGAAGAGCAGCAGGGACATGGCCTGCCCGAAAGAAATGAACTGGTTTCCTATGACAAATTGAAAAGGGCTGTCGGGATTCTTCTGCCAAATAGACGGCAGTAACAGGCTCAGTGCAGTGATGCAGAAGCAAAAAAGCAAAAAGGCGATGCTAAACATATAAATGGAAATCTTTTTCATGTCCATCAAAATCGTCTCCAAATCATTCATTGGTATTTCAGGCTGGCTTATTTTTCCACCCAAAAATGAAAAATATGCATGCCTTGATGCTGCTGCATGCATAATCTTTCACGCCACATCATGATTGGCTATTTGAGTTGACATTTTTTACGGTCGCATGACAAAACGGAAAATGAATCAGGTGTTTCAGCTAAGCTGCCAAGTGAGTTCCAGTATTATTTTTCTGCAGCAGTGGCCTGGGCCATGGTGTTTCTTTGCTTCGAATCAGCAGCAATGGCAGGAAATGTCAATGTAATCGCAGTTCCTTTTCCCTTTTCACTGTTTACTTGAATGATGCCTCTCATGCTTTCGACAAGCCTGAACACAACCATCATGCCAAGGCCTGTTCCTTTTGATTCCTTTGTGGAAAAATAAGGTTCCCCCAGCCTGCTTTTTTGCAGTTCGTCCATCCCGATGCCCTCATCGGCAATGGTGATCGATACCGTGGAATATTCCTGGATGGCATCAATGGAAAGCTTTCCGCCATTCGGCATTGCTTCAATCCCGTTTTTGATAATATTAATGAGGGTTTGCTGCAAAAAAACGGAGTTTCCGGCAATGGTACAGGCATTCAGATCGGCAGTGATCTCGACCGTATTCATTTTGGCGAGCGGCTCAAGAATGCGCACCGCTTTTTCAATTTCTTTTTTGATGTCAAGTGTCTCAATCCTTTCGGGTGCCGGTTTTGCAAATGCCAGGTAGTCGCGGATAATGCCTTCCGCGCGGTCAAGCTCGTTTACTGCGATTGAAATGTATTCCTTCTTGTCAGCAGGTATATCGCCTGATTCAGCCAGCAGTTGCAAAAAACCGCGGGTCGTTGTAAGCGGATTTCTGATTTCATGGGAAATACTGGCTGCCAGGTGACTGACCACTTCCATTTTTTCCATGCGGATTAAGCGGCGGATAACCAAATGCTGCTCCCTGATGGATTCAACCATATACCCTACAATAAACATACCGCCTGTTTGGATAAAAATGTAATTGATTGCAAATGACAAGGTAACGGGGATATGTAAAAACCATTTCACGCCTGCTAAAGTCCAGGCAGACATCAGAAACATAAGAAATGAAGAAAGTGTAATTTTGCTGGTCACAGGGAGGCCTATGAATGTTTTCTTCAGTGCCATGATGAAAAAATAAATCAAGAGTATGTTTACAATAGCGAGCCATGCGTGGTGGTACCCTTCTAATAAGCGCAAGAGGATAATGAGTCCGATCATGCCTATTCTTGTCAACCTGTTGGCATAAAAACAGCCGATCACAAACGGGATAAAGCGCAGGTCGAAAACAATGCCGCTTGTAGTCGTTACCGGCATCAGCATGCACAGGGCAATGGAAATGGCCAGACAGAAAATAGTAATCATTTCAGCTGCGGCTTTTTTTAATTTGGGCTGATTCAACCAGTATTGGAGAAAAAGTAAAGAAACTAAGATGGCTAAAAGATTGACAAGAAAATGCGATGTACTTTCCACGAATAGGCCCCCACTTATTCTGCAGTTCTTTAAAGGATAATAGGAATATAAAGATGTTCTTTGATCAAACTTGTCCGCCCGCCATTTTGGCAATCCAAAACAATTGGCAGGAACAGGTCTAAGGAGTACACAGTGGCGAATGCCACAACATTCCCTGGACCCCACTGTTAAAAAGACGCCAAGGCGTTTCATGGTTTTGCAGAACCATATGGATACACTAACAATTATAACAATATCGTATGGGGAAGTGATGACTTTTTAAAAAATTCTCTGCCTGTGAAGGTTCAAATATTTTACCTGTCTCAAAATTCTTTTAATGAAAAATAAAGGATGTTTTCGGTGAGGAAGGGCAAATTATTCATGCATTCATTTATTTATCCGTGAAACGGGATGGAGTGAATTGTCATGAAAAAAATAATTTTAATTGTAGTAAGTGTTGTATTTATGCTGGGGATGGCCGGTTTAATGATTTACTTTATCACCAAGAAAGATACTTTTCGCTGGGGAATTGCGCTTTGCGGCATCATTTTAAGTGCGCTGCCGCTGGGATTGTTGTGGCTCAAAAATAATCCGATCAATACGCCATCCATTATCGGTTATTATGCCTTTCTTTTTTTCTCGATTTTTCTTGGCTCAATCGGCAGTTTCTATGATCGTTTTGTTTGGTGGGATATAGCGGTCCACTTTTACAAAGGAGGCTTTGTCGCATGTGTTGGCATCACACTTTATAAAATTTTTATTCCCGAACAGGCAAGAAGGGGTGTATCTGTATGGATCCCGGTGCTTTTTGTGTTAGGGCTTGCGGTAGTTTCCAGCATCATCTGGGAGTTTTATGAATTTATGGGGGATGTGATCGCGTCCCATACGATGCAGCGCGGAGGAAATACAGATACCATGTATGATCTTTTGGCCGGTTTTACAGGCGGCCTGCTGATTGCGATCTATACGTCAATAAGGAAACAGCATGTGTAAAGGGGGAGTGGAACGATGAACCGTAAAGTGGTGCTTGGGATCAGCTTGGTGTACATCGGATGGATGGCGGTCCTGGCTGTAATGCAGAACGCTGCAGGGGAGTCCTGGAAATCAGCAGTTGCAGTCGGCGGTATTGTAAGCGGCGCAGTTCCGCTTGCGCTTGTTTTGTTTACAAAACTCCGATTCAATTTGCCGCTTGTCATCTCCTATTTTATTTTCTTATTTGCCTCGCAGTATCTGGGGTCGATCCGGGGATGGTACGGCTTTGGCTGGTGGGATACGTTTCTCCATTTTATCAGCGGCGCCATTCTGGGATTTACTGCTGTCGCTTTATATGAAAGAATGGTGCACAGAAAAGCCGGCCAGGCGATTTCCCCGTGGTTTGTTTTCCTTTTTGTGCTTGGGATTGCCAACCTTGGAGGGATGTTATGGGAAATCTACGAGTTCACCTGCGACCGCTTTTTCGGCTTCGCTTTGCAGGGCGGGGGCAATCGTGATACGATGATCGACCTGATTGCCGATGTTCTCGGCGGCCTGGTTATTGCCTGCTGGTCGGGAATCAGAACAAAAATGAAGCAGTGAACTGATTGGTTTGAAAACCTGGCGAATTGGATTAGATATAAAAAGTAAACAGAGCGGGTTCCATTGAAGCAGGCATTCGTTCGTCCCCCATTTTTCCACCTCTCATTTAATAAACCTCGATATTAGACCATATATTAGTGTATAATTCTTAAATGGACGAATAGGCGTGCATTTTAACCGGAAATGGGAGAATTTTTCCGGGGTGGAATATATGATGGAAAGAGAGTGAGTCCAATGGGGCGAAAATGGAATAATATAAAAGAAAAGAAAGCGGAAAAGGATAAAAACACAAGCCGGATTTATGCAAAATTCGGGCGCGAGATCTATGTTGCAGCAAAAGGGGAACCGGATCCGGAATCAAATAGTGCACTAAAAATGGTGCTGGAGCGGGCAAAAACTTACAGTGTCCCAAGATCAATCATTGATCGTGCAATTGAAAAAGCAAAAGGCGGTTCGGAGGAAAATTATGATGAGTTGCGCTATGAAGGGTTCGGCCCGAGCGGTTCAATGGTGATTGTCGATACATTAACTAATAATGTCAACCGCACCGCCTCGGAAGTGCGTGCCGCGTTTGGGAAAAATGGTGGCAATATGGGTGTCAGTGGTTCGGTCGCCTATATGTTTGATACAACGGCTGTGATCGGTCTTGAAGGAAAAACCGCCGATGAAGTGCTTGAAATGTTATTGGAAGCAGACATTGATGTGCGCGATGTTTTTGAAGAAGATGAAGCCGTTATCGTCTATGCGGAGCCCGATCAATTCCATGCCGTGCAGGAAGTGTTCAAAAATGCCGGCATTACCGAGTATACCGTCGCAGAAATAACGATGCTTCCGCAAACCTATGTTACTCTTTCCACAGCAGATCAGGAAAAATTTGAAAAACTCATTGATGTGCTGGAAGATTTGGAAGATGTCCAGCAAGTGTATCATAATGTAGATTTAGGAGAATAATTGATGAAATAAACCGGTATCTTATCTCTTGCTTAATTGCAGGGTAAGGTACTGGTTTTTTTACGGCTGGATTTCTGAAATCAATCCGGGCAAGCATCCGCCGATACTTCATTTGCTTGTTAATAATTTTGGTAAAAGTCATTCAGTTTTCCTGATCATAATATTCCAAACAAGAAATTTAGGACAAAAAATCGTAAACTATTAGTGAAGGGAGATGGATATATGGAAAACTATCAAATGTATATCAACGGGGAATGGACAGGTGAAGGCCTGCCGGTGATCGAAGTGGATAATCCGGCAAATCAAGAGATCATTGCCACCATTCCAAAGGGCGGCAAACGGGAAGCGGTCCTGGCTGTTGATGCAGCATATGCCGCTTTTCCGGCATGGTCGGCGCTGTCCGCCTATGAACGGAGCAGTTACATCCGCACCTGGTTTAACCTGATTCAGGAAAATGAACAAGATCTGGCGCGCACGATGACAATTGAGCAGGGCAAGCCGTTAAAAGAAGCCCTCGGGGAAATGCGCTATGCGAACGGATTTCTTGAGTGGTTTGCCGAAGAGGGCAAACGCGTTTACGGTGAAACGATTCCGTCATCGACACCGTCCAAGCGGTTGTTTGTCCATAAACAGCCGGTTGGAGTCGTAGCGGCCATTACACCTTGGAACTTCCCGGCTGCGATGATTACAAGAAAAGTAGCCCCGGCTTTAGCTGCCGGCTGTACCGTTGTCATCAAACCGGCCAAGCAAACACCACTGACCGCATTGAAACTTGCCGAACTGGCTGCAAAAGCCGGCATCCCAAAAGGCGTCATCAATGTCGTTACAGGCAGTGCCAGGGAAATCGGCGATGCCTGGCTGAAAGACGAACGCGTCCGCAAGCTCACCTTTACCGGTTCCACAGAAATTGGCAAAGAGCTGATGCGCGGTTCAGCTGATACTGTGAAAAAAGTGTCGCTTGAATTGGGCGGGCATGCGCCAGTGATCATCACCAAAAACGCTGACCTTGATCAAGCAGTGGAAGGCACAATTGCCGCAAAATTCCGCAATGCCGGCCAGACTTGCGTGTGCTCCAACCGGGTATATGTGCAGGAAGAAGTCTATGAAACTTTTACGGAAAAATTCACCGCAAAAGTAAAAGAACTGCATATCGGAAACGGGCTGGAAGAAGGTACAGATATCGGGCCGCTGATCGACAAAGATGCAGTTGCCAAAGTTGAGAAGCACGTCAAAGACGCGCTTGAAAAAGGCGCGAAGCTTGAAACGGGCGGAAATAGAAAAGAAGGGCTGTTCTATGAACCGACAGTCATTTCCAATGTGGATGACAGCATGTTGTGCATGAATGAAGAAACCTTCGGGCCGCTTGCACCGGTAACCAAATTTACGAAAATTGAAGAAGCCATTAAAAGAGCGAATGATTCCATCTTTGGTTTGGCTGCCTATGTATTCACTGAAAATATTTCAGAAGGCATCCAAATTGCAGAAGGACTGGAATATGGAATTGTCGGTTTAAACGACGGCCTGCCATCCACGCCGCAGGCCCCGTTCGGCGGATTCAAGCAGAGCGGGCTTGGACGCGAAGGCGGGCATCAGGGCATCGAAGAATTTTTGGAAGTAAAATATATTTCGTTGGGGTTATAAAACAAAATTATCATACCGGGCAACGATGCCCGGTTTTTTGATGCCCGGAATCGTGCATTCAAAAAAACTATGTAAGGAGTTCTAACGAAAATAGAAAACAAATAAAATTTTAAATGTATAATATATTTAGTTAATACATACAACATCCTGTGACTATTTAGTTGACTTATCATTGAAAACTTCCAAAGGAGGATTAAACGACAGATTGATTTCTAATTATCCACACTAGAAAAAACAGGGGGAAAGATGAGATGAAAAAATTCGCAATATCGGCATTTGTGGTTATCCTGATGTTTGCGTTATCGGCTTGCGGTTCCAGCAAAACAGGCGGCAGTGAAACAACCTCGAAAAAAACGCTCAAGGTCGATACAAACGCGGAGTATGCACCGTTTGAATACATGAGCAAGGGGGAGATTACCGGCTTTGACGCGGATATTTTCAAAGCACTTGCGAAAGAAGCAGGTTACAAGTACAAGTTGAAAAACATCGGCTGGGATCCGTTATTTGTGGAAATAAAGAATAAATCAGCAGATGTCGCCATTTCGGCGATCACGATTACGAAAGAACGCCAACAGACATACGATTTCTCTGTGCCATATTTCCTCTCCACCAATGAAATCCTGGTGCCTGAGGACAGTGATATTAAAAGCGCGGCTGATTTAGAAGGAAAAACAGTTGCCATCCAGTCCGGAACCACCGCCCAGGAAGTGCTGGAAGGGCTGTTCGGCAAAAACAATAAAAACATTAAAAAGTTTAAGCAGAATACAATGGCCATTATGGATCTGACCAAAGGCGGAGCTGACGCAGTTGTCGCGGATAACACGGTTGTGGAAGAGTACGCGAAAAACAATCCGGACCAGAAGCTGAAGGTCATTAAAGACACGGAAGCATTTCCGGCCGAATACTACGGCTTGATGTTTGCCAAAGACAGCAAACTGAAAGCAGACTTTGACAAAGCGATCAACAAAATATACGACAACGGCACCTATGCCAAAATCTACAAAAAATGGTTCAAAACCGAACCCGACATCAACAACCTAAAAGCACAACAGAATTAGAAAAGCGGAGGGCGCTTGCCCATCGGCGACAGGCAACTGATCCGGCCTCAATGAAGTCCGCCCTTTGACTTCAATGGGGCAGGAACAGTTGACCCCGAGCCGATAGCGCCCGCAGCTGGACAAAGAAAAGCGGAGGGCGCATGCCCATCGAGCTGTACCAACAAAAACATTTTTTAAATAAAAATTGCGTAACTCTCCCTGCCAAGGTTACGCAATTTTGGCTATAGGGAGGATACGGCATGGATTTTCGCTTCGATATCATCATTGAATACGCCCCGCTTTTACTTAAAGGAACATTGCTAACGATCGGCCTTTCGATTGCGGGTATTTTGATCGGTTTGATTTTGGGAGTATTGATCGGACTTGGCAAAATGATGCGGAACAAGCTCCTTGTGCTTCCATTTTCATGCTATGTTGGATTTTTTCGGGGGACCCCGCTGTTTGTACAAATTTTAATTGTCCATTTTGGGATGGTTCCTTTATTTCTGGGCAAAACAAACGGAATTGTCGCGGGCATTATTGCACTTTCACTAAACTCAGCCGCCTATGTTGCTGAAATTTTAAGAGGGGGTGTGCAATCCATAGAAAAAGGGCAGATGGAAGCGGCCCGCTCACTCGGCCTCAGCCATGTGCAGGCCATGCGCCATATCATACTGCCCCAGGCTTTTAAAAGGATGATTCCGCCGCTTGGCAATGAATTTATTGTACTTGTGAAAGATTCATCGCTTGTGTCTGTGATAGCGGCTCCGGAAATAGTGTACTGGGCACAGTCAATGGGTGCTGAGTATTTCCGCGTTTGGGAGCCATATATTACTGCTGCTGTGATTTATCTTGTTTTAACGCTCACCCTCAGCTTTCTATTGCATCTCTTGGAAAGGAGGCTGGCTACAGATGATTAAAGTTGTCAATTTGAAAAAAACATTTGGAAAAAATGAAGTCTTGAAAAGTATTAATGTGGAAATCAAGCCGCAGGAGGTTGTCGTGGTGATTGGCCCGTCCGGATCCGGGAAATCCACTTTTTTGCGCTGCATCAACTTACTGGAAACGATCACGTACGGCCATATTTACATAGAAGGGATTGATATCGCTGATAAAACTACGGATATGAATAAAATCCGGACAGAAGTCGGCATGGTGTTTCAGCAATTCAATCTTTTCCCTCATATGACTGTGATGGAAAACATTATCCTCGCACCGACAAAGGTTAGAAAACTTTCGAAAGAAGCAGCCAAGCAAAAAGCGCTCGAGCTGCTGCTGAGAGTCGGGCTTGAAGAAAAAGCGGATGCTTACCCGGATTCGCTCTCAGGCGGGCAGAAGCAGAGAATTGCAATTGCGAGGGCGCTTGCAATGGAGCCGAAAATCATGCTGTTTGATGAACCGACTTCTGCTTTGGATCCGGAAATGGTGGGGGAAGTACTGGAAGTCATGAAGAGCCTGGCAAAAGAAGGCATGACCATGGTAATTGTCACACACGAAATGGGTTTTGCCCGCGAAGTCGGGGACCGCGTCCTGTTTATGGACGGTGGCTATATTGTCGAAGAGAACACACCGCAACAACTGTTTGAGAACCCGCAGGAAGAGCGGACAAAGGCATTTTTGAGCAAGGTGCTGTAAACGTAAAAAAGCAGCTGCTTCGGTTTGGGCAGGCTGCTTTCTCCTTTTTAAAAAACTTCCGCTCGTGAGCTCTTCACAGTTTTTAACCATCTACACACATATGCACCGCTTTTTTCCATGCAGTTTTTTTGCATTTTTAAATCCGGTTACGGAGATGTCATTTAGCACAACATTTTTTGCACGGTATTGGACGGCAATGACCGGTTGGCCTTTAAAATCATCGTCCGGGTCGCCGATTGCCGTAAGTCCATTGATCACAACATTTTGATAAGCAGATACGACGAGGCTTCGCGGTGTCGAGTTTTCGTATAAATCGGTGTAAATCGGTGCAATGGAAACGAGCCCGGCCGCTACAATATGATGGGCGGTTTTTGAATCGGTATCCTTCCCTTTATGGTGGCCGATATGCCGGAAATTGAAGGAGCGGTTGTCATTGACCGACAGATGGCCGAAAATATGGACGTTAGAGGCTGCCGAAGCATTGTGGTGGGCTTTGATTTCCACACCGCCAAAGCATCTTGCTGAAGAATTGTTGCAAAGCCACACATGGCGTGATCCATCATCTATTTCAATACCATTTGAATTGGAGAACCCTTTTTTGTGGGCCCGTCCACTCGGATCACAGCAGTGTGAGTTTGAAATAAAAATATAGTCGCTGTGGTGGTTGGTAATGCCGTCATCGCCAAAACCATATGCAGTTAGGCCGTCGAGCCAAATAAATCGGCTTCTTCCCGGGGCGAGAAAGCCGTCGCCCAGGTAATGATAGCGAGTCGATGAAACATCAAATCCATGCAGGCCGGCATTTATGGCTTCCACATGTTTCACCCATCCATATGAAACATGTGCGAAAGTCAGGCAGCTTGAGCGGTTATTCCCTGCTGAAGACTTTTCACCTACACCAAGCCTTTCTAAATTCCAATCCAGGCTTAAATTTTGAACAAGAATATGGCTGTTTCCGCGCATATGGCTGCTATTGCTTACCAGCCTCGTTTTTTTAGGCGCGTCTGGATGAAGTTTAATGGTTGTTACACCTTTCCCCTCACCCTCGAGGCATGTCCAGGAAGGAAGCTGGATTCCTTTTGTAAGGAAAACGCCCGCCGGTACCCTCACTCTAACATACCCTTTCCCGATGGCTTTTTTAAATGCCTTTGTATTGTCTGTTTTTCCGTCTCCAACTGCGCCAAAATCTAACACATTTACAACTTTTTCAGCAGCATCAAGAAGCTTGATATATTCCTGATCCAATGCCTTTTTCCACTCCGGATAAACAAGGCCATTCTGGTCAGCAATCGTTTTCCAATTTTGAACCGGGTATTTTCGATTGAACCAGGTATAGGAAAGCGAACGGTGTTTTTTTGATCGGGGAGAAGCCGCACTGTATTTTTGAAAAAGCAGCCGCGTTTCTTCAACACGTTTATTTTGTCCGCATGGCCGGCTTGAAAACTGCTGAATTAAATCCGCATTTTTTAAAGGGTCGTGATTTCTGTTCAAATCAAGCATTTTCCCACTTCCTTAAAAGCACGTCATTACTATTATATACACACAATTTCGGTAGTATAAAATTCATGTTTTTATAACATGTTAATGAAAAAGGGGATGATGAAATGAATAGTAAAGAATTCGATAAGCTTCTTTTAAAAATACTGTTCACCGTAAATTTAATTAGCATCCTCCCGATTTTGTTTAGAAAACCGCCGATTAAGGACTGGCTGTTTGTCTATTTTTTTAACGCAGCTACGAATGGTGTCCTTGACAATATACTGGTAAAATTGAAAATGGTAAAATACCCGGTTCGTTTGCTGCCGCGTTACTTTCACATTCATGTTTTATTTGATTATTTTCTTTACCCCAGTTTTACTGTCCTATTCAATCAGTTTACGATGAAGGACAAGCCCTTTACGATCCTGATTAAGCTGATTTTCCTGATTGTACCGCTCTATTTGATTGAATTTTTGGCAGAGAAAAAAACCCGCCTGGTTAAATGGAGCCGGAATTGGAAATGGCACTATTCAATTTCGTCCTTATTGATAAAATCTACGCTTACAAGAACGATGATTGGCGTTATCAGGAGCATTTCAAAAAAACAGGGCCGAACAGAGTAACTTTAGAAAAAACAAGGCGGAAAACGCCTCCGCCTTGTTTTTAACAATAGATTTAGGACAGATAACAATTTCATCAGTCATGATAAGATTCAGCGATTGCATTTGCCGCGACAATTGCATTGTAAACATCGTCCGGTGAAACAGCAAACGGCATATTACCCATTGTATCGCCTTCTGCACAGGCGTCTTCCGCAACTTGCCGCCATTCGGATTCCACAAATTCTTCAACGCCCAAGTCTTTTAAGGTTAATGGCAGGCCGACTGCTTTAATGAAATTGATGACTGTTTCCAGCTCTTCTTTTGGTGCGTTTTCCAATACAAGCTGTGCCAATAGGCCAAATGTTACTTTTTCACCATGCTGGACTCTATGCAATGACGGAACCGCAGTCATGCCATTATGGATTGCGTGGGCTGCAGCCAGACCGCCTGCTTCTGCACCGACACCGCTCATATAAATGGTCGCTTCAATGGTATCTTCCACAGCAGCCGTGGAGATTTTTTGTTTAACGGCCTGCATCGCTTTAACGCCGTTTTCCAATACTGTCTCGTAGCATGCGCGGGCAATGGCCAGACCGGTTGTGGACGGTTTCAGTAATATGAGATTATCGCCGTTTGCCCGATAGCATGCACGCGCTTCAAAGTAAGTCGTGAGCGCGTCGCCAATCCCTGCTGCGAAAAAGCGTGCCGGCGCAGCTGCAAGAATTTCCGTGTCGGCAAGCACGATGTCAGGGTTGCTCGGCAGGTATAAATAGCGGTCAAATGAGCCGCCTTCATTATAAATAACAGCGAGTGCAGTACAAGGGGCATCGGTTGAAGCAATTGTCGGGAAAATGACAACCGGCAGTTTTTCATAGTAAGCGGTTGATTTTGCCGTATCAAGTGTTTTTCCACCGCCGATTCCAACGATAATATTAGCGCCTGCCTCACGTGCCAGCCGGCGGTTGCGGTCGATTTCTTTCTGGGTGCATTCGTAGTTGAATTTTTCAAACGTTGCTTTGTTGCCGCCCTCTTCAAAAGATTTGCCGGCTTCAACTTTGGCACGGTCAAGAATAAATTCATCGCATATGACATAAGCATTATCGCCAAAATCTTTGATATACTCATTAATGTTTGCTAGTAAGCCTTTACCAATAATAAACTTCTTTGGAGATGTTACAGATTTAGCGGGAATTTTCATAATAAAGTGCCTCCTGGAAAAATTTTTCTTATTATACTTTTATTATAGGAGAATTGTAAACGGATTCCAAATATAACAACTTGCAAATATTTAAATAAAATATTTATCTTATATTGGTATAATACTTGGGCGGAATCTGACTGTGAAAACACATGGAAGTTGCTGCGTAAGGCTTTCTGGCACCCATTATCTTTCACAGTCTTTTTTTTGATATTGATCATTTAAAAAAGAATCGAGGAACGTTAGGCAAGAAGCTGGTGGCGTAGTGCTAAAGGCATTTCGTAGAGGGTGTTTGCTTTCTGGCGGCAGACAAATAACCTTCCTAAAGGTCAAAAATTTTGGAGGAAGGTTATTTGACACCTGCAGTTAGGCAAAACAGTAAAGGTGTGCTGTGTGCTTTTTTTTTGCTGTTATCTGATTCAACAGGAATTTTAAAAGGCGTACAGGTATTCTTCAATAAAGGCATAGACATGTTCAACAGTTGGCGGCTGCTTTTTCAGCATTTTTTCGCAAGTTTCCAAATACGGCGACACAAGCGGATCTGCCTTTGCTTCCTGAAGTGTGATATCTCCCTGGATCAAACGGATGGCCATATTTTTCGCATTCTCATCCTCTACTTGAAACAATAGGTAAGCTAAACAACTGTATTTGTCCATCAAACTGCCCTCCTCGAACATATTTTCTTATTATTTCGATGCGAGGCGGCAAAATTCCTTTTCATATTCTAAAAAAATACAAAAAAACCTGCCTTATTTAGGCAGGTTTCCTTTCGCGTGTTTTTTCTGCAGGGATTCCAGATGGGCAACGGCGTTCCGGCGGGCTGGTTCTGCAATAATCGAAACTGCAATGGCAATCAGGATTAAACTGCCGCCAAGAAAAAACCGGTTGTTTAAGTTTTCATGGAGCAGCAGCCAGCCGAGAAAAGAACCGACAACTGGCTGCAAAAACAGGAACAAAGAACCGGATCCAGCTTCCATTATCTCAAGTCCTTTATTCCACAGGAAAAAAGCGCCGGCCGTTGAGACGATGCCGAGATAAAGGATTCCCAAAATCACCCAAATGCTGTTGAGCGTGACGGCTGCTTCCTGCACTTCCATCACCATAAATGGCGTGGTGAACAGCAGTCCGAACATAATGCCATATGTCGTGATGACAAGCGAAGACATGGTTTCGGAAGCGAGCTTCACATAGACAGAGAGCAATGCCCAGGTAATCATGGCGCCCGCTAAGATCAGGCTTCCCCGAAAATATGTCTGGACATGAATATCCCAGCCGATGACAATCACAACGCCGATAGAAGCCAGAATAAGCGAGAACACTTTCTGTACGGTTAGTTTTTCATGTAAAAGCATGCGCGCAAAAATGACGATAAACACAGGCGATGCTGAAGTAATAATCGCTCCGGTATGGGCATCCGCTGCTTTTGTTCCGATAAATTGCAGAGCAATGGAAGCAAAATAACCAACAAATCCAATCCAGGCCAGAAGCAGCCAATCCTTTTTCCGGATCCGACCCGATGCCGGCTTTTCCTGTTTTCTGCCCTGAATGTTTAAAATAAAATACAGGACGCTAAACCCGATGAGATAGCGGAACCACAACAGGGTCAGCGGCGGTACAAAGTATAAAACGTATTTGCTGACGACATACATACCGCCCCAAATGCTTGCAGCCAGCGCCAGATAAATCGCACCTGCCATATTGCTTTTCATGATTAGGACCTCCGTCTGTAGTTTTTTTTTAGATGATGAATAAAGACGGGGGTACCTGAATTTACCATTCACCCCCGCGTTAAGCGAGAATGGCTGGCTGATCATTTTCAAAAAGGTCAAAATACAACCGCATAAAGTGGCACCTCCAAAAAGTAATTTTTCTTAATTTTAACATATATCGCTAATCTTTTGTTTTCTCTAATACAAAAAAGAAAAACAAAAAAAACGCCTCTATTATGGGGCGCTATAGATCATCATATTAATTTGCACGCACGAGTCCGAATGCCAGCTGCGTTTTAAATGTCTCGTGGGGTTCTATCAAGATGAGTTCACCTTTTCGGTTAAACGCATCTTTTTTAGCTGTCCATGGTTCGATACAAAAAAAGTCTTTTCCTTCCTGTACCCATAGGACGGTATAGGAGAAGATCGGATCTTTTTCGATCACAAGATTGTGCCGGCCGCTGAAAGATGCGGTCATTTTTTTTTCGCTCGATCCAACTAAAACGACTGCTTCCTTTTTTCCACTCATGTCGATCGAACCGTTAAATGGATGGATTGAATCATCATTGTAATCGATGTATTTTCCAGCGTACGAATTTAACGTTATTTTTTTTCTTTTTATATGGAAATAGGGGTGGAATCCTGGATAAACCGGCATTTGTTCAGAAGAAAGATTTTCATACTGCTGCCGGATGAACGCTTTTCCATTTTCAAGTGTATAAGTAAACTGAGCCTTAAACTGAAAAGGATAGAACTTCAAGGTATCTTCACTGCTTACAAACTGCAAGGTGACGGAAGCCCGTTCTTCATTTGCTTCCGTACGGGTTACATCCCATCTTGCCTGGCGCGCGAGACCGTGGTTTGGCATTTTGTATGTTTTTTCTCCCAATGAGTATGTACCGTTGGTTAATTGGCCCGCCATCGGGAAAAGTACAGGATTGCCGCCGCGAATGTTTTTCGATGGATCATATAAAGTTTCCGGGTCCATATAAAATACATCTTCGCCATCAGTGTGGAAAGCGGTAATCATCCCTCCGCGTTCCGGGCAGATTGTTAAATATGTATGGGTTGTTGGGCATGATAACTTATACATTTCAAGAGTATGATCTTTATATTTCTCAATTTTATACATCTTTATCTGTTCCCTTCACTAGGATTAAAAAAGGCCGCGGCACCCGCCTTACAGAATGGTGCCACAGGCCTTTTGTATGCTCAAATTTCTTTCTTATTTCGCAGCTTCTTCGTAAGCTTTGTTTCTCTTCTTCATTTGTTTAGCATACCAAGTAAAGAGGCCAATGTACACAATTAACGCGATAATTGCATAAAGGATAAATTGTGTATTGCCTTCTGTTGCTTTACCAACGATAACAGCGAGCACTTTTTCCAGCGGTCCTTCAAGCGTAGAGTGCGTGATCAAGTGCGAGCTTGCAACACCTGAAGGGAAAGCACCGACGGCTTTTGCAGTTTGCGTAACGAATGGGGCGATCATTGTGCCGGAAACCAGGAATAAAGGTAACAAGATTGCTCCGATAACGATCATGCGGATTAGTTTGCCTCGTGTGACAACAAGTAATGCCGGTGTTAAACCCATTGCTATAATTCCGCCAAGAGGCAGAATTCTATTGCCAGGGAGAACCAAAGCTTCAAGTAACATAATTGGTGCTAATACATTTGCAGCCGCCCAAATTTCAGCACGGCCAGCAACAAATGGCCAGTCAAGTCCGATATTGAAGGTTCTGCCTTTCAAGTGTTTTGTTGTGAAATCAGTAATTCCTTGGGATAAAGGTTCAACGGCGGCAATAAACCAAGCACCGATCAATGAGAATAATTCCAAGCACACACCGGCTGTAAACGCAAGTGTGAAGGTATCTTTAACAGATTGGCGTGACAGAATTCCAATGAAGACACCAAGATAAACACCGATGGCGAATTTACTGCCCCAGAAACCGATTTTTTTATTTAGTTTCGCAGCATCAAAGTCGTATTTGTCCAGAAATGGCAGGAACTTATCAAAGAATTTATCAAAAATCATAATGACCGGGTTTAACATATAGTTCATATGTGTTGAAGTCATCGGGTTAGATGCCGGTGCATTCAATAAGTCATTAAAAGTAGGTTTCATCAAGTCAGAATTGATGATTTTCATTACGCCAATGATAATGATGAGAATGGATGCAACAAGTAAATTATGGCTGTAATACATAACAAGCAGACCGGTAATCGAGAGATGCCAGATATCAAAAATATCAACGTCTAATGTGTTGGTGCGTTTTAACAACAACATCACAACATTGACGATTACCATGATTAATAAGAAGTAAAGCGTATAGGCAGAACCCCATGTGATGGTTGCCAGAGGCGCCCAGCCTACGTCTGTAATAGAAAGATTAATTCCGGTTGATTTAACAAAGGCTTGTAACGCTGTTGAAAAAGCACTGGTTAGAATATTGATAATTGCGCTGATCCCGGTTAAGGCAATTGCCAGCTTAATACCGCCTTCAATAGCCCGGGTTGGTTTTACCCGTAATAATAAAGCCAATAAGGTCAGAATGATAAACATCATTGGAGGGGCACCTAAATTAATAATTGGCTTAAATATCATATTGGAAAACTCTATTATTTCATGCACGGTAAATCCTCCTTAAAAGTAAAGTGGCGATATAAACCCAAGAGATCCTGCCGCAAAGTTTCTATAAAAAATGGATATGGTGGGCAGGCTCTTTTAGATTTATGGCCCTATTTATTGCTTTATTTATTTAATTGTTTAATGACTTTCTCCAATTCATCAAAAACAGGTGCGGACATTGCCGGAATTCTGTAAAGGATTGGGCCGGCTTCTATTACCGGAATTTGAATCTCAAAGCCCAGGTCGGTTTTTGAGATTGGAGTAAAAATATCATACTTTGATATCAACGCCTCGTTAATATCCTTGATCATGACTGCATCGACTTGTACGTCATAGCCTCTTTTTTGCATTTCTTCTTCAATAGCTGCCTTAATTTGGTGGCTTGAGTTAACGCCTGCTCCGCATGCTGCTAAAACTTTAATCATATTAATGCACTCCTTTTAATGGTTTTAGATTGAATAAATTGAAAAATTTCTTCCTTCGAGTTTAATTGATTTAAGGAACTTACATTCCCATCCTGTGTAAAAAATTCCATCAAGCTTGACAAAATATTTGTTTGTGCTTTTTTCTGATGATTTAAGATAAAAAAGGCAAATTTTACATTCAATTTCTTATCAGGTGAAATCATATTGTAAAACGGAACTTCATTTTCCAGCTTTACAATCACTACCTGTTCCGCATTACAATACTCAGTTTCTGTATGCGGGATTGCGACATTTGGAGTATTTTCTCCGACAACACTTAAATCCAGGCCGGTCGGATAATGGGATTCCCTTTCAATAAGCGCGTTTGTATATGCCGGTTTGACCAGTCCCATCTCCAACAGTTTTGCTCCAACATTTTCGAATAGTTCGCGCTGTGTGGAAACGCTTTCGAATAAGATTAAATCCTGCTTAAACAATTGATTTAACTCGCTCACCAGTAGGCCTCCTTTCAAATAACAAGCAGTAATCATAATATTAGCGGATACATACCATAAATCATTATTTCATGATCCGTGTGATATGGTTGTAATATTCTTCAGCACGGGGGTTAATGCCGGTATCCGTGATAATGCCTGTAATATTCTTAGCATCGTAAAATGTGAAGAATGCCTGGGTGCCAAATTTCGTACTGTCCGCCAATATATACCGTTCAGTCGCATTATCAAGAATGATGTGCAGCCCGTTGCCTTCTTCTTCATTGGCAGTGGTAATGTTGGTACTGGATATGCCGTTGGTTCCAACAAAAGCTTTATGCACTTTAATCTCTTGTAATAATTTATTCGCGAAGTAGCCGATAAAAGTTCCGGTTCTTGCCCGATAACGTCCGCCGCTAAGAATTACATCATAGTATGGATGATCTTTAAATCTATTAAAGATGCTGATTGAATTAGTAATAATATTGAGATTTTTGGCAGTTAAATAATCAAAGATAAAGTCGTTTGTTGTCCCGGACCCAATAAAAATAGTATCATTATCCGAAATTAACTCTGCACATTTTTTGGCGATATGCCGTTTTTCACCGACATTAATGGTTTGCTTCTGGTTGTAGGTCAGCTCGGTATAGGAGAGACTCTTTTTCTTTTTCGCTCCCCCGTGTACCCTCGTCACCAGGCCGCGCTCTTCCAATTCGTTTAAATCTCTTCGAATGGTCATTTCGGTAACTTTTAATGCTTCAGATAGATCCGAAACTTCGACCACACTGTTCTTATCAACTTCATCGAGAATTAACTGAAAGCGGTCCTCTTTGATCATTTCCTAAATCTCCTCTCATACCTCCTTTATATGTTCTAATTTGTTTCTTATTGTTTACAATCCCAATATACAATGAAAGCATTTACTTGTCAATGAAGTTTGAATATGTTCATATTTCTGTAACACCATGGCATAATTTTGAAGGAAATTAAATGTCTCTTTCGATAAAATGGGATAACTATTTTAGAAAAATATCAGAAACTCATATTTACTATTTATAAATGGGAACTTGAAAGCTGGATCAAAATGTAAGATGATGTTTTGAAATGTTTTATGTGATATAGAAATTCAGACGGAGCGCGCTTCGTTTATAAACATATTAATGAAGCAAGCACGATTTGTTAATATTTTGTTAACGTTTACAGTGTGGAAAGAAAAGGATTTTAAATATATTTGTCCATATACATTGACACAAAAAAACAATCATGATAAGGTTTAATTGTAAACAAAAACAAACAAAATATAACATATATGAGAGGTGGCATAGCCAAAAACAATAGTCCATCATTCTTGGTTCAACAAAGAAATGTTCATTTATTCACAAGTAGTTCAACAAATATTAGATTCCGAGATAATCAGGAAGAGGTTCAATGCAAATTTCAGTTTCTAACCAAGATAGCTACTATCTCTGAAATAATAACAAAAAGAAAAGAGGAGTAAATATGAAAGTTGTAATCGGGTCAGATAAAGATGGCTTTCAACTAAAAGAAACTTTAAAAAGTTACCTTAAAGAACAAGGTTATGAAGTTTTGGATAAGACGCCGGAAGCCAACTTGGATTTTGTAGATTCTACAACGCGGGTTGTGAAGGCGATTCAATCCGGAGAAGGAGACCGTGGAATTCTTATCGACAAATATGGTGCCGGCTCCTTCATGACTGCAAATAAATTTAAGGGCATGATCTGTGCTGAAGTTTCAGACGAACATTCAGCAAAGATGACGCGCAGCCACAATAATGCAATGGCCATTTCCCTAGGATCCGGGATTGTCGGTGAAGAACTGGCAAAAGGCTGTGTGGACGCTTACCTGAAATCTGAATACGCAGGCGGCCGTCATCAAATTCGTGTAGATATGTTAAATAAAATGTGCTAACAAGGAGGAAAAAACATGATTATTTCACTAGGTTGTGACCATATTGTAACAGATACAAAAATGCAGTTATCGGATTATTTGAAAAGTAAGGGGCACACAGTCATTGATAATGGGACTTATGATATGACCAGAACCCACTATCCGATTTACGGCAAGGCAACAGCAGAAAAAGTTGTCAGCGGTGAAGCAGATCTGGGTGTCGTTCTGTGTGGTACAGGTGTGGGCATTTCTGCCTCAGCCGATAAAGTACCGGGAACAAGAGTTGCGTTGGTCCGCGATATTACAACTGCGAAATATGCAAAGGAACAACTGAATGCGAATATCATCGCAGTTGGAGGAAGAATTACCGGTCTGCATGTCATCCAGGCAATTGTTGATGCATTTATTGAAGCAGAATATAAGGAAACGCCTGAAAATAAAGCATTGATCAAAAAAATTGATGCATTGAATCACGAAGCGGACAATCAAACCGGAAATGATCATTTCTTTGACGAATTCCTTGAAAAATGGGATCGCGGAGAATATCATGACTGATCAGTTTTAGGCGCAAAAGGAGAGGTTCCGATGTTGTTAGCAGTCACTTTAAACCCATCAGTGGATATATCCTACCATCTTGATCGCTTTAGGATTAATGAGGTAAACCGTGTATCCAAAGTGAAAAAGACGGCTGGCGGAAAAGGGCTGAATGTTTCGCGTGTTGCTCATTTGCTCGGAGTCAAGGTTTTATCCACTGGTGTGCTGGGTGGCTCATTAGGCCAATACATTGAACAGCAGCTCGATCAAGACCAAATGAACCACCGGTTTCTTCATACTAAGCAGGAAGCCCGAAACTGTATTGCCGTTTTGCATGAGGGAATGCAGACGGAAATTCTAGAATCCGGCCCGACGTTGACAAATGAGGACCAGGAACAATTTTTAGCACTGTTTAATCAATTACTTGACCAAGTTTCGGTCATTACAATTTCCGGAAGCATTGTAAACGGGTTCAGTGAAGACATTTACGGAAAAATGATTGAGCACGCGATACGTAAAAAGATTCCGGTTATTTTGGATACGTCAGGCAAAACTTTAAAAGTCTCTTTGCAAAATAAGAATGCTTTACCTTATTTGATTAAGCCAAATACGGATGAACTTGGTCAGCTACTGGGCAGAGAAATATCTGAAGATACAGAATCATTAAAGTCTGCTCTAACAGATCCGCTTTTTTACGGAATTCCTTGGATCGTCGTTTCCCAGGGGGCTGACGGTGCTTTTGCAAAGCATGGTGAAGACTTTTATAAAGTAAGGATTCCAAAAATCAAAGTTGAAAATCCAGTGGGTTCCGGAGACGCTACAGTAGCCGGCATGGCAAAAGCGATCGATTCAAAACAGGACGGGGTAACCATGCTGAAATATGGCATGACCGCCGGACTCCTAAATACGATGCAACCGCAAACCGGCTTTGTCGATGCATCCCAATTTGGGACTTGCTTAAAACTAATAGAAGTTCAAAAAGTATAAAGGAGTGATTTGAATGGCAAAATTAACAGAAGGTAAGTTTAATGGACTCAATAAACTCTCAGATCATAACGGCATCATCGGGGCTTTGGCAATTGACCAGCGCGGTTCTTTGCAAAAAATGATTGCAACTGCCAAGGGCGGGGAGGCGGACGCATCGAGCATTAAGGACTTTAAAGTGCTCGTTTCCCGCGAATTAACTCCTTATGCTTCTTCTATTCTATTAGATCCCGAATTCGGATGGCCGGCAGCGGAACAAAGAGATGCTGATGCGGGCCTGCTTGTTGCCTACGAAAAAACCGGTTATGATGCCAATGAAGTCGGGCGGCTTCCTGATCTGCTGCCGGTTTGGTCCGTAAAACGCCTGAAAGAAAAAGGCGCTGATGCCGTTAAATTGCTGCTTTATTATGATGTAGACGAAGGTGAAGCAATTAACGACCAAAAACATGCATTTGTAGAAAGGGTTGGCTTGGAATGCGTCGCAGAAGATATTCCTTTCTTCCTGGAAATTGTCAGCTATGATGCAAATAATGATGACGTGAAAGGCGCTGCATACGCTAAAGTGAAACCGCATAAAGTTAATGATGCTGTAAAAGAATTTACGAAACCGCGTTATAATGTGGACGTCCTGAAAGTGGAAGTTCCTGTCAATATGAACTATGTAGAAGGGTTTGCTGACGGTGAAGCGGTTTATACAAAAAAAGAAGCGCAACGTTATTTTAAAGAACAGTCTGATGCTTCCACGCTCCCGTTCATATTCTTAAGCGCTGGAGTTTCCGCGGAGCTTTTTCAAAAGACCTTGCAATTTGCAGCTGAAGCCGGTTCGCAATTTAATGGTGTGCTTTGCGGGCGTGCAACCTGGAAAAACGGTGTTGAACCGTTTGCCAAAGAAGGTGAAAAGGCAGCTGTTGAATGGCTGCAAACAACAGGCAGAAAAAATATCGATGACCTGAACAAAGTATTGAAGGAAACTGCAAAACCATGGTGGTCCCGTTATGGCAGCAAGGAATTAGCCTTCTCAAAATAATAAAAATTAACAGCCTGCTGATGCATTCAGCAGGCTGTTAATCTGTCCAATTATTTTATGATTTTCACCATTTCCTTATAGTAATCTTCAGCATGCGGGCTGAGATTTTGATCTGTGATAATGGCTGTGAGATCTCTTACGTTATAAAATGTAAAAAAAGATTCAACGCCGAATTTTGTACTATCGGCCAATATATATCGCTCAATCGAATGATCAAGTATAATCTGGTGGCCATGCCCTTCTTCTTCATTGGCAGTGGTGACTTTCGGGCCGTTGATGCCGTTTGTGCCGATAAAGGCTTTTTTTACTTTAATTTCACTTAATAATTTATTGGTGAAATAACCTGCGAATGTCCCGCTTTTTTTCCTGTACCGGCCGCCGGTTAAAATGACTTCGGTACCGGGCATATCTTTGGCGCGGTTAAATACAGTAAGTGAGCTGGTAATAATATTGAGATTATTGGCTTGTAAATAATCAAAAATGAAATCGTTGGTCGTTCCGGATCCGATAAAGATGGTATCATTATCCTCAATCAGTCCGGCGCAAATTTTGGCAATATGCTGTTTCAATTCAATATTAATGGTTCGTTTTTGAGTATAGGGTACTTCCGGCGTATAGGAAGCATCTTTTTTCCGTGCCCCGCCGTGGACACGCACGAGCAGCCCCTCATCTTCCAGCGCTTTTAAATCGCGGCGAATTGTCATTTCCGTTACATCTAAGGTTTTGGCAAGATCGGACACTTCTACGGAATTTTTTTCTTCAAGCGCGGAAATAATTATCCGGTATCTGTCTTCTTTTAACATATCTTTTGCACCTGCCGCTAACATGACTTTCTTCTATTTGCAATGTACCGTTATCGCTTACGAATGTCAAGTTCCCCAATATCCCCGTTGAAATAAACCCCGGAAACCCGCCTGGACAGTTGAAACCGGCAGCGGCGGTAAAAAGATGTTACAATAGAAGAAGGTACACACGAATCACATTCTGCAGGGATGGCAGTGATTAAAGCAAGTATATGATCTATAAAGGAGCCCGTACATGAAAAAAATTAAAATTGTGACAGATTCCACTGTTGATATGACGGAGGCATCTTTGAAAGAATATGAGATTGAAATGGTGCCGCTTTCCATCTCAATCGAAGGAAAGACTTACCTCGACCGCATCGATATCACACCAGATGAATTTATAGAAAAAATGAAACAGTCTGAAGAACTTCCGAAAAGTTCCCAACCATCTGCCGGCACTTTTGTTGAACTATATGACCGCCTGGATGAGGAAGGCTACGAAATCATCTCTATCCATATGACTGGCGGAATGAGCGGAACGGTGCAGTCAGCCGAACAGGCGGCAGCGATGACAAAGGCAAAGGTAACCGTTGTCGATTCAAGATATATTTCAAAAGCACTCGCTTTCCAAGTAAAAGAAGCAGCGATTATGGCAAAAGAAGGCAGCAGCGTCGAAGAAATTTTACAGCGGCTGGAAACGATTCGTTCACATACCCGCCTCTATGTGGTAGTCGATACGCTTGAAAATCTGGCAAAAGGGGGAAGAATCGGTAAGGGCAAAGCCATGCTGGGATCTTTACTCCACATCAAACCGATTGCCTCCCTTGAAGGCGGAGTGTACACGCCGGTCCATAATGCCAGAAGTTATAAGCAGGTGATCAGTTATTTACTGAAACAACTGGCAGATGATGTGAAGGGGAAAACGATAAAGGGCGTCGGCATTACCCATGCGGAAGCTTACGACCGCGCCTGTAAAATAAAAAACCTGATCCAGGAAAAATTTGGATTTAACGATTCGAAAATTGAAGCAACCACACCGATTATCAGTACACATACGGGTCTTGGTGCAATTGGTTTTATGTACTACTTTGAATCATAAGCAGATCAAAAGGCAGGCTCTTTTCAGCAGGGCCTGCCTTTTATTTGGAAACGAAAAAATGAGCCTTGTGAAGTAAAAAGAGAGGCGCTGTGAAGCCACGCTCCGGAAGAAAATCCGCGCCCACGGTCGTTCATAGGGGGAATGAAAGCCCGCGCCGGGAGAAAAACTGTGCTCACGGTCGTTCATAAGGGAAATGAAGCCCCGTGCCGAGAGAAAAACTGCGCCCACGGTCGTTCATAAGGGGAATGAAAGCCCGCGCCGAGAGAAAAACTGCGCCCACGGTCGTTCATAAGGGAAATGAAGCCCCGTGCCGGAAGAAAATCCGCGCCCACGGTCGTTCATAAGGGAAATGAAGCCCCGTGCTGGAAGAAAATCCGCGCCCACGGTCGTTCATAAGGGGAATGAAAGCCCGCGCCGGGAGAAAAAGTGTGCTCACGGTCGTTCATAGGGGAAATGAAGCCCCGTGCCGGAGGAAAATCCGCGCCCACGGTCGTTCATAAGGGAAATGAAGCCCCGTGCCGGGAGAAAAACTGTGCTCACGGTCGTTCATAGGGGGAATGAAAGCCCGTGCCGGAAGAAAGTCCGTGCCCACGGTCGTTCATAAGGGGAATGAAAGCCCGTGCCGGAAGAAAATCCGCGCCCACGGTCGTTCATAAGGGGAATGAAAGCCTGTGCCGGAGGAAAATCCGCGCCCACGGTCGTTCATAAGGGAAATGAAAGCCTGTGCCGGAAGAAAATCCGCGCCCACGGTCGTTCATAGGGGGAATGAAAAACCGTTCCGGAGCAAAAACGATGCTCCCGGCCGTTCAGCCATTATTTTTCCGGTATCCATACTTCTCATATTCCCCATGATAATGAATGGCGGGGTCTTCGGTTTGAATGGTTGTATGGATGATGCCATATTTGTTTTTCAGCATCTGGTTCACCGCTAATATCACAAACATCGGCTTGCTGCTCTGTTTGACAAAGATATGGGCAGTCAGCGAGCAATGGTCGGATGAGATATTCCACAAATGCATCTCATGAACATCTTCCACCCCGTCAATGGCGTTCATATCGGCGCGAATCCGGTCGAGGTCAAAACGTTCAGGCACGGCATCCATTAAAATCAAATATGATTCGCGGATGATTTTGGCGCCGCCGTAAAAAATCACGCCGCCAATGATGATGCTGATCAGCGGATCAAAAAAATTCATGCCGGTAAAATAAATGAGTATTGCGGAAAGAATAACACCTGCCGAGTTTAACAAATCCCCGATAAAATGCCATAGGGCGCTTTTCACATTTAAATTATCTTCTGCCTTTGTACTGCGGTAAAGTACGATGGTGAGTACGATATTAACAACCAGACCAATTGAAGCGATTGAAAACATCCACATAAAATCAATCGTTTGCGGATGGATAAAACGTTTGATTCCCTCAATAAAGATCCAAATTGAAATGATCGCTAAGGTGAGCCCGTTTAAAAATGAAGCAATAATTTCAAACCTCAAATAGCCGAATGTATATTTACGGTTTGGCGGGCGGGTGGCCAAGTAAAGTGCAACCATGCTGAAAAGAAGCGCGATAACGTCTGAGGCCATATGTGCTGAGTCAGAAAGTAATGCGAGTGAACGGGAAATCAATCCCCCAATGATTTCCACTGCCGTAAAGAACAAGGTTAAGAACAGTGTTGCCCAAAGCGCCTTTTTAGACTTGGTCTGGGTTTTGACATGGGGCAGGTGGTGATAATCATACTCCACCATAACTGCACACACCTCTTCCGTATGGGTTATTTACTTTTCATGAAATAATTTATCTGTATTTTAACACAGCGGAATAAAAATAAACAGTTTATATTCTCATTTAATATAAAAAAATTAAACTAATTGAGAATGGAAATCAATGTTGGTTGCAAGCCTGCGTTAGGAAAACAAAATAAAATTCGGGGATTTATACTTTATATAAAATGATATTCAATATTAACATGTGACTGTGCAGGAATGTATTTTAACAAATGCAAAGCCGGCGAAAAAATGCAAAAAGAGCTGGAATGCCGCTTGATTACAAACAAAATACAATAAAAACACGCATGGGCATCCATGCGTGTTTGGGCAGAAGAGAAGCAGGCTGCTGCCCGGCTCCTTCGCGTTGTCAGTTGCGGGCTATTCTACGGTTAAGCTTTTGGCCAGATTTCTCGGGCGGTCAACATTATAGCCGCGCACTTTTCCGGCGTAGTAGGCCAAAAGCTGCAGCGGGATGGCGGCCAGAATAGGCATCAGGAAAGGATGGGCTTCCGGAATATACAGGACTTCATCGACAACGGCGCTCACTTCATCATCACCGGTTGTCGTAATGCCGACAACATAGGCGTCGCGCGCTTTAATCTCCTTAATGTTGTTGATCGCTTTATCGCGCAAATGCTGCTGCGTGGCAAGCGCGATCACCGGAATGCCGGGTGTGATCAGTGCCATTGTGCCATGTTTCATTTCACCGGCCGCGTATGCATCTGCATGTAAATACGCCACTTCCTGAAGTTTGAGCGCGCCTTCCAGTGCAAGCACATAATCAAGCCCGCGCCCGATCAGAAAGAGATGTTCCTGGTCATTTGTCACCTGGGCAAACTGGTCGATGGCATCCTGTGTCATGATCAGGCATTTTTCCACGTCATCGGCAAGCGAGTGGAGGGCGTCAAGCAAAACGGGAACCATTTTGCGGCCCGGACCGTTAGTTTTTTCTGTTAAAACAATCGAAAGCAGAATCAAAGCCGTTATTTGCGCCGTATAGGCTTTTGTTGCCGGCACAGCCAATTCAGGGCCCGCATGTGTATAAACCAAACAGTCCGATTTCCGCGCCAGTGTGCTTTTCCGGTAATTCGTAATCGCAATGGTAGGCGCTCCGTACTTTTTCGCCTCTTTTAACGCTGAAATCGTGTCTGCCGTCTCGCCCGATTGGCTGAGGGCAATCACCAGCTGTTGATCGTTTAAATGGCCATGTTCAAAACTGAATTCCGATGAAATGGCTGCTTCCACCGGGATATCCAGCATCGTTTCCAAGATCTTCTTGCCGATCATGCCGGAATGGTGGGAGGTGCCGCTGCCGACAATGGTGATTTTTTCAAAACGGCTCAGCTTCCGTTCCTCTAAAAAAGCTTCCACTTCCGGAATGGCCACACCGCTTTCAATCAGGCGCCCCTTGAGCGTGCGTTTAATCGCTTCCGGCTGTTCCGTGATTTCTTTTAACATAAAATGCTCATACGTTTGCAGGCTCAATTCATCATGGTTCCAGCGAATGGTCACTTTTTCCGGTACGATTTTCTCACCGGCAAGTGTTTTCACTTCGACATTCGTTTGCGTTAAAATGGCGATTTCCCCGTTTTTGATGGGATAGGTTTCTTTCGTGTACGGAAGCAGCGCCGGAATGTCGGAGGAAAGATACGCTTCCCCCTGGCCAAAGCCGATGATCAGCGGGTTGTCGTACGAAACCGCGATGATCTGGTTCGGGTGGGCCGTTGACATCAGCGCCAGTGCAAACGCTCCTTTTAATTGCGGAATCACTTTACGAACCGTTTCTTCAAAATTTCCTGTATCGAAATGTGCCAAAAGATGCGGAATGACTTCGGTATCGGTATCAGTTTGAAAATGATGGCCCTCGGAAATGAGGAATTTTTTCAGTTGCTGGTAGTTTTCAATAATGCCATTATGTACGACGTAAAAGCGTCCCTCTTCATCGCTTAATGGATGGGAGTTGGAAACAGTCGGCGTCCCATGCGATGCCCACCTTGTATGGCCGATGCCCAGGCAGCCGGGGCGTATCGGTTCCAGCTGCAGGGAAGCTTCCAGATCCTCAACGCGCCCTTTTTCTCTGCGGATGTCAATTTTCTTCAAATCTGAAACGGCAATCCCCGCTGAATCATAACCGCGGTAATCCAATTTCTTCAAACAATCAAGCAGGATGGACTGTGCAGAATGCCTGCCAATATACCCTACGATTCCACTCATCAAGTTCACCTCACCATTATGAAAGCAAGACTGATTATCGTTTATTTCCTTCATTACATGTATTCATACCTTTATGCTAACATGAATCGGAGTAAGAAATAAAGGAAGAAAAGTGGAGATGAACTGTGATTAAAAGTGGCGGTGATGGTTTTGGCGGTCAATCCCTCCCGCTTCCGCCGCTGCAGGAGATCCAACCCGCGGGCTTAGATCGGGAGAAAAGACATACATAACGGGCACTCCGCAAGCCGCGTACGCCCAAATAAAAAGCGCGGCCCCCGGGAGCCGCGCCTTTTACGAAAAGCAATCAAAGCTGTTTGATTCTTAAGTTGTAGGTGGACAAGCGCCTTCCCCGAAAGTATATCGGTTACGGACAACTGTCCCATTTGCCCTGAGGACAAATGCACTGCCAAATACTGAGGATGAAGTCGCTGTAAAGTCTGCCATGAACTTACCAGTCCCTTCTTTAATGTGTATTGGCCTTGCCCTTACTGTTTACCCGGGAGAATGTTGAATAAACAAAACGATGCAATCCAATATATTCCAATCCTTCAATTCTCCTGCTATGCACGCCTTCTTCCAAGTTTTAGCCCTGTCCGCCATTTTCTGCTTAATCCTTTGGCATGCTGCTCAACTGTCATCGGCACGATCGAAAGGTTTCCGTATGTTGTCACGGATAATTCCCCGTTTAAAGCATAATTGCCAAGTTTTACATGGGGTACGGTATGCAAACGGATTTTTTTCGATAGATGATGCACCTTGATTTGGAGAAAAAGATCAACCGTTTGCTGCTGGTTGAGCCAGTCCTTGAGCAGCTGTGCATCCACAACTGCAACAAATGTCATTTGCCTGTCTACAGAAAGATGCGTCACCGCCGGACAGAAGCGTTCTTCTTTTGTGGCGCGGTTTTGTAAGATAATGGTCATTGCAGCATCTTCTTTTGACTTGGGAGGAAAATAGCCGATTTGCCCGACCCCTTTTAATGACAAGGAACGCAGGCAGTAATCCGCTTCAAGCAGTTCAGCCTTTTCCGGCATTAAATGCTTCGGAACGGGGATTGTAGCAGGAAGAAGATGATCAAACCGGAACTTTCCTTTTAAATGGCGGAAATCAAAATGCTGCGTGCCGTTTTCGTCCACAGTAACGGGAAGATAACCATGATCCGCGGTGGCAGTTGCAACAAATTCGAAATCAAGGTGGTTCCGTAAGAAAAAATGGCGGGTGAGCTCGAGTTCACGGTTTGGCAGATAAGTAAAGGCACGTTCGTCAATTGTCTCCAAATATTCATTGGCAAGTGTAAAAAACCGGCGCTGGTACGGTGGCAAAAACCGGTACAGGTTGCTGGCGTACCGGTTGAAGTCCAAAACCGCGCGGATGTCTTTAATATATCGGTGGCCAAGCAGCCCGTGCTCCATTAGAAAACGGTCAATTTCCTGATGGATAAACACACGGTCGCGAACCGCCTTGAACATAAAATTTTTTTGTGTGATGGACAGATTGCGCAATGATTCCCGCTTACGCCAGTAATAATGTGTTTGGCAGTTAATATATACTTTTTTCGCCAAATACAGGCAGCAAGTGACAAAATGGACATCTTCAAAGCGCCGGCGTTCAAGAAACTGCAGGCGGTTCTGCATCAAAAATTCGCGTTTGAAAATTTTATTGGCCGGCCCGAGATTATGAATTAAATTGTTTGATTCGAATAAATGGGTCAGCCGGTTCTCTTTAAAAATGCCGAGCGTCTTAAAAAGCTGGATTTCCCATTTTTTCCGGGTATTGCATTTTAAAATTTTGGTGATCAGCATATCGGGATGATGTTGTTTGATGTAAGCCATTGAGCTTTCGTAAAAGTTCGGGTCAATGTAATCATCGGGATCAAGAAAATGGATATAATCGCCGCCGGCAAGCGCAAGCCCTTTGTTTCTCGGTCCGCCCGGGGCACCACTGTGTTTTTGGCGGATGATCCGCAGCTGGGGCAGCCGTTTTGTCCATTTGGCAAGGATTTTGCAGCTGCGGTCTTTAGAACCGTCATCAACGGCAATGATTTCATAGACAGGATAAGTCTGGTTGATAAGACTGTCCAAGCATTCATCCAAATATGCTTCCACATTGTAAACAGGAATAATGACACTGATTTTCACAAACAACTGCCTCCGTTACATTCATTACGTTCAAGCCTGCAGGATAAGGTTATAAAGGCGTTGCAATAAAACACCTTTAGAACTTATTCTTTGTCCCATTTTTAATAGTATGTTCATCCTGGTCGGAAAAGAAACCACACATGTTGAAAATGAGAATGACTTTCGATAAAATGGATGGGTAATGCCGCAAAAATTGCCGAAGACTGAAGAAAATTGCAAGTCTCATTTATATAGAAAAAAATTCTGATTGCGAAACAGTTCTCATCGAAGTTTGGGAGGATATCGTTTCGTTTAAAGGTTTGATCATCGCCTTAATTGTAAGCAGCTTTACAACGATGGGCGATTATTTTTTAGTGTCGAATGATCCGTCAAAACTGTTTTTGCTCAGGCCAATCGGCGCCAGGATTGGCTATGGATCCAGTCTGCCTGTATAAGCGCTGGCTGGATAAATACTGGTGGTGTATGATGAAGATGAATTGGAATTGTATCCGGAATGCTGCATGAACGGGGTGTCAATTACGAGATGATGTTTCGTCTATATTTAGCGCCATGGATGATTTTATTTTTTCGTTAAAAGCTAATCAAGAAGGGAAAAGATGAGGAGAAAGCGAGGGATATGCAGAAATGATGAAGCTCTCACAAAAAGCGGCAGTGGGGACTGCGCACAGCAAGCTGATCCTGGTCGGGGAACATTCGGTTGTATACGGGAAGCCGGCGATCGCAGTTCCTTTTACAAAGGTAAAGGTTGAGGCGGTATCTGTGCAAAGGCCGGGGCCGCTCACCATTAACTGCCGCTACTACAGCGGGATCCTTGATGAAGTCCCGCCGAAAATGGAAGGCATTGCGGCCTGCGCAAAAGCAACATTACAGGCGCTAAATCAGCCGCTGGAAGATATAGAAATCGAGCTGCGGTCCTCAATCCCGATCGGCCGCGGCCTTGGGTCAAGTGCGGCCGTTGCGATTGCACTTGTCCGCAGCTTGTACGCCTTTTTTGGCCAAAAGGTACCCCGTGAAAAATTGTTGTCACTTGTTCAAATTGCAGAAACGTACGCCCATGGCAGCCCGAGCGGCATTGACATGATCGCGGAAACAAATGAACACCCAATCTGGTTTGAAAAAGGAAAAACCATCCGGCCGTTTCCGATCCACCTGCCGCATTACCTGATTGTCGCTGATTCCGGCCGCTACGGCGATACCTTTCTGGCTGTCCAGGAAATTCGGGAAAAAAAGAAATACGAACCTGAAAACGTGAAATACGCCATTGACCGGCTCGGAGAAATTGTATATGAGGTCAAAGCTGCCATTGGCAAAAAAAATGCAGGGCTGCTCGGAAAATTGCTTGATGCTGCGCAGGACCAGCTTGCGGCTTTAGGGGTGAGCGACAGAGGTTTAGATCACCTGATTGAAACCGCGCGCGCTGCTGGTGCACTCGGCGCCAAGCTCACAGGCGGCGGGCGCGGCGGCTGCATCATTGCCCTTGCTGAAAACAGCCGGAAAGCAGAAAAAATTGCTTGCGCCCTGAAAAAAGCTGGGGCTGCAAAAACCTGGCATTTTTCACTGGGAGGAGAAATGTAGTGGAGGGAAAACATATGGAGGCAATTGCCAGAGCCCATACCAATATTGCCCTCATCAAATATTGGGGAAAAAGGGACGAACAGCTTTTTCTCCCCGCAAACAGCAGCCTTTCGATCACACTTGATCGCTTTTATACGACGACAAAAGTAACGTTTGATCCCGTGCTTTCGGAAGATCGGTTTATGCTGAACGGTGAAGAGGCGGGGCCGTCTGAAATGGCAAAAGTCACCCGCTTTATGGACAAAATCCGGGCATTTTCCGGAAAAAATCTGTATGCTGTCATTGAATCCGTCAATAAAGTGCCAACTGCAGCCGGGTTTGCTTCATCCGCATCCGGCATGGCAGCACTTGCCGCAGCGGCTGTTAAAGCGCTGGGGATTCAAGCAGATGGGCGTACGCTCTCACAAATCGCGCGCCAAGGTTCCGGATCTGCCTGTCGCAGTATATACGGCGGCTTTGTCGAGTGGCAAAAAGGTGAAAAAGCGGATGGGACGGATTCCTATGCCGTCCCGATTATCGGAGAAAAAGATTGGGATCTAAGTATTCTTTCCTGCCTGCTTGAGCCGGAACAGAAAAAAATTTCAAGCCGGGAAGGCATGAAGCGCACCGTGGAAACCTCCCCATTTTACGCCGGCTGGCTTGAAGCGGCAGAAAAAGACCTCGTGGCGGCAAAAACAGCGATTGCCCGGCGCGATTTCGAACTGCTCGGCAAGGTGCTTGAAGCCAATGCTTTGAAAATGCATGCAACAACACTCGGGGCCGACCCGCCATTTTTGTATTGGCAAAGCGCTACGCTCGATGTCATGCACGAAGTCTGGAAGTTGCGCGAACGCGGGATTCCTGCCTACTTTACCATTGACGCCGGCCCAAACGTAAAAGTGCTTTGCGAAGGCGAAAATGAAAAAACAGTGCTGGAAGTTCTGCAGCGGATTCCGTCTGTACAAACGATCTTAACCTGCCGGCCGGGGCCCGGCATCAGCTATGGCCCGTTTGCGTAGAAGGTAAAGGCACTTATCCAATCGTTCACCAGTTAAAATTAGGAAAGAGATGAAACTGATGTCACCCATTCATTATCAGGTAAAAGCGCCGGGGAAATTGATGATCGCCGGTGAATACGCTGTGATTGAACCTGGACAGCCCGCCGTTGTGGCGGCGGTGGATCGCTATATTACGGTGGATGCCAAAGATAGCAGCGAGAATGTCTTGTCGCTGCCCCAGCTGGGAATTGAAGAGGTGGTTTGGCACACGGAAGGCGATTCGGTTCAATTCAGCCGGGAGGATCCGCGGCTCCGTTTCATTGCCAATGCCTTATCCGTATTCACCCGGTTGGCCAGAGAAAAATCACTTTCCCCGCGCCCGCTGCATCTAACGATTACAAGCGAATTGGATGACGCGGCTTCGGGGAAAAAATACGGGCTCGGTTCAAGTGCGGCAATTCTGGTCTCTGTTTTGGCCGCACTATTGCATATTCATCGCCGTGAATTGCCGGCGACAAAGGATATGATTTATAAACTGGCAAGTATCGCCCATTTGAAAACACAGGGAAACGGATCGGGGGCAGATCTGGCAGCCTCCACTTACGGCGGCTGGATCCACTACAAGGCTTTTCGTCCGGATTGGGTCTTTGCCCGGCTTCGTGAAGTGAAAAAAATAAGCGAACTGCTTGAAGCATCCTGGCCTTACCTTTCTATCCCCCCTTTAACGCCGCCTCCAAATTTACACTTATGCGTTGGCTGGACAGGAAAAGCCGCAGCAACCGGCCCGATGGTTGAGAATATTGGGCTGGTTCGGGAAAAGCAACCGGAAGTTTACGGGCTTTTTTTACAGGAAAGCGTAGCGGCAGTAGCCCAACTTGTGGAAGGCTTCAACAAGCTGGATGCCGGGCAGGTGATGGCGGGTATGGCAGCAAACCGCCGCGCCCTGCAGCATCTCGGAGCATACGCTGATGTCGAAATTGAAACAGCCGGCCTGCGGAAGCTATCCGGGATCGCCGAAAAATACGGAGCCGGCAAATCTTCGGGTGCAGGCGGAGGAGACTGCGGTATCGCTTTTGTTGAGGAAAAGGATCTGATTCCCCGGTTATATGGGGAGTGGGAAACAGCTGGAATTCTGCCGCTCGAACTGAATGTTTCCGAACAAGGCGTAACCGTGAGAGACATGTAAAAGGGCGCTTTCTCTTTAATACCCGTAATAAAGGCCTTTCGAAAAACGAAGGGCTTTTTTGCGGATTCCTATCATTCCCGGCACTTCCTCTCGTAAATTCCTCCCTGATCATTTGATTCTCATCCGTGCATCTGAAATAATAATAAACAAAAAGGAGAAATTCAAAAATGAAAGTACTCGTTGCCGGCGCAAACGGCCAAATTGGCAAAATTCTTGTTGATTTACTGCAAAACAGCGGAACCCACTCACCGCGCGCGATGGTGAGAAAACAGGAACAGGCGGAAGCTTTTAAGCAAAAAGGCATAGAAACGGTGTTAGCTGATCTTGAGGGAACCGTGGAGGAAATCGCAAATGCAGCAGCAGGCTGCGATGCCGTTGTTTTCACGGCAGGCTCAGGCGGTAAGACGGGGGCGGATAAGACGCTTCTTGTCGACCTTGATGGTGCTGTGAAAACGATGGAGGCAGCAGAAAAAGCAGGAATTGAGCGCTTTATCATCGTAAGCGCCCTGCAGGCACATCATCGCGAAAACTGGAGTGAAGCGATTAAACCGTATTACGTAGCGAAACACTATGCAGACCGGGTGTTAATAGCAAGCCCGCTAAATTACACAATCATCCGGCCAGGCGGGCTGCTGAATGAACCGGGGACAGGAAAAGTGACAGCTGCAGAAAACCTGACACGCGGCACAATACCGCGTGAAGATGTGGCACGCACGATTGTGGCAAGCCTGAATGAGCCCAATACTTACCGCCGGGCGTTTGATCTGGTTTCCGGTGACACTCCGATTGCAGATGTTTTGAAAACCATATAACGGTTTTAAGGACGATTGGAAAGTAAAGAGCCCGGGCATTTTCGCACCCGGGCTCTTTCTCATTATGAAAATGCCTTCTCCAGCCGCGATAAACCATCCATTAGCGTTTCGCGCGGGCAGGCGATATTCATGCGGATAAATCCTTCACCGCCGGGACCGAATTTACTGCCAATCTCAACCCCGAGTTTTGCCTTTTTCCATAATCGCTCTTTCAACTCCTCTTCAGTTAAATGAAACCCGCGGCAATCAAGCCACATTAAATATGTGCCTTCTGTTTTCATGTCAGAGATCACAGGCAGCCGTTCCTTAATAAAATGAGCTGCAACCTCAATGTTTTCCGCTAAATATTGAAGCAGTTCCTCAAGCCAACTTGCACCGTAACGGTAAGCGGCTTCCATGCCGATAATTCCGAACGTGTTCAACGCTGCTGTTCCATTTACTGCCTGTACGTCCTGAAACGATTTGCGCAGCTTCGGATTCGGGATGATCACGGCGGAAGCTTTTAACCCGGCCAGATTAAATGTTTTGGTCGGTGCAATGCAGGTAATTGTCATGTCGCGGTACTTTTCGCCGAGCGATGCAATCGGTGTGTGGACATACGGCTTATAGACGAGATCTGAGTGGATTTCATCGGATAAAAATAAACAGCCGTATTGCGCGCAAAGATCAGCCATTTTTACCAGTTCATCTTTTTCCCAGACCCGGCCGCCCGGATTATGCGGGTTACAGTTTAAATACAGCTTGGCGCCCTCTTTCAGCCGTGCTTCAAATTGTTCCCAGTCAATTTCATAGCGGCCGTCTTCCAATATAAGCGGCGAATTGGCAACAACCCGGCCATTCTTTTCCACCATATGGAAAAACGGGTGATACACAGGCGATTGCAGCAATACTTTATCGCCAGGTTCTGTGAAGGCCTGAATCGCCGTACTGATCGCGGGTACGACTCCGGTGCAGTAGGCGATCCACGCCGGGTTGATTTCCCACCCGTGCCGGCTTCTCAACCAGTTTTGAATGGCTTCTCCGGTGGAATCCGGGATAAAACTGTAACCGAAAATTTCATGATCAAGCCTTTTTCTAATCGCCTCAGCGACTTGGTGCGGCGGATTAAAGTCCATATCCGCTACCCACATCGGCAGCACATCTTCCTGTCCGAAAACTTGTTTCACCTGCTCCCATTTCACAGAAGCGGTATTTTCCCTCTTTATGACAGTATCAAAATCAAATCCACCCATCTTCTCACCGTCCTGTCGTATGATTTACCATTCATTTTAACATATTTATCCAACTTAACGGGCAGTAAGACTCCCACCTCGAGATTCAAGGTACGAAGAAGGATAGGCGTGGGAGATCAAACTGCCCGTAAAGTTCCGATTGGTTAGGCGTGCAGGAAGCAGGTCGCAGGAGGCGTTGCAACAGGACGTTGCGTACTTAGCCTTTGTTCATTTTCTAATCAGTGGGGGATGAAGGAAAACCCCCACTGATGGAAGTTTCACTTTATGAAGAAGCAATGAAGAAGGCGGATTCATGTTATTTTTACGGAAGAAGGGCTATAATGAGGAAAACACAGTAAACCAATTGGTAAAGGAGAATCAGTGATGTCACTATATGAAAAAAGTCTGTTGCACCATCTTTCAAAGCTGAATGAACTGGCACCGGAACAAGCCCGCGCTTTCGGAACTTTTAATGCTGAAGTGTTTAAAGACGGGGCTGTTTCAAACAAAGATAAAGAGATCATCGCAGTGGCCGCGGCCCACGCGACAAAATGCCCGTACTGCCTCGATATCCATACGAAAAAAGCAAAAGCGGCGGGTGCAAGTTTAGAAGAGTTAGCAGAAGCGGCATTTGTTGCAGCCGCACTGGAGGCTGGCGGGACAGTCTCCCATAGTGTCCACATGCAGCTGGCTCTGATTGAAGATTCCGATGACGAAATCTATAAAAAATCGAATACGAAAAAATTGGCAAATATGAACCGGCTGGCAAAAGACGGCTACCAGGCCTACAGTGCTTTCGGTGCTGCAGCATTGAAAGCGGGAAAACTGAGCGCACTTGTCAAAGAACTGGCTGCCGTTGCCGTCGCACATGTTACGCAGTGCCCATATTGCATTGACTTCCACTCAAAAGCGGCACAAAAAGCCGGTGCAACAGAGGAACAACTTGCCGAAGCCATTCTCGTTGGCGGTGCGCTTGCTGCAGGAGGCGCCTATACGCATATTGCAAACATGATTGAAAGCTACAGTGAAGAGAAATAATCGGGGTAAACAGCAGTTTTCCTGCCCGGCCCCCCGCAGAACCGGTACCATCCTTGGCGATGGTCCGGTTTTTTCACGTTTTGACACACTTCTTTATCCCAACATAACGGGCAGTAAGACTCCCACCTCAAGATTCAAGGTACGAAGAAGGATAGGTGGAAGATCAAACTGCCCGTAAAGGTCCGATTGGTTAGGCCTGCAGGAAGCAGGTCGCAGGAGGCGTTGCAACAGGACGCCTGAGTTCTTAGCCTTTGTTCATTTTCTAATCAGTGGGGGATGAAGGAAAACCCCACTGATGGAAGTTTCACTTTACTTTTCGGCAAATTTCCAGAAATGGTCATGGACAAGCATGCAAAAATCTGTGATAGTGGAAGTATGAATTTTTTTACGAATTGGAGTGGGTAACATGAAAGCCATTTTAACGGTTATCGGCAAAGACCGTGTCGGGATCAT
>NZ_KB893989.1 GCF_000374345.1 Heyndrickxia acidiproducens DSM 23148
GATAGAACAGTTCAAATCCATTTCTTGCTTGGGACACAGAAAATGAATTATGGAGCACTCGTCCGCGGTCATCTACAAAGCAAGCGTAGTGTGTCCGCTTGGCAATATCGATTCCCACCACAAGTGTTTGTTCGGTGACTTGATTAATTTTCTGATTTTGTTTAAAATCCATTATGGAGTCCTCCTTGGTTACAAATTAGGGGTCAATTCTTGCAGATTTGACACCCCGCATCATACCAAGAGGGCTCTTTTTATTCAAGTCCCCGAAAATCCTTCTAACAGGAATGCTCCTTTTTTCTTTCCACTCACCCATATGTATTCAACGATGCCGCGTATGTGCCTGTATAAAGAAAGCCAAAATATTTTTGCATGGCTTATGCTTTTGGTATCATAATGGTGAAACTAACATGAAGGGCGGTATTATAGTGGAAAAACAAACCAGGCTTGGAAAAACGGAATTGTATGTGAATCCGGTTGGCCTCGGAACAAATGCAGTCGGCGGCCATAATATTTATCCGAATCTGAATGAAGAAACCGGGAAAGATGTGGTGCGTGCCGCGCTTGACCATGGCATCAACTTCCTTGATACGGCCTATATATACGGGCCGGAGCGTTCTGAAGAATTGATCGGTGAGGTGCTGAAAGAAAAAGGCGGGCGTGACAAAGTGGTGCTCGCAACGAAAGGCGCGCATAAATTTGTGGACGGTAAAATCGTATTCGATAACTCGCCCGCATTTTTAAAAGCTGCGGTTGAAAGCAGTTTGAAACGGCTGCAAACCGATTATATTGATTTGTTTTATATCCACTTCCCTGATGAAAGCACACCGAAAGATGAAGCAGTCGGTGCGCTGAAAGAACTGAAGGATGAAGGGAAAATCCGTGCTATCGGTGTTTCCAATTTTTCAATTGAACAGTTAAAAGAAGCGAACAAAGACGGTTATGTTGACGTATTGCAATCGGAGTATAATTTATTCAAGCGCCAGGCGGAAGAAGAATTATTGCCTTATACAGCTGAACATCAAATTTCGTTTATCCCGTACTTTCCGCTTGCAGCCGGTCTGCTCGCCGGAAAGTATACGAAAGATACAAAATTTGAGGACAGCCGTGCGCAGAATCCAATGTACCAGGGTGAGACGTTCATCCGCAACCTGGAAAAAGTTGACCGCCTCCGCGGGATCGCAAAAGAAAAAGGGGTGGATGTGTCCCATATTGTACTGGCCTGGTACCTTGCACAAAATTCGATTGATGCGGTTATTCCGGGTGCAAAAAAACCTGAACAGGTCATCGACAATCTGCGAACGTTGGACGTAGCACTTACCGGGGCAGATGTTCAAAAAATCAGTGAAATTTTTAAGTGACCGGACCCTTTCAAATGAACTTAAATTTTTACACCGGGATCTTGCGTCAATTTGCATGATGGCTACTTTTGGCAGCAGACAACAGAGTAGCAAAGTTTAATTTATTTTATACAGAAAAATATTATTTTTGAAGATCCCGTTTGATTAGCATATACTTAGTATATCAATGTTGTTTAGGAGTGAATGGACATGGGAGTTTTGGATCTGATCAAATCACGCCGTTCCATCGGGGTGACAGCTGAAAAAGATGTTCCGGATGAGGTCATTCAAGGATTACTGGAAGCCGCAACCTGGGCACCAAACCATAAAAAAACCGAACCTTGGAAATTCCGCGTCGTAAAAGGAGAAGGACGCGTGAAATTAGGCGAGGAAATGGCGCGTATTACAGCCGGAAACACGGAAGGCTTGAGTGAAGAAGAAGCAGCGAAAAAGGTTGAAAAAGCCCGGAAAGGCCCGTTGAGAGCGCCGGTGATGATCGTTGTAGCGGTAAGCCCGTCCGGTAAAGTACCTGAAATTGAGGAGACCGTTGCCGCCGGCTGTGCCATCCAAAATCTGCTGCTTTATGCAACAGAGCAAGGTTTGGCTACCATCGTCAGAACCGGGGATATCGCCTATGCACCGGAGCTGAAAGACTATTTATCGCTTGAAGCTGCTGATAAAATTGTTGGCCTTATCTATGTTGGTTATCCAAAAAGAGAGATGGACATCAAAGCACAAAGAATTCCTGCAGAAGAAAAAACAATCTGGTTTAAATGACAAGAGGCCGGCTCTTAACAAAGGAGCCGGCTTTTTACGCATCGATAGGCAAAGAAAGAAGCGGCACATATGATATTGTCCTTCACAGAGGGGCAATTTTTTTTGCCTTCACTTGCACGATGCCCGGGGAATGCATGCAGCTGTCGGAATTGAATGATATAATCATTTAGTCGGGGACTTTTGGCAGCACTAGAGAGAAAAGAATTAAGTTTGAATGAAAAGATAACCGTTCTAAGGCATCTTTTCAATGAGGAGGGGAGAATCGCATGACAGAAAATAATGAACATACATTGGAACGCGGCTTGAAAAACCGCCATATTCAATTAATCGCAATCGGCGGCGCCATTGGGACCGGGCTATTCCTGGGAGCGGGGAGATCGATTCACTTCGCGGGGCCGTCGATTTTGCTGGTGTATTTGATTATCGGCGTTGCGCTCTTTTTTATGATGAGGGCACTCGGAGAACTGCTGGTTTACAGGCCGACAACAGGCTCTTTTACACATTTTGCGGAAACGTTTATCGGGCCGTGGGCAGGCTTTATAACCGGGTGGACATACTGGTTTTGCTGGATTGTCACCGGAATTGCAGAAATTACGGCTGTCGGTATGTATGTGAAATTCTGGGCGCCGCATATACCGCAATGGATTCCGGCATTAATTTGTGTCATTGTCCTGTTTCTCATCAATATTGCGACAGTAAAAGCTTTCGGTGAAATTGAGTTTTGGTTTGCATTGATTAAAGTCGTGACTATTATTGCATTAATTGTGGTTGGATTTGTGCTTGTATTTATCGGCTTTGAAAGCAACGGCAACCAGGCCTCGTTTGCCAATCTCTGGAACGAAGGCGGATTTTTCCCGAACGGCGCCAAGGGTTTTATTCTCGCTTTTGAGATGGCCGTCTTTTCATTTGTCGGCATTGAACTCGTCGGCGTGACGGCAGGGGAAGCAGAAGATCCGGCTAAAACGCTGCCGAAAGCCATTAACCAGATTCCGTTTCGGATTTTGATATTTTACATTGGCGCCTTGTTCGTGATCATGTCCATTTACCAATGGAACTTAGTAGATCCAAAGGCAAGCCCGTTTGTAAAAGTATTTACGGATATCGGGATTCCGGCTGCAGCGGGGATCATTAACTTTGTGGTATTAACGTCTGCTGCATCTTCCTGCAACAGCGGCATTTTCAGTACAAGCCGGATGCTGTTTACCCTCGCGGAGGAAGCCAAAGCACCAAAAGTATTCAGACAATTGAACAAACGCAATGTTCCGGCGCCGGCGCTGCTTGGCTCAACGGCAGTGCTGCTTGTTGGGGTTGTACTGAACTATTTTCTTCCCGACCAGGTCTTTACACTTGTAACCAGCATTGCGACCATCTGCTTTATATGGGTATGGGGCGTGATATTGGTTGCCCATCTCCGCTTCCGGAAAAAAAGGCCCGAAGAAGCAGCGAAAGTCCCGTTTAAAATGCCATTTGCTCCTTATGCCAACTGGATCGTGCTTGCATTTTTTGTTTTTGTGCTCGTTGTACTTGGATTTGCAGAGGATACGCGGATGGCCTTGTTTGTTACACCGGTATGGTTTATTATCCTTGTTGGGGCTTACTTGCTGACAAAAAAGAACAAGGTCTAAAGAAAAACGGTGATGCCGGTGAGGGCACTGTGGAATGAAAAAAAGCGGTGAGTATCTGCTGTTGGCAGTGCCTCACCGCTTTTTTATCCTATACCAAATCTTCCAATCGTACGCCAGCCGTTTTTACAGGACTATAACGCGCAAATCAAAAGGCAGGCACCGGGGGCCTGCCTTTTGCATCCATTTGAAAGTTAATTAATGCCTCTCATTAACTTTTTAATCACCGGAGAATAGAACAGCAGCAATATGCCGAGGACTGCTGATACAAGCCCGACAATCCCGAAGTACATGACTTCGTGGCTGGCATCATACATTTTTACAAGCTGGGCATTCAATGTTTGTGCCGCAGCATCTGACAGGTTCCAGAGGCTGATCATCTGTGCCGAGAATGCCGCCGGAGCCAGTTTCGTGGATACAGACAATCCAACCGGCGATAAGCAAAGTTCCCCGATCACGACCAGCAAATAGCTGAGTACAAGCCACATTGGACTTGCGGGTGATTCAGAGCCGTTGAAATAGGCCGGGGCCATCATGATCATGAAAGAAAGCCCTGCAAAAATCAGGCCGAATGAGAACTTCACAGGGGTTGATGGCTGGCGGTTGCCTAATTTTACCCATAATGATGCGAGAACCGGTGCAAAAATGACAATAAACAATGGGTTCAAAGTTTGAAACCAGGACGGCAGAATGTGAAAACCGCCGAAATCCAACTGCGTACGCTCGGCCGCATAGACGGCAAGCAAGCTGGCACCTTGTTCTTCAATTGCCCAGAATACAATGGATGCAATGAATAATGGAATGTATGCAAGCAATCGTGAACGTTCGTCACTTGTTGTTTTTTTGTTGAAATACATCATAACCAAATACCATGCCGGAATCAAAAATCCAAGAATACTAATTAAACCAATAAACCGATTGAGATTTAATATTTTTGTAGGAATCGTAATAGCCAGGATAATGATGAGTGCGATGGTTCCCAGTCCAATTTTAGTAAGAGAAGATTTCTTTTCTTCCGGCGTTAATGGATTGGGCACAATTGAACCTGCAAGACCGAGGCTTTTCTTTTTCGTTACGGCAAACATCACCAAACCAAAAAACATCCCGATAGCCGCAATGCTGAATCCAAGATGGTAATTATATTTTTGCCCGATCGTACCGACAATAAGCGGCGCAATCAATGCTCCAAAGTTTACGGCCATGTAGTAAATGCTAAAGCCGGAATCGCGCCGTAAATCTTTTTCTCCATATAGTTCCCCGACTGCTGAAGCGGCATTCGGTTTTAACAGTCCTGTCCCAAGCACAATTAAAACCATCGAAATAATCAATGCCGGAAAACCAGCCGGAATCGCCAAAACGATATGCCCGAACATAATCAGGACCCCGCCGTAGAAGACCGTTTTCGCGGAACCCAGAAACCGGTCTGAAATCCAGCCGCCAATAATCCCTGACATATAGACAAGCGCACCATATATAGAAACGATAGAAGCAGCGGTGGTCTTATCCAACCCAAGTCCGCCGTTTGTCAGCTTGTCGTACATGTAGTAAATGAGGATACCTTTCATTCCATAGTAGGAAAATCTCTCCCAAAACTCTGTGAAAAATAGTGTGGATAACCCCTTAGGATGTCCAAAAAATCCTGTCTGGGGTACCGTGTCTAGGATTTTCTGTCTATCTATTGCCATTTATGATCCTCCTCGTTGATTTGCAATGACAAAGCATATTAACATAATACCTTGAATTAACTGAAAAATAAGTGCTTGAATGATATCGAAAATTGAACACGATAAAACTAATATTAACGTAAAAGAACTAAAAAATAAAGGTAAAATTATTACCAAAATCGCATAATTATATTAATTTTAGATAATGAAAAAAGGCAAAAGCCGCATAAACATTGACTTTTTGCCCATATAGAAAACGATCTAATTTAGCTGGAATTTCTATTAAACAAGTGTAATCACCAGTAGAATAAAACGGTTTCACCGCTCAAATAAGGAAGAAATTTCATACTTTTTTAGTTTAAAAGGTGAATATAAAAGTTTCTGACAATAATATAAAGGACTGCCCGGGCAGCCCTTTATAGAGAGGTCAAATCAGCGATTTTTCTGCATCTGTAAACGTAGATACCAGCTGTTTCAGTTTATCAAATTGTTGTTTTTCAAAGCAGTCCTTATCTTTTTCCAAAGATGCAAGCGCACTTTCAAGTAAAAATATGCGCGGCTTTGGGTTACGGGTAAGTTCATCTTGAATAAAATCCAGCAGCTCGATAAATTTTGGCTGTCGGGCATGGCCGGTAAATGCCCTCTTCAAATCCGCGATTGTTTCACTCACGGTTTGGGCCGGAATTTGGCTGGTGCTTCCTTTGTCCGGAAACCATTTTTCAGCAATTTCCGGCTGCAGCAGCTGATCACCGGTTGCTGCTACATCTTCGACAATGCTTTCCATCCGTTTCACACTATAGCGGATAATTTGCCGGATATCTGTCAGATGATGTTCCACTGCCCCCTGGAATTTCAGATTTTGCTGTAATATACCTGTAAACATAATCGCACAATCGAGCAAATACGGTTTTTTATTTTCCCCGAAAAGGTCAATGAACCGCCTGTACAGCCAATAGATCATTTTACGGTGGGCCAGTTTAATGAAATCTTTCAGTTCCTGGTCGTTTGAAAAAAAGACTTCCTCGTATAAGGAAATGAACTGGTTTGCCTCGTCTTTTTGCAGATGCATTTCCACTTGCTTTACAAAAATTTCAATGTCGGCAGGGTCCTGCCCAAGCAGCAATGCATCACGATCCTGCTCAAGCTGCATATAAACAGTTTCCAAAAGCGCGATTAGCAATTCGTTTTTGGAGGAAAAGTAATTGTAAAATGTACCTTTTGCGATTCCGCTGCGTTCCAATATATCCTGAATGGATGTCGCCTGGAAGCCTTTCTCCATAAACAGCTGATGGGCGATCTTGATAACATGTGCTTTTCTGTCCCTCATAGAAAATCCCCTTTTGAAAAATTGGACTCAATGTATAAAAATATCGTACAGCAAATCACTTGCAGTTACAATCTTTTTCGACCTATCATATTATTTGGTTGCAAAAAATGAACGAGAGGTATAATATGTAGGTTATGCGAAATGACTACAAAAGAATGAACGGGATGTCGAGGAGGAGATAGAGTGGAACATACAAAACAGCGTCCCCCGTACGGGATGATTATTGTGCTCATGATAGGAGCTTTTATTGCTTTTTTAAATAACACACTTCTTAATATTGCCCTGCCTTCGATTATGAAGGATCTGGATGTAGGGCCGTCTACTGTCCAGTGGCTGACAACAGGGTATATGCTTGTAAACGGGATTTTGATCCCAACCACTGCTTTTCTGATTCAAAAATATTCTGTCCGCCGCTTATTCCTTGCGGCCATGATCTTATTTACAGCCGGGACCATTTGCGCCGGGCTGGCCAATGCTTTTCCAGTTCTATTGCTTGGCCGCATGCTGCAGGCTTCCGGTTCTTCCATCTTAATGCCGGTACTGATGAATGTCATGCTGATCAGCTTCCCGATTGAAAAACGCGGCGTCGCAATGGGGATCTTCGGCTTGATTCTGATGTTTGCACCGGCAATTGGACCGACGTTATCAGGCTGGATTATCCAGCATTATGAGTGGCGAATGCTGTTCCATTTCGTTGCGCCGATCGCAATTGTTGTGCTGCTGGTTGGGTTCTTCATGCTGAGAGACAAAAAAGGCAAAGTCGATATGCATCTCGATATCTTATCGCTGTTATTATCCAGCCTTGGATTCGGCGGCCTATTGTACGGATTCAGTTCTGCCGGCGATAAAGGCTGGAGCAGTCCGCACGTTTACGTGACACTTATCATCGGTGCTGCTGCTTTATTGGTATTTATTATCCGCCAGCAAAAACAGGAAAATCCAATGCTGAATTTCCGGGTATTTAAGTATCCGATGTTTGCTTTGTCATCGGTGATTACGATGGTTGTCAACATGGCATTGTTCTCGGGAATGCTGCTTTTGCCAATTTATGTGCAGAATATTCGCGGCATCTCACCGCTGAACGCCGGTTTGCTGCTCTTACCGGGGGCAATCATTATGGCCTTTATGTCGCCGGTTACCGGGCGGCTGTTTGATAAATTCGGCGGCCGTGTGCTCGCGGTGCTGGGCCTTGCGATCGTAACCGTGACCACCTTTATGTTCAGCAAGCTCGAAATGCACACGACTTATCTGCATCTGATTTTGCTGTATTCCATCCGCAGTTTTGGGATGTCAATGGTGATGATGCCAGTCTCGACGAATGGCCTGAACCAGCTTCCGACACGCTTTTATCCGCACGGAACAGCCATGAACAATACGTTAAACCAGGTTTCCGGTGCGATTGGCACAGCGCTTTTGGTGACCATTATGTCTACGCGCACCAAAACGCATGCAACGGAGCTGGCGAAAGACGCAATGGCTCATTTAACTTCGGCGCCAACGAAAGCTTCCATGGCTGAAATGAAGCAACAAATCACCTTGAAAGCTACGCTGGAAGGGATCAATGATGCTTTCCTGGTTGCAACCGGCATTGCCGCTGTTGCGTTTATCCTTGCTTTCTTTATCAAACGCGCAAAACAGGGGGAAGATGACCAGACAACAAGTAAAGCCCAACCGAGGCAATCGGCTGCATTGGCAAAAGAATGATTTACGGTTAAGAGATAAAGAAAAAACGGCGGCAAACTCAGGATAGAGGAGACCGCCGCTTTTTCGTGGAAAGGAACGGCAGGTAGAACGAAGTCCAAGCCTTTACTCCATAAAAAAACCCGCGGCACAAATACCGCGGGTTTTTTCTATATTAATGATTTCTTTCTAAATCACAGTCCTTTAAAGCAACGAATTTGGTTTTCTTTGCAAATTTATAACCAAGCCAAACCATGAAAAAGATCGGCAGCCCGATATAAGAAATCAGCACACCTTGCCAGTCAATATGATCGCCTATAAAAGCAGAATAGTTTTGGCCGAGCACCACGATTGTACAAACCACAAAAGCGAAAAGCGGGCCGAACGGGAACCACTTCGATTTATAAGGCAGATCATTCAGGTCCTTGCCCTGTGCCACATAAGCACGGCGGAAACGGTAGTGACTGATGGCAATTCCGAGCCAGGCAATAAAGCCGGACATCCCGGAGGCGTTCAGCAGCCAGTTATAAACGGCGCCGTCACCAAAGAATGAAGCCAGGAAAGCCAATGTCCCAACAAGTGATGTGACAATTAATGCATTAACCGGCACACCGTTTTTATTCAGTTTGCCAAGAAATTTCGGCGCTTTGCCATTGCGTGCCAGATCCCATAGCATTCTCGTTGAAGCGTACATTCCGGAGTTACCGGCAGACAGTACGGCCGTCAAAATAATCGCATTCATAACCGAAGCTGCAAATGCAATTCCGGCACGCTGGAACACAATCGTGAATGGGCTCATTGTAATATCGCTGGCTGTTAATTTTGAATCAGTGAACGGGATCAAAAGGCCGATCACAAAAATGGCAAGAACATAAAAGAGCAGGATTCTCCAAAATACTTGTTTAACGGCATGCGGAATATTTTTTTCCGGATCTTCGCTTTCGCCGGCTGCCACACCGAGCAGTTCGGTTCCCTGAAAAGAAAAACCGGCCGCCATGAAGATTCCAAGTACAGCCAGGAAACCGCCATGGATCGGGCCGTCGCTAATGGTGAAGTTATGGAAGCCAATCGTTTTGCCGCCCATAATCCCGAAAACCATAAGCCCGCCCATTATAATAAAGGCAATGACTGTTACAACTTTAATAATAGAGAACCAATATTCCGCTTCCCCAAACCCTTTTACAGATAAATAATTGAGTAAAAACATAATGACCAGGCAAGCCGCGCTCCAAATAATGGATGGCGTATGCGGGAACCAAAATTTCATAATAATGGTCGCTGCCGATAATTCGGCTGCAATCGTAATGGCCCAGTTGTACCAGTAATTCCAGCCGAGCGCAAATCCGAGTGATGGATCGACAAACTTAGTTGCATACGTGCTGAAAGTTCCGGCAACCGGCATATATGCCGCCATTTCTGCCAGGCTTGTCATTAAGAAGAAAACCATAACGCCGATTAAAGAATAGGCCAATAGCGCGCCGCCCGGACCAGCCGAATGAATCGCACCGCCGCTTGCAAGAAAAAGCCCGGTACCAATAGATCCGCCCAGGGAGATCATCGTCAAATGGCGTGATTTCAATTTTCGCTTCAAGTCCGTGACTTCCCCGGTTTTCGATATTGCAATCGTGCCGGCAGCAGGCTGCTTTTGGCTTTGATACGTTTCTTCCATATAAATACACTCCTTTTTAAATAGGAAGGAGCAGGGAATAAACAAAAATGCCACTGTCATGGAGACTGCGGCATCAAAGCATATACCCTCCATCATACCTTCCGAAGATAGCTCAACACATTTGCTTTGGCAGAGCAGATGTGACAGTTCTGTTCCTGTTCGGAAACAGCCCCAACATGGCAAACCGGGTCTTTCACCATATTTCGGCAGCTTTTCCTTTCGGCTGGAGTCCTAAACCATACCCGTGTCTCGTCCAGTTTACTCATAAAAGTTGCGACCTCTACCCCATCGGTTGTGATGAGGATTTTCTTATTCAATTGAATGATACATGTTTTATTATAGGCGATTTTGTCGAAAAATCAATAGGAGGGCATTGGAAGGGGGGCTGGAAATGAACGGGACTGCCGCTGCAAGCGATTTTTCAAATGCCATGCATACAAAAAAAGCAGCATTTAGCAGGAAGGGCTGCTGAAAAGGTGGAATACGGCTGCAAAAAAAGCGGTGAAACACGCAAATAAGGATGTGCTCACCGCCGCTTATGATTTCATCTGGTTTTTTGAACGTTCATTAGGGCTGCTCTTTTTACGCCCGCCTTTTTTCCATATCAATATACAAATTTTGATAGGCCTTATATTCAGATTTCATGCCCATTTCATTATAAATCTTTGAAAGCCATTTGACCGGATTCGGGTCGCTGCCCTTTAATTCCATTTCCCAGCTGAAACAGTCAATGGCTTTGTCATATTGTTTAAATTGATAGTACAGTTCCCCAAGTTCCGATTGGTGGTCGGGATCATCGGCAATTTCAAGCATTTTTTCGACTTTGCGGATCACCGGCAGGCTTCCGAGCGGCTTTTTAAACGGCAGCAGCCATTCGGCAATATAAGGGAGTTCGTGGCTGCGGAATAAAAGGGTCACACATGTTTGCAGAAATTTTTCCGTCAGCTGCGGATGGCCTGCAAAGAAAGGAGCCAGCTGGTTTAATGGTTCAATTTCCATATCAGCGGCTGCGACATCCAATGACTCAAGCAGCGATTCAATCTTCCCAACCTGTACGTCGGTCAGTGAAAAATTCCGGCCGAGCATAAACGGAATAATCTTATTCGGCTGTTTGGTTTCAATGTAATAGTTGATTAAATCATTCCGCAGCTGTTCGCAACGCGGGGCCGCGTGAAAAAGTTGTTCAATAACCAGCATGGCATCCGGCTGCGGAAAATGTTTATTTAACAGTGCAGAAAGGGCGGCATAATCACGGTCAGCGCATGTTTCAGCTGTCCGTTTGATCCACAGCGCCGTTTCATCTATCCAGCGGTTTTGCAGCTGCAAAAGTTTGATAAGGGATTGGAAGGAAGCGTCATTGGACAGGTCTTCGTACAGTTTTTTCTCAGCATAAAGGCTGTCTTTTTTGATCAGTTCCGGTGAAAGGGATTGGTAGAGCTTTTCGTATTTGATAAAGTTCAAGTCGCGGGAAAGTTGTTTGACCCAGCTTTGCTTCGGTGCAAAGTCCATCAGGATGCGGAGGATACGGTAACAGGATAATAATTGGCCGTTGCGGCGGTATTCATAAAAGATGGCCTGGATATATTCAAAAAGTTTTCTTTTAGGTACAAAGGATTCAAAAAAAGTGGCAATGAAAGCTGTTTCCTGCGGGGTAAAGAGTTTCTCGATTTTTCCGGTAAGATGCTGGAATCCTGTTTTTTTACAGGTTTGATGGTTGTGCAGCAGATGGCCAATGAGCGGATGAGGAGCCTGCAAAACGACGCCGTCCCGAAAAGCACGTTCCATAAACGATCGCCTTTTCAGTTTTGTTGCAGCCGTGGAAGTGAGGTACTGTCCCTTGTAAAAAAACAGGTACCAGCAGCGGCCGTTATCCTCTATGGCTTCAACAATCCTGCTTTGCAAATAAACAGCCATTCTTTCAATTTTTACATTTATGGTTTGTTTATGGTTGACAATCGTTAATTGGGTTGTCATAAAATCCCTCCTCGTTAGTTTGATTATATCATATAAAAGCAAAATATCGAGGCGGGAGTTTGAATGATGGCGGCCAATGTAAAGTGAAATAATTGCCGGTTTTTTAACCGAATTGTCGAACCGCCTAACAACATCATGAGATTATTTGTTAGAAAATCAGGGAAATATGGGTTTTGTTCGAAAAAAGATTGTCAGAAGACCTATTAAAAATCGAAAAAAAGTATGCAGTCTTTACAAGTGTTTTGTTAATGTTTCCGGTAAAAAAATCCTTAATTGTAATAATTCCTTACAATCAAAATATTTTATAATTTTTCTATATTTTTATATTGAAAAAGATTCGACAAATAGTATAATAATCTTATAATATTTTTGCTTATCATACTTTTACAATCAGGGGGATTCAACATGGGGATTTTTAAAACCAAAGCAATCAGCACCCTTGTAGGAGAAACACAGGGCAAACAAGGGTTGAAAAAAGCACTTAGCTCTCTGGATCTCACATTGCTGGGGATTGGGGCGATTATTGGGACAGGCATTTTTGTTCTGACCGGTGTTGCCGCAGCGAACTATTCCGGGCCGGCTCTTGTGGTCTCGTTTATCGCTTCAGGACTTGCATGTGCGTTTGCCGCTCTTTGCTATGCGGAGTTTGCGGCAATGGTACCGGTAGCGGGCAGCGCATATACTTACGGGTACGCGGCGCTTGGCGAATTCTGGGCCTGGATCATCGGCTGGGATTTGATATTGGAGTACGGCGTTGCGGTTGCGACAGTTGCCATCGGCTGGTCGGGGTACGCCGTCAACCTGCTCAATAATATCGGGATTCATCTGCCAAAGGCGATTACATTGGCGCCGATGGACGGGGGGATTGTGAATCTGCCGGCGATTCTGATTATCGGTTTAATTGCATGGCTGCTGCTCGCCGGTGTAAAACAAACATCGCGTTTAAACGCGATCATCGTTGCCATAAAAGTGGCGGTTATCTTACTGTTTATTGTCCTGGCGGTCGGGCATGTCGAACCGGCTAACTGGCATCCTTTTATGCCATTCGGGTTTAAGGGTGTAATCTCCGGTGCTGCCGTGATCTTTTTTGCCTACATTGGATTTGATGCAGTATCGACAGCTGCTGAAGAAACGCGCAATCCGCAAAAGGACATGCCGCGCGGGATCATCGCATCATTGTTAATTTGTACCGTTCTTTACGTTGTTGTTTCTGCAATTTTGACAGGGGTTGTTAAATATAGTATTTTCAGCAGGCCGGAAGCTGCATCGGCACCGGTTGCCTATGCGCTGCAGCAAATCGGGATCCACTGGGGGGCAGCACTCGTCTCCGTCGGGGCAATTTGCGGGATCACTTCCGTCCTGTTGGTGATGATGTTCGGCCAGACGCGTGTCTTATTTGCAATGTCCCGTGACGGCCTGCTGCCAAAGGTATTCGGAAAAGTCAGTGAAAACCGGAAAACACCGGCTACTTCGACGATTCTGGTTGCGGTTGTGACCGCTCTTACAGCCGGTTTCTTACCGATTCATATCGTTGCCGAACTTACAAATATCGGTACATTGGTTGCATTCGCCATTGTTTGTGCGGCTGTCATTGTGCTCCGCTACAGACGGCCGGATATTCAACGCCCGTTTAAAACGCCGCTGGTTCCGGTTATTCCGGCACTCGGCATCTTAAGCTGCGGCACATTAATCGCCGGGCTTCAGCCAGCAACCTTGATCCGATTCGTTGTTTGGTTTGCAATCGGGATGGTGATCTATTTCGCTTACGGTTATAAGCACAGTGTATTGCAAAACGATATAAGGGCGAAACAGCTGGAAAAAGTAAACAATCAGGTATAGAAAAAAGCGGCTGCCTCCGTAATGGAGGCCAGCCGCTTTTTTCAGTATGAATGAAAACGTGCGGGTCACTTGTGTTTTATCAGTATGCCCTGAATACAGGTGGTAAACTAAATGAAAAATCCAATTAGCTCATTAACCGCGAGGATGATAAACAGGACGACACATAATGCAAGGCCGGTATTTGCCAGCCAGTGGTTGCGGTTTTTTGGGCCTTCGTACTTTTTCGAATTAAGCAGCCACATCAGCGTAATCGCTAAAAACGGCATGAAAAGCGAGCCCAGTGCACCATAAACAATGATTAATCCGACCGGCTTTCCGATGAAATGCAGCAGCATCGGCGGAAATGTCAGCCAGAGCACATAAAATTTGTAGGCCTTTGTTTGGCTCAGCTTTTCATTGGGTATCTTTGATTTGCGCACAGTACGGACAAAATCGGCAAATAAGTAAGAGACGCCATTCCAAACACCGAGGACAGACGTAAAAGATGCAGACCAGAAACCGAGCAGGAACAGCCAGCGTACAAACGGATTCAATTCATTTCCAAGCATTGAGGCAAAAGATACCAGCCCCTGTTCACCATTGATGCTGGCATTGGTGCCATACAGCAGGGCGGCGCCAAGAATAAGCAGGGAGATCGTGAACAGTGCGGTTACAATATAAGCGATTGCCGAATCAACCCGCATCCATTTTACAAAATCGCTGCCTTTCCATTTATGCTCCTGCAGCCAGTAGCCGTAAGAAGCCATGGTAATCGAGCCGCCGACCCCTCCGATTAATCCCAGGGCATAAAAAAGTGATCCGTCTGGAAGTTTTGGTACCGCGGTATGCCACAACCCGTTTAGATCCGGCAGAACAAGGACGGCGGAGCCAACTACGGTGATAAACATCAGCGCAATCAGTATGTTCATGACATTTTCAAATGTTTTAAACCGTCCCCACCATATGAGCGAAAATCCGACCAGCCCGTGAATAACAGCCCAGCCCCAGAGCGGGATTGCCGGAAACATGGCACTCATGGCAAGGGCACATGACGAAGTGGCCGCTGCACCGTAAACAAGTCCCCATATGACCGAGTAGACGCCGAAATAGCCGGTAGCCCATTTTCCGAGTGACTGCCAACCTTCCAGAATGGTTTTTCCGCTTGTCAGGTGCCAGCGCCCGACGCCTTCATTCAGCGTGAATTTTAAAAGTGCACCAATCAGAATGGCCCAGAGAAAGACAAGCCCGTATTTGGACCCTGCCACAAGGGCTGCGACAAGATCGCCGGCGCCGACTCCTGTTGCCGCAACAATCAAACCGGGCCCGATCAAGGCCCTTTTTTGAGAGGTTTGACGGGAGGGCTTTCCGTCCTTTAACACCTGATTCATTTCCATTCCCCCTTGTATAAAAGTGTGAAGTTGAAAGAAAGCACTAAAAGTAAAACTTATCCCCTTTGTGTAGCGCTTTCAATAAAAGTATAGCATATCTATCGTATAAATATTTAAAAAAATAAAAAAACCCGTCCCCGCAAAAAACAGGGAATCGGGTTTTGTTTGCATTTTAACGGTCATTGACGACAATATAAGCCACTTTTACCGGGCCATGGACGCCGACAACGAGATTCATTTCGATATCTGCGGAGTTGCTCGGGCCGGTAATAAAATTGATGCAGGAAGGCACCAGCCCGCCGTTTTTGATTTTTTCGCGGATCTGGATGGCTGCCTGCGTCATTCGCGGCACGATTGAACTTTTTGGAATGACGGCAATATGGGATTTAGGCAAAAGGCTGACGGAACGGCCTCTTTCTTTGCCGCTGAATAGAACGACTGTACCCGACTCGGCAAGGGTAATATCGCTGAAGGTAATGCCGATATTGGCCTTTTCGCATTGTTCGATATTCTTTTCGCCAAGTTCCGGATCCCAGACATGGACATCTGTCTGCATGCTTGGCCAGCCTTCCTCAATCAGCGGTGCAAGCCCGAATTCCTTAAACCGCTCATCATTCCAAAGCGAGATCGGACCGCCCCCGTACATCTCAACTACCTCATTTAGTTTTCCGGGCAGCGTTTTTGTATCTGTTTCAAAAAAGTCTACATGGATACTAAGCGATTGCTGTCTTAAAATTTCAACCAGTTCTTCCTTACTGGCATGCTGCAAAACCTGGTGCTGCGGCTGGAATTGATAAGCAGGGCGGCTGACCCCGGCAGTCACCGGTTTTCTCCCCAGATTTCCCGCAATTTTATTTAAAAACGCTTCTCGGTTATGAATGGTTCCGTTCATTATGCTTGCCTCCTTAAAGTAGGAAAGGGGCGAAAAAAGTTTTTCGCCGCACTTACCAGAATCTGTTTACTTTTTCTTTTTTTCTTTCTCGTGGTCACTGAACCAATCACGGAATGTTTCTTTATTTGGTGCAGGAAAATCGCGCACATCTGTCCAAGGCTTCATCGGTCCCGGGCCTTTATGGATCACATTGTCTTTCAGAAGCGGACGGACGACTTTAGAAGCCATTTTTGCCCCAACACCGTACAGGGCTGGTTTAGAAGCGCCGACTCCAAATGCTTTCATAAGCAATCTTTCAGCGACCGGCGAACGTTTTTCTTTCTCCGCGATAACTTGGCGGTGCTTGATCAGCAGTTCATGCAGCGGAATTTTGACCGGGCAGGCTTCTGTACATGCGCCGCAAAGAGATGAGGCATACGGAAGCTCTTTGTATTTGTCATAGCCGCCTAAAAGCGGGCTCAGTACTGCGCCGATTGGTCCCGGATAAATTGAACCGTAAGAATGCCCGCCGATATTTCTGTATACCGGGCATACATTGATACAGGCTGCACAGCGGATGCATTGCAGTACCGGCTGGAACTCAGTACCGAGAATATCGGAGCGGCCGTTGTCCACAATGACAAGGTGAAACTCTTCCGGTCCGTCGACGTCGCCTTCATCTTTCGGGCCTGTTACAGCCGTGATATAACTGGTTAAACGTTGGCCGACCGCACTTCTTGTCAAAAGGCTGACGAGCACTTCAAACTCTTCGAAAGTCGGGACAAGCCGTTCCATCCCCATGACGGCAATTTGTGTTTTTGGGAGTGTTGTGACCATGTCGGCGTTGCCTTCATTTGTCACAAGCCCGACAGAACCGCTTTCGGCAATCGCAAAGTTGCAGCCGGTAACCCCGACTTCTGCAGCTAGAAATTCTTTCCGAAGCACTTCACGGACAAATTGGGCGAGTTCTTCCGGCTTTTCTGTCCCCGTATAACCCAATTTTTTTGCGAAAACATCGCGGATCTGCTCTTTGTTCTTATGTAAAGCCGGTGCCACGATATGGGACGGATGGTCATCATCAATCTGCAGAATATACTCTCCTAAATCAGATTCCAGGACATTGCAGCCTGCTTCCTTGAGGCAATCGTTCAAACCGATTTCTTCTGTCACCATCGATTTTGATTTAATGATGCGCTTCGCATTTTTTTTCTGGACAACTTCTTTAATATAGTCACTTGCTTCTTTGGCAGTTTGTGCAAAAAAGACATGGCCGCCGCGCTTTGAAACATTCTCGCTTAATTGATAAAGATAAAAATCAAGATTGTTTAAAACATGCTGGCGGATTTCTTCGCCGTGCGAGCGCCAGTCTTCCCAGCTGCCCAATTCGTCGGCCGCAGAAAGCCGGTTCGTTTGCAGGCGTTCCTGCGCGCTCCGGACAGCGCCGCGCATAAAGTCATCTTCAATTCCGTCTTCTACCCGTTCTTTAAATTTCTCATTGCTGATGGTTAAACCCATTCCTTTTCACCCCTTTAGTCTCTGCTGTTTAATACTTCAGCAATATGCATGATTTTTATCGGTTTACCTTTCCGGTCCATCCGGCCTCCGATATTCATCAGGCAGCCGCAGTCGCCGCCAATCAAATAATCCGCGCCGGTTTCTTCCACATGTTCCACTTTTTCATCGACCATTTGCTCGGAGATTTCGCTCATTTTTACAGAGAATGTTCCGCCAAAACCGCAGCATGATAATGCGTTCGGCAGCGGAATAAATTCAAGGCCGTGCACGTGTTTTAATAGTTTCATAGGTGCATCTTTGACACCGAGCAGGCGCGTCATATGGCAGGATGGATGATAGGTTGCTTTTCCATGTAAGCTGGCCCCGACATCCTCCACTTTTAACACGTCTACCAGGAATTGTGTAAATTCATAGGTTTTAGCTGCCAGTGCTTTCGCTTTCGGTTCCCATTCCGGGTCACCTTTGAAAACGTTCGGGTATTCTTTAAACATGTAGGCACACGAGCCGGACGGCGATACGACATAGTCTGCATGTTCAAAGGCTTTAATCATTTGTTTCATCGCAGGCTTGGTATCTTCCAAATAGCCGCTGTTATATGACGGCTGGCCGCAGCAAATCTGGCCCTTTGGGAAATCAACTTCGCAGCCCTGCCTTTCCAATACTTCTACCATTGCTTTTCCAACGTCTGATTTAAACATATCGACAAGGCAAGTAATGAATAGACTAACTTTCACAGTTTTCACCTTCTTAGAAATTTAAAAGGGTTCATGATGGTTTAAGTCATCTGATGACCCGATTAAAGTAATTATACTCCTTGTAGTGAAAACATTGCAATGCCTGAGTTCATAAATTCGCCATATTTGAAAGCCTTTTCTTTTATTTTATAAGTGTTCAAGTTTTTTTGCCACTTTAATGGGCGAAAAAACTTGCTGCATCCTGAAAATGCACTGATTTGTTTGGAAAAATAATTACTTTCAGATAATAGATTTACTTTTAATGTTCATCACTTTAAGATAATAAACAGAATGCCGCTTTTAACGGGCAGACCATATTTTTCCGCACAGCCCATCATTTCATTTACAAAGGGGATGGAATTATGATCACTTTGGAAAAACTGATTGAATTGCCTGCTTTTAACCGGATTGTGCTTGTAGCCGGGAAGGAAGGGGTAAGCCGGGCTGTTACCGGGGTTAATGTAACGGAGAGTTTGGACTGGGCTGATTTTTTCAGGCCGAACGAGCTGATCGTGACTACCGGCATCAGCATGGATGGTGATCCGGTAAAGTTGTTGGAAATGGCGGAGTTTGCATTGCATCGGCGGGCAGCCGGTATTGTCATCAATACAGGCCCGTATATTCAGGAAATCCCGGCAGCCATTCTGGATTTTGCCGATGAACATCAGTTTCCGGTATTTCAAATGCCCTGGGAATGCCGGGTTGCCGATTTTATCAAGTTTACCGTCCAGTTTTTAATGAGGGAACAGGTTGAACAGACACACGCGCAGCAAATCCTCAATGACCTGCTTTTCCACCCGGGTATGAATCATGAACAGATTCTGAACGAGCTTTCCAAACTTGGTTTTGGGGAAGATGCGGATTATGGCATTATCGTCTGCACAAAGGCGGATGAACAGCAGCCCGATATGCTGCCGTTCCAGCAAACCATTGAAGAGGTCTTCGGTAACAGATATGAACAATATGTGTCCAGCGTTTATCAGGATCAAATCATTTATTTGGTAGACCGTTCAAAGGTACGGACGCCTGATATTCCTTTTTCGAAAACCGCTGAAAAAATCCAGGCCAGCATCTTGAAACGGGATATGGAAAATTTGTTGGTGGGGATGGGCAATTTTTACCGGCAAATCCCTGATATCCATAAAAGCTACCAGGAAGCCAAAATGGTGATCCAGCTTGCAAAACGGCAGGCGGTTCCGCCAATCTGCAAATATAAAGAAATCGGGGCATACAAAATCATTATGGAAGTAAAAGACCGCAAAATCATTGAAACCTTTCATGATGATATGCTGGAAAATCTTTACCGGTATGATGAATTGCACGAAACCGATTATGTTCATTTTCTTAAAATTTTTCTTGAAGAGGACGGACAGACGGCGAAAATCAGCCGCAGGGCGTTTATCCACCGCAACACGGTCCTTTATAAAGTGAAGAAAATCGAATCCATTTTAGATGTGGATTTAACGCGGAATTTTACAAAAACCAATCTTTTGCTTGCCTTTATGATTGAGGACATCCTGCAGTAAACATGTGCAATTGCACAACATATTTTGTTTAAATCATCATTTAATTCAGTCAATTTTGCTTTTATAATGAAACTATCATATTCGTGATAGAAATGGAGCTGACGATCAATGAAACAGGTGGATGTGCCGCAAATAAAGCTGAACGATCAGCAATATGTCATGCATTCCTGGTCCAGGCAAGACCATGCAGGCTCACCGGTTATCACAAAAGCGAAAGGCATTTTTTTCTGGGACGATCAGAACCATAAGTACTATGATATGTGTTCCCAGCTCGTTTATTTAAACGTCGGCCACCAGCATCCGAAATTGCTGGAAGAATTTAAGCAGATCGGCGAGTATCCGCTCGCAGCGCCCGCTTTTGCAAGCGCCCCGAAGTCGGAACTTGCCCGCAAAATTATTGAAGCAGCACCGGGCAATATGGCGAAAGTGTTTTTTACAAACGGCGGGGCCGATTCCAATGACCATGCGGTGAAAATCGCAAGGATGGCTACCGGCCGTTATAAAATTTTTTCCCGGTACCGTTCTTACCATGGCGCTACGTTCGGCGCAGGCAATCTGACAGGTGAAAACCGGCGCTTTACCGTTGAACCGGGTATCCCCGGCTTTGTAAAGTTTGAAACGCCTTACCTGTACCGAGAAATGCTGCAATTTGAAAGCGATGAAGCGGCTTCCGCATTTTATCTGGACCGGTTGCATCGTCAAATCCAATACGAAGGCCCGGACCAGATTGCAGCTGTTTTTCTTGAACCGATCCCGGGCTCTAACGGTGTCCTGATTCCGCCAAAGGGCTATTTGGAAGGTGTGCGCGAACTGTGTGACCGCTACGGCATTTTGATGATCTGCGATGAAGTGATGACTGGTTTTGGGCGCACGGGAAAAATGTTTGCAGTCAGCCACTACGATTTTGAACCGGATATAATCACCTTCGCCAAAGGGGTAACAAGCGGCTACAGCCCGCTTGGTGGCGTTATACTCAGCCGGGATGTTGCGAAATACTTTGACAAAAATATTTTTATGACCGGTTTAACGTACAGCGGCCATACGGTATCCACCCAAATCGGCTGCGCGGCAATGGAGATTTATCAAGAAGAAAATCTTATAGAAAACGCGCACGCGGTCGGGAAGGCGCTGGCAGAGCGGCTGGAGAAACTGAGAAATTATGATTCTGTCGGAGATGTCCGCCATATTGGATTATTTGCAGCCGTCGAACTGGTAAAAGACAAACAGACCAAGGAACCGCTGAGTGCATACGGCATGGATTACGGCAAAGACAAATTCGGCCTCATGAAAAAGTTTACCGGCATACTGGCTGAAAAAGGTTTCTATACGTATTCGCATGAATCCAGTGTCATCATCGCACCGCCTTTAATCATTACGGAACAGCAGGTAAATGAAGCCATGGATCTTTTTGAAGCGGCACTCGGCGAGTTTGAGAAAAATGATTTGTTCCCGGGAAAAACACTAATCGCTAAATAAAGAAAGGAATTGGACTTATGGAAGATTTCTTCTACAAACAACCCGTCCCGATTGACTTTGGAGCGGGGAAAATCAGGAAACTGCCTGAAATCATCAAGCAATTCAATGGAAAGCGGGGAATTTTAATCAGTGCGCCTTCTATGGTCCGCAACGGGATTGCACAGGAGATCCTGGATCAGTCGGAAGAAAAAATTACTGTTGTTTTTTCTGATATCCAGCCGAACCCGACCGTTAAAAACACGGATGATTGTGCAGCAAAGATCCGCGAAACCGGCGCGGACTTTGCAGTAGCCCTTGGCGGGGGAAGCATTCTGGACTGTGCGAAAGTGGCATGTTTTACGGCCTGCACCCCGTACAGTTCAGCCGATTATCTGTTTAAGCAACGGCCTGTAACCCAACCCGGCATTCCGATGATCGCCGTTCCGACAACATCCGGCACAGCCAGCGAGGTAACAAACGTGTCGGTTCTGACCGATACGGAAAGGCGGATGAAGGCGCCGCTTTCAAGTGAATTCTTCTATCCGGCTTACGCGCTTGTTGATCCTGAATTAACTTTGACCTGTCCGCCGCGTGTCACGGCTTCAAGCGGCCTTGATGTCCTTGCCCACTCCTTAGAGGCTTATTACGGCAAAAAGCACCAGCCTTTTACAGATATGGCGGCTGAACACGCGGCATCACTAGCGTTTCAATACCTGCTGAAGGCCTACCATGAGCCGGACAATCTTGAAGCACGGGCTAAAATGAGCGAGGCTTCTGTTACGGCAGGGCTTGCTTTTAATATGACCCAGACGGCGGCGGCCCACGCCTGTTCATACCCGCTGACCCAGGATTTTGGGGTGGTTCACGGGGAAGCCTGTGCCTTCACCTTGCCCTCATTTTGGAGGCTTAACAGCGAGGAGGGCCCCGAAGCAGAGCGCCTGCAAACCTTCAGCCGGCGCCTCGGGTTCAAAGATGCAGAGGCTCTGGCCGGCTGCATTGACGAAATGAAAAAAGAAATGGGAATGATTATGACGCTTGAGGAAGCAGGTGTGGCGACCGGGGAGGACCTGGACAGCCTTGTCGCCGGCAGCTTTGCTCCCAATATGCTTAATAATCCAGTGAAGATGACAAAAGAAAAACTGAAGAAACTGTACAGCCGATTATCGGGCACTACTGTGAACTATGGTTCATAACGGGCATGATTTGGCATTCGCTCCGGTGAATGTCAGATTTTTTAACAATATTTATCTGAAATTTGGTATAAGGCGAAATTTTTTGGAATTGATATATAAGCGGGAATTTTAAGGGGGTGATGCATCTCGGGCATTGAAAGATCTTTTAAAAAAACAGGAGGGATGGCTGAATGCAGCAGCAAAAAGTTTTGATTCAAGCGGAAAGATTACAGGAAAGTTTGGAGAAGTTTTCAACATTCGGAAGGACACCGGCTAACGGCGTGACGAGATTATCCCTTTCAAAAGAGGACATTGCAGCCCGTGATTATTTCGTTGCTTGTTGTAAAGAAATCGGCATGGAAGTAAAATTTGACGACATGGCCAATATTTACGCCGTCATGCCTGGTACTGAGAACAAGCCGCCGGTGGTCATGGGCTCCCATCTTGATACAGTTAAAAAAGGCGGCCGCTTTGACGGGGTTCTCGGTGTGGCCGCAGCATTGGAAGTAGCCCGTACCTTGCATGATACCCATATCAAACCAAAAGCCCCCTTTATGATTGTAAATTTCACCAATGAAGAAGGGGCAAGATTTGAACCGGCAATGATGTGCTCCGGCGTCATCTCCGGTAAATTCGATCAATCCGTGATGCTTAAAAGCCGTGATGAAGATGGTATATCTTTCGGAGAAGCACTGGCAGCCAGCGGTTATGCCGGAGATGCCAAAAACCGTTTAAAAGAAGCGTCCGCGTTTCTTGAAATGCATATCGAGCAAGGTCCGGTCCTCGAAAGTGAAGGCAAACAAATCGGGGTGGTCGAAGGTGTTGTCGGTATGGTTAATTATGAGATTGAAGTCACAGGGGAGTCGGATCACGCGGGAACTACGCCGATGGGAATGCGGAAAGATGCACTGTTTACCGCAGCCGATATCATTTCCATTCTTCGCAAACAATTAAATCAGCTTGACCCGGCTCTTGTTTACACGATGGGAAGGATGAATGTCTACCCCAATATTCATACGGTCATTCCGAATAAAGCCGTGTTCACGCTGGAAGCCAGACACCAGGATCCTGAAGTTGTGGCGCAGGTCGTGGAAGCAATCAAAACCCTGCCGCAGGAAATGTCAGGTTGTACCATTTCCTCGAAAAAATTATGGTCCCGCGAGACGGTTGTTTTTGACAAAAGCATCGTCAGCCAGATCGAAAAATCGGCGCAGTCCCTCGGGCTTTCGAGCAAAAAAATGTACAGCGGCGCCGGGCATGATGCGCAGTTTATGGCGAGTTACCTGCCGACAGCCATGCTCTTTGTCCCGAGCATCAACGGAAAAAGCCATTGTGAAGAAGAACGTACAACCTATGAAGACTGTGCATGCGGTGTAAATGTTGCGCTCGACACCGTGCTTGCCCTTCTGGAAAAAGTATAACCGGGTACCCTTTAAACATTTGAATGGAATGGAGGGAAACGGATGAAATCACAAATTGAAGACAAAGGCATCGTCACATTAACAGCTGAGGCAGTTGATCAATTACAAGACAGCAGCCTCTGGAATGATGACCTGCGGCCGACGACAAAAGAAGAACACTCCTGGAAAGGAAGAAACTTCGCGGCGCTGTGGATCGGGATGTGCCTTGTGATTCCTTCCTATACGATGGCAAGCGGGATGATCGCATTGGGAATGAACTGGTGGCAGGCGCTTTTGACCATTTTTCTTGGAAACTGCATCGTGTTGATCCCGATTCTGCTAAACGCCCACGCAGGCGCCAAGTTTGGCATCCCTTACCCGGTGTTTGCCCGGCTGTGGTTTGGTTCAAAGGGGGCGCATATTCCAGCATTGGCACGGGCAATCGTCGCTGCAGGCTGGTTCGGCATTAACACATGGATTGGTACAACGAGTATTGACGCTTTGATGTCCCGTGTTTTTTCGGGCTGGTCAGGCATCCCGTTTCACACCGGTATCGTCTTCATTTTCTTCTGGGGGTTAAATGTCGGCATCGGCATCAAAGGCCCGCAGGCAATTAAATGGCTGGCCACCATTGCGACACCGGTAGTCGGGATCTCATCTATTATTCTATTTATCTGGGCAGCAACAAATATTAACGGCTGGGGCCCGATCTTAACGGCACCGAGCAAATTCCAGTCAACTGGCGCATTTCTGGCGGTGTTTTTCCCGGCGTTAACCGGCGTGATTGCATTCTGGGCGACATTAGCGCTTAATATTCCGGACTTTGCCCGCCATGCTGTGAGTCAAAAGTCAATGATGGTTTCCCAGTCACTCGCACTTCCGATTACGATGACAGTTTTCTCGTTTATCGGAATCTTTGTCACATCCGCAACCGTAGTGATTTTCGGGCAGGCATTGTGGCAGCCGGTTGAATTATTGGCAAAATTTCCAACGTATATTGTTTTCCTCGGCGCCATTGTGATCGTAATTTCATCCATTACGATCAATGTCGGAGCAAACCTTGTGGCACCTGCGCGGGCAGTAGAAAATTTATGGCCGCGACGAATTACCTTTGCAATCGGTGCAGTGATAACAGGACTATTTGCAATCGCGATGCAGCCCTGGTATTTGATGTCCAATTTCCAAACGCTTATCTATGGTTTCCTTGGCGGCTACGGCGCGCTTCTTGGCCCGATTGACGGAATAGCCATCGCGGATTACTGGATTGTCCGGCGCAAGCATTTTGCTTTAAAAGAACTGTACCAAAAAGACGGGCGTTACAGCTACTCTTCCGGCTTCAATAAAAGCGGCATTTATGCGATGTTAATTGGAATTGCGGTTCCGTTACTTGGCCTCGCTGTTCCGGTGCTGGGCTTTTTATGGGACAATGCATGGACAGTCGGGCTGCTGATCGCGATTGGGGCCTACAGCTTTTTCATGCGCAACGACCCAAGCCTTTTAACGAAAGAAGAATATGAAGAGATGACCGTTTTTGCCGGCCAAAAGGAAAAAGGCCGGGGTATTCCGGCAGCTGTGGCGGAACAAAGCAACCAAATATAAGAAAAATGAATCGTGTTATGTGAAAAGATTACCAAGCCAATAAATGGAGGTGTTTGAATGGAATCTTTGGCGTCTGGGTCAACATTAAAATTTTCAGAGGTCAGACGGGATTTAACAACACAGGAGGCGGTGGAAGAAGCAAACCGCTGCCTTTACTGCTACGATGCGCCCTGTACAAAAGCGTGTCCGACCGGCATCCCGGTTCCTTCTTTTATTAAAAAAATTGCGTCGGGAAATCTGAAAGGATCTGCGCGTGTCATTCTGGAAGCGAATCCGATGGGGGCAACCTGCTCCCGTGTCTGCCCGACCGAGGAACTGTGTGAAGGTGCCTGTGTCCTCAACGAACTTTCACTTCCTATCATGATTGGTGATCTGCAGCGGCATGCCACCAATTGGGCGATGCAGGCGGATCAGCCGCTCTTTCGAAAGGGCAGCCCGAATGGGAAGCGGGCCGCCGTTATTGGAAGCGGTCCGGCCGGTTTATCCGCGGCAAGGGAACTTGCCCGGTTCGGTTATGGTGTAACGGTTTATGAAGCAAAGGAAAAAGCGGGCGGCCTTGATACATATGGCATTGTGCCATTCCGCCTGCCCCAGGAAATTCCGCTGTGGGAAGCGGAACAAGTGAGAAAGCTGGGGGTTGATCTGATCACGAATACAACAATCGGCGAAGATATCGCTGCAGAAGAAATCCTATCCGGTTATGATGCTGTTGTGCTGGCAGCCGGAATGGCGGGAGTGCCTTTTCTCGGTATTCCTGGTGAAGATTATAACGGTGTGTATGACGCCATCGAGTTGATTGAGGATATAAAAGAATCCCGGATTACTGATCACTTTTCCGGAAAGCGTGCCGTTGTGATTGGCGCCGGCAACACGGCGATTGATGCGGCCACCTGTCTGAAACGGCTGGGGGCTGCTGATGTAAAGATTATCTACCGCCGTACTGAGATGGAAATGACGGCCTACAAGAGCGAATATGCATTTGCGAAGCAGGACGGTATTGAGTTCAGATGGCTGGCGCAGCCGAAAGAAATTATCGGCAATGTATATGGCAATGTATCTAAGCTTATCTGTGATCGTGTAGAACTGGGCGATATGGATGAATCAGGCAAGCGCAGGATCACAGTTGTGGAAAATGCCCAATTTGAAATAGAGGCGGATGTCATTGTAAGGGCAATCGGGCAAAAACGCCGCAGGAAACTGATTGATGCATTCGGCCTTGCGCATGAGCGGGGTGTTGTAAAGGTAGATCCAAACACCTATCAAACATCAAATGAAAAAGTGTATGCAGCCGGCGATGTAATATTTGGCACCGGGAAAACTGATGCAATGGTGGTCAGTGCGGCTGAGCAGGGAAAACAGACCGCATATGCCATTCACCGGCAATTGCTGCAACCTTTATTGGAGGAGGTTTAATATTTGGCAGACTTGCACATAAATTTTGCCGGTATCAAGTCGCCCAATCCGTTTTGGCTTGCTTCCGCGCCGCCAACTAATTCCGGTTACCAGGTACAGCGCGCGTTTGAGGCAGGATGGGGCGGGGCGGTTTGGAAAACACTGGGGGAACCCATCATCAATGTAACTTCCCGTTTTGCTTCTCTCCAGTTTAACGGGCAAAGAATGGCCGGATTCAATAATATTGAACTTATCACCGACCGGCCGCTTGAAGTAAACCTGAAAGAAATCTATGAAACCAAGAAGAAATTTCCGGACCGTACCATCATTGCCTCGCTCATGGTCGAACCAAAACAGGAAAAATGGCATGAAATTGTAAAAAGAGTGGAAGAAACAGGAGTTGACGGTCTTGAATTAAATTTCGGATGCCCGCATGGCATGGCGGAGCGGGGGATGGGCTCGGCTTCCGGGCAAGTGCCCCAATTGGTGGAGCAGCAGACCTGCTGGGTTAAGGAAGCAGCCAATACCCCTGTGATTGTAAAACTGACTCCAAACATTACAGATATTACGGCAACGGCTTATGCGGCGGTACAGGGAGGCGCTGATGCAGTCAGTATGATCAACACCATCAATAGCCTGATGGGGGTTGATCTTGATACATGGCAGACCACACCGCATGTAGCAGGCCTCGGCACGCATGGCGGCTATTGCGGACCTGCCGTAAAGCCGATTGCGTTGAATATGGTTGCGGAATGTGCGCGCCATTCAGAAATAACGGTTCCGATTTCGGGAATCGGCGGGGTATCCACCTGGAAAGACGCCGCTGAATTCATGCTGATGGGCGCGTCCAATGTCCAGGTCTGCACAGCCGCCATGCATCACGGTTTTTCGATTGTTGAGGATATGATTGATGGATTGAACAATTATCTGGATGAAAAAGGACTTCAGTCTGCCATGGACTTGGTCGGGGAATCCGTCCCAAAATATAAGGATTGGGGAGAACTGGACCTGAACTACAAGGTGGCTGCCCGTATTAACCAGGATGCCTGTATCCACTGCAATAAATGTTATATTGCATGTGAGGATACCGCCCACCAATGCATTGATAGGATTGTTGATACAGCCGGAAACAGCATATTAAAAGTTCGCGAAGAAGAGTGTGTAGGCTGCAATCTCTGCTCGCTTGTCTGTCCGGCCGACGGGGCCATCGACATGGTGGAACTGCCAGCAGGGGTTCCGCTCACCTGGAATGAACGCCAGCACAAAATAGCCGGTCTGCAAGCGGGCCAAATCACAATCGAATCATAAATGGAGGAGAATTCATGAAAAAACTCGTTAAAAATGGAATAATTGTAACCGCTGCTGATACGTATGAAGCTGATATTTTAATAGAAGGGGAGAAAATCGCGGAAATTGGCTTGAATCTCCCTGCAAACGGGGCAGAAGTGATTGATGCAAAAGGCGCTTATATTTTTCCGGGCGGAGTCGATCCGCATACGCACCTCGATATGCCTTTCAATAACACGGTGACCGATGATGACTGGGAAACCGGCACAATTGCTGCGGCTTTTGGCGGAACTACTACTATTCTTGACTTTTGCCTTACAACAGGAGATCGCACGCTAAAAGAAGCGGTGCAACGCTGGCATGGTAAAGCGAACGGAAAAGCGGCGATTGATTACGGATTCCACTTAATGCTGGCCAATATGGATGACAAAGTCATGGCAGAACTGCCGCTTGTCCTCGAAGAAGAGGGCATCACATCCCTGAAAGTGTTTATGGCGTATGCAAAAGAATTTCAGGCAGATGACCGCACATTATTCCGTGCTTTTAAAGCGGCAAAGGAGGCGGGCGCGCTGGTGATGGTGCACTGCGAAAATGGCAGTGTCATAGATGAACTTGTAACCAGAGCGCTCGCCGGGGGGCATACAGAACCGATTTACCATGCGTTAACAAGGCCGCCGGAAGCAGAAGGGGAAGCGACGCACCGGGCCATTGAACTGGCGCACATGGCGGACTCGCAATTGTATGTCGTCCATGTTACCTGTGCTGAGGCAGTCCGGCAGATTGCCGAGGCACGGTCCAAAGGCTATAAAGTATGGGGAGAAACTTGCCCGCAGTACCTTGTGCTCGACCAATCCTATTTGGAGAAACCCAATTTCGAAGGTGCCAAATATGTATGGTCTCCGCCACTCCGTGAGAAAGCCAACCAAAAAGTATTATTTAACGCCTTGAAAGCGGGAATCCTGCAAACGCTTGGGTCGGATCAATGTTCCTTTAACTTTAACGGGAAAAAGCAGCTTGGCCGCAATGATTTTTCAAAGATTCCAAACGGCGGCCCGTTCATTGAAGACCGCTTCAGCATACTTTACTCGGAAGGCGTCCAAAAAGGAAATTTAAACCTAAACCAATTCGTTGATATTGTTTCCACCCAGCCTGCAAAGTTGTTCGGGTTGTTCCCGCAAAAAGGAACAATTGCGGTGGGCGCAGATGCGGACCTGGTAATCTTTGACCCGGAAGTAAAACGTGTCATCTCCGCTAAAACCCACCACATGAATGTAGACTACAGCGCATTTGAAGGAATGGAAATTACGGGAGAGCCGATCTCCGTTTTATGCCGCGGTAACTTCGTCATTAAGGAGAAACAGTTTGCTGGTGAACCAGGAAGCGGAAAATACCTGAAGCGGAAAAAATTTAATGACGGAAGCCTGCAGGCCCAAACGACGGCCGCCGTCTGAAATTGAGGGATTATGATGCACGAATTCACATTATGTAAACGTGAGATAGAAGAGATTGACCGTTTATTGAAACGCGGTTTTCAAATCTCCGCTGCCGAAGAAACGTTAAGCGGATCACTTGTCAGCTTCACCAAGAAAAATCAATATAAGACACTGCTGATTTTAACGCCGGGAGGAAGAAAGTATTTTTCTCTTAAAATATAGCATGAAAAAATCCCATCGTTCGGCAAGGAGCGATGGGATTTTTTCACGCAGCTCTTTTTATTTATCCCACCTTAACGGGCAGTAAGACTCCCACCTCAAGATTCAAGGTACGAAGAAGGATAGGTGGGAGATCAAACTGCCCGTAAAGGTCCGATTGGTTCAACTAACCATCAGTGGGGGATGAAGAAAAACCCCCACTGATGGAAGTTTCACTTTATTGGACAACTTTTGCTTCAACTTCTTCCAAATGAGAGAGCAATTCCTTCCTCGCATCGTCCGCATCTTGTTTTTCAATGGCATGGTAGATTCGCATATGCTGATCATAAAGGGTGCTGAAATCCGAGTCATCCGTGAACAGCAGGATTCGGTGCGTGTCTTTCATAGACATATCAATTAAATCAGAGACATGATTCATCAAACCGACTAATAGAGGATTATGGGAAGCTTGAGAGATGGCGAGGTGAAAAGCCAGATCCGCTTTCTCCGCCAGCACTTCATCGCCGGCGGCAGCTTCCATTTCTTTCAATGCACCGCGCATTTTCATCAAATCTTCCGACGTTCTTTTCTTTGCTGCGACAGCGACGGCACCTGTTTCGAGGATTTTTCTGACTTCGAGCAGATTCATGATATCTCCCCTGTTCATCAGCATGGCCTGCACAATCGGAAAATTGAGGAGGGAGGGTTCAAAATCCCTTACAAAAGTGCCCTCTCCCTGTTTTAGCTCGATTAAACCCATCGCCCGCAGTGATGTAAGCGCCTCGCGGACAGCAGACCTGCTGACAGAGAAGTTTTCCGCCAGCTGCTGGACAGAAGCCAATTTATCCCCGGGTTTCAGTTTCCCGCTCCGGATCATTTCCATCAGGGTACTTGCAACTTGTTCATATATTTTTTTCGGTTGGATTTTTTTATATTCCATCATAGACTCTCCTAAACGATGATTATCCTTACTTCTATTAAAACGGTGAATTTGGAAATATGCAAACCTAATTTGCAGCGTGGATATCAAACCGGTATTCTCCATGGGGTGAAAACCGGCCGGATCTTGTATTCTCCGGCATCTGCCTTTTTCATCCGGGGAAATCAAAGTTTTTTTATTCACGGGCACCTTCCCTTTCCCAGGGTGTGGGATTATTTGCCATATAGATATTTTAATGAACTAGTGATTTACCACTTTACTAAACTAAAGGAATAAGGTAGAATAATTTCATGATGATGTACGAGAACAACCTTGAAGGGTGAGTATATATGAATAAAAAATGGGGACTCTGGACGTTAACGATGTTTGTTGTTGGAAATATGGTAGGGGGCGGAATTTTTATGCTGCCGGCAAACCTCGCCAAGGATTCGGGGGCACTTGGTTCAACATTAGCCTGGGCATTGACCGGTTTCGGCGTCCTTATGATTGCACTGGTGTTCGGAAACCTGGCGATTCGAAAACCAAACTTAAAAGCCGGACCGCAAAGCTATGCACAATCTCTTTTTAAATCGAAAAAAGCCGGAAAGATTGCCGGCTATAGTATGGCCTGGGGCTACTGGGCAGCAAACTGGTCCGCGACCGCTTCTGTTATTATTTCATTCGTCGGCTACCTCACGACTTTCTTTCCAATTATGCAGAGTACAAATGTGATGATGTCAATCGGCTCTTTCCAATTGGAAACAGGAAAGTTTTTTACATTTGCCGTTTGTACGGTAATGTTGTGGGGCATTCAATGGATTCTTGCCGGCAACTTTAACAGCGGCGGGAAAATGAACCTTGTTGCAACGATTACGAAGGTACTCGGTTTTATGATGTTTATTATCATAACCGTATTTGCATTTAATGCAGCCAACTTTGGTCATGCAGCTGCTTTTACAGATGCAAACGGCCATGCCATCTCGCTCGGCAGCCAAATCAATAATGCGGCGATTTCAACTTTATGGGCATTTGTCGGGATTGAATCAGCTGTGATGTTGTCAAACCGTGCCAAATCGCAAAAAGATGTAAAAAAAGCAACTTTACTCGGCCTGCTGATTTCGATGCTCATTTATGTAGGCATCACACTGCTTACAATGGGCGCCCTCTCCCAGGCGGAACTGCGTGCATCGCAAAAACCGCTTGTCGATGCGCTTGGAGAAGTGCTTGGCGTAAACGGGCAGTTTATTTTAGCGGCATTGGCATTAATATCACTGTTTGGTTCTACAGTGGGCTGGATCATTGTCAGCTCTGAGGTTCCTTACCAGGCGGCAAAGGCCGGCCTGTTCCCGAAATTTTTTGCCAAAAGCAATGAAAAAGATACACCGGTCCGTTCGCTGACGGCAACCAATAGCATGACACAAATCTTTTTGTTTTCCACCATTTCCGGAACGATTTCGGAAGCATATGATTTTGCAATTGTCGTTGCTACTCTGGCCTACCTGATTCCATATCTTGTCTCGGTCATTTACCAATTTAAACTTGTGATCACCGGCGAAACTTATACGTCTGCCCGCACGCGCCGGACGGACGGCATCATTACGATGGCCGCACTGATTTATTCCGTCTGGGTGATTGTGACAGGGACGGCGGATTTAAAAACTTTCTTCTTAGGGATCGGATTGTTTGTGATTGGACTGGTTATGTATCCGGTATGGATGAGGGAGAACAGGACGCTGAAAGAAGCTTGGGAATAAGATTCATGTTTGGGAGTGTGGAGCGTAGTCCGGTTCCACACTTTTTTTAATTTGGAAATGAGGAACAAAAGCATTTTTAACATCATTTTTTCGAAAAATGTCGTTTATGAGCGGTAGGAAGATCCTAAAGAGCGATAAAAGCCCACAGAAGGTATTCTCCCATGGGCTTTTTCCGGTGCCGTTCATGACAAGCGGTGAACCCTATCACAAACTCATTTTCAAAATTTCATAAACATCCTGCTCGGAAAGTTTCTTGAAACTGCCGATCGGTCCGAATGGCAGTGCTTTTTTCGCCATCGTTTCCAGTTTTTCATCGCCAATATTATAATCAGCTAAGCGGCTTGGCGCACCGATTTCATTAAAGAAATGACGGACTGCATCGATGCCGGCAAGGGCAATTTCCTCATCGGTTTTTCCCTTAGGATCAACGCCCCAAACTTCAATGGCAAAGCGTTTAAAGCGGGATACATCTTCCTTATAAACATACTTCATCCAGTTCGGGAAGATGACAGCAAGCCCGCCGCCGTGCGGAATGTCATATACCGCACTCACAGCATGCTCGATCGAGTGGGTTGCCCAGTCTGTTTCCACGCCGGTTGCAAGCAGGCCGTTTAAAGCAAATGTTGAACTCAGCATCAGGTTCGCACGCGCGTCATAATCCTCAAGGTTTTGCAGTACTTTTCCCGCGTTTTCAATCACTGTCTTCATGATTGTTTCAGCAAAGCCGGTTTGCAGGGGGATTTCTTTTGTATGTGAAAAATATTGTTCAAATACATGGGATAAAGTATCGGAAATTCCATAGACGGTTTGATTTTTCGGAACAGTGAATGTGTTTTCAGGATCAAGGATGGAGAAAGTTGGAAATGTCGTGCTTGCTCCGTGTTTTTGCTGCGTATCCCAGTTTGTGACAACGGAGCTTCTGTTCATTTCGGATCCGGTCGCAGATAAAGTCAGTACCGTACCAAGCGGCAGTGCTTTTTCAACAACTGCTTTCCGTTCGTAAAAATCCCATACATCGCCGTCATACAGAGCACCGCAGGCGATCGCTTTAGAACAGTCAATCACGCTGCCGCCACCGACTGCGAGAATCCAGTCAAGCTGATGTTCGCGGATCAGGGCGATTCCTTTATTTACAGTGGACAGGCGCGGATTTGGTTCAACACCCGGCAGTTCCGGCACTTCGCATCCTTTTTTCCGGAAGATGGTTTGCAGCTTATCATAAAGGCCGGACCGTTTAATGCTGCCTCCGCCATATACGAGCAGGATGCGTTTGCCAAGCTGGTCGATTTTCTTTTCCAATTGGCTCAGCTGTCCTTTGCCAAAAATCAGCTCAGTAGGGTTGTGAAATGTAAATGAATTCATGCAACAACCTTCTTTCTTTTATTTTTTACAGTGAGATTGTACCACAATTTAGCATGTGCCAAATAATTTAAAGGCTTGCATGGTGAAAACGCACGCCTTGTTACTGTCATGGTAAAATAAAGAAAGCAAATGAATATGAAACCATGGTGGCGATTGGATGGAAAATGAATTACTGAAAATTTTTGATGAGAATGGTTTGGTTCTTGGTACGGCAACAAGGGCTGAGGCACACCGGAAAGGTCTCTGGCATGAAACTTTCCATTTCTGGCTGGTCGGCTGCGAAAACGGGAAGCGGCAAATTTATTTCCAAATCAGAAGCCCGCATAAAAAAGATTTCCCGAATAAACTGGATATCACGGCTGCCGGTCATTTACTTGCACACGAAACGGTTATGGACGGCATCCGTGAAGTAAAAGAAGAACTTGGATTAGACATCCCTTTTGGAAATCTTCATCCCGCCGGAACGATCCCCAATGTTACAAAAATGGAGGGATTTATTGATCGGGAATTCTGTCATGTTTTCTTCCATCATACAACGGATATCTTACAGGAATTTCAGCTCCAGAAGGAAGAGGTTGCCGGAATTGTAAAGGCAGATGCTGAAGTATTCGCAGCATTTTGCGAAGGTAAAGTGGACGCGGTTCGGGTAAAAGGCTATACGATAGGGGAAGACGGACAGCAGCATTTATTTGAAAAAAATGCAAAAATCAATGACTTTGCCCCGCATCAGCCCGGATATTTTAAAAAAGTGGCAACTGCGGCTCAGGCGTTGTAGAATGATGAGCAGGGGAAATGAACGGAATTTTTTCAAAACGTTAATCATATTTTAATATTGTTGATGTATGATTGGTTCATCATAAGTTGTCCGGGCTTTTGTCTCTGGCTGCTGATTCGGTATATGCCGGGCCGGCGGTTACGATCAGGGTCCGGATAACGTCCACTGTCATTATAAATCAGTATTAGGAAAATACTCCCATCACCGGCATGGGAGTATTTTCATTTTACAGGACAGGCCGCAAAGGTTCTTTTGTCCTGGCTCTTTGCGCTATTGATAAGAAATATGATCGTTTGGCACTATATGTAAACGGATTCATCTAACCTTGTAAGAAAACCTGACAACAAATAAAAAATTTTTAAAAAATTTTAAGAAAAAGTATTGAAAAAATGATTGTTTTCTCATATGATAGTTTATATAACAAATAGATGTTAAAAAAACTTACATTTAGAAAGGGAGAGACGAATGGTACCTGCAGATTCAGTTTTTATGTTTGTATCGACCGTGCTGGTATGGATTATGACGCCTGCCATTGCACTATTTTACGGGGGAATGGTAAAAAGTAAAAACGTATTAAGTACCGCAATGTACAGTTTCGGGTCACTCGGAATTGTCTCGGTATTATGGGTTCTCGTCGGTTACTCGCTTGCTTTTTCAACAGGCGGCAGCGGGCTGTTGGGGGACTTAAGCTGGGCAGGGCTCAATGATGTAACATTCAAACCAAATGCGGATTACAGTGCAACAATTCCTCATAATCTATTCATGATGTTCCAAATGACTTTTGCTATCTTAACCATTGCCATTATTTCCGGTGGATTTGTTGGAAGGATGCGCTTCTCCGCTTATCTGATTTTCATTTCATTCTGGCTGCTGCTCGTTTACTCTCCGGTTGCCCACTGGGTATGGGGCGTTGGCGGATGGCTGCGCGATCTCGGCGCATTGGACTTTGCAGGCGGGAATGTTGTTCATATTTCTTCCGGTGTAGCAGCGCTGGTGCTTGCGCTTGTGCTGGGAAAACGGAGAGAGAACACACCGTCAGGCCACCACAATCTGATGCTTGTCTTACTCGGCGGCAGCTTCCTGTGGCTCGGCTGGTTTGGATTTAACGTGGGCAGTGCTTTAACATTAAACGATGTCGCGATGTTTGCTTTTATTAATACGAATACAGCAGCTGCCTGCGGGTTGATCGGCTGGGCCGGCATTGAATGGATCGTGAATAAAAAGCCTACTGTATCGGGGGCCATTTCCGGCGGCATCTCAGGGTTGGTTGCCATTACACCGGGTGCAGGATTTGTTACACCAATGGCTTCGATTCTAATCGGCCTTATTGGCGGAATTGTTTGCTTCTGGGGCGTCACGTACCTGAAATCAAAACTCGGTTACGATGATACATTAGATGCATTTGGCATCCATGGTATCGGGGGTACCTGGGGCGGTATTGCAACAGGATTGTTCGCTACAAAAGCCGTCAATTCTGCCGGGGCAAACGGCTTGTTCTACGGGGATCCGGCTTTGGTTTTAAAACAGCTGGTTGCCATTGTCTCCACTTACATTTTTGTAGCGGTTGTAACATTTGTCATTATCAAAGCCATTCAACTATTTATGCCGATTCGTGTGGATGAAGAAGCCGAAGTGAAAGGCCTGGACATTACGATACACGGTGAACATGCTTATATCGACTAATTGCATATAAAAGTGCAGCAGAAAAGAGCCGGATTATCCGGCTCTTTTCTGTTCATGGGAAGTGAAGCCTGATCCCGTTATTTTTCTTATTCTTTGAAGAATGAAAGCATATTCCTTCTTTCCTGTGGTAATTTCACAATGAAGGAGGAGTTTTTGTTAAAATAGCCTTAACGGAATAGGTGAAGAAGGGGGCTGTCAAAATGGAACATCTACCTGAAAAAATGGAAACCCGTATGCAGAGGACACGCAAATACTTTTCAGAGCAAAGTTTTTGGACAAAGTTAAAAGAATTTGCTAAAAAAGCAGGTTCCGGTATTGTCTACACGGCCTTGCTTTTATACTACACGCTGCAAAAGCCGAATGTACCCAAAAAAGCAAAAGCGACCATTATCGGGGCACTCGGCTACTTTATCCTGCCAACCGATTTGCTGCCGGATATCCTGCCGGTCGGCTTTACGGATGATTTGGGCGCGCTTGGCCTGGCACTTGTCCAAGTGGCCATTTATATTGACGATGATGTGAAAGCAATGGCAAAAGAAAAGCTGGCACAGTGGTTTGGAGAACTTGCGGATACCTCAGAAGTGGATAAAAGATTGGATAAATAAAGAAAACATCCTGCAGAATGCTGTTTTTTCTGCAGGATGTTTTCGTATCATCAATCTATTGCCCGCCGCTCAGAAAATCCGCGCCCGCGGTCGATCATAGGGAAAACGAAAGTCCGTACCAAAGGAAAATACGCGGCGGCGGTCGATCAAACGATTCTTAATATACCCGGTCTCCGTTAAAGATGGAGCTTTTCACGACTACATAATCGACTTTACGGATGTCGGCCAGTTTGTTTCCGCCGGCGTATGAAATGGAGGATTGCAGGTCTTGCTCCATTTCGGTCAACGTATCCTGTATTGGGCCTCTGTATTCCACATACATTTTTTTACCTTCAACGTTTTTTCGTTCGCCTTTTTGAAATTCGGAAGCCGAGCCGAAGTATTCTTTATAAAGCTTTCCGTCCATTTCAACCGTCTCACCCGGTGATTCTTCGTGTCCTGCGAATAGTGAACCAATCATGACCATGGTAGCGCCGAAACGGACCGATTTTGCAATATCTCCGTGCGTCCGGATTCCCCCGTCTGCGATAATCGGTTTGCTGGCAGCTTTTGCACACCAGCGCAGCGCAGCCAGCTGCCAGCCGCCGGTACCGAATCCGGTTTTAATTTTCGTTATGCACACTTTTCCCGGCCCGATGCCGACCTTTGTCGCATCCGCGCCGGCGTGTTCCAATTCCCGCACAGCTTCAGGTGTACCAACGTTTCCGGCAATAACAAAGCTTTCCGGCAGCTGTTTCTTAATATGGCGGATCATGCGAATAACGGCATCGGAATGGCCGTGCGCAATATCAATCGTGATATATTCCGGAATCAGCTTTTCAGCAGCGAGCGCCCCGATAAAAGCAAATTCATCAGCTTTAACACCGACACTGATCGAAGCGTATAATCCGCGCGCCTGCATATCCTTTATAAAACCGGCGCGTTTCTCCGGTTCGAACCGGTGCATGATATAAAAATAATCATTTTCTGCTAAATAGATGGCGATTTTTTCATCAATAATGGTTTGCATATTTGCGGGCACAACAGGCAGTTTAAATTTACGGCCGCCCAGGGCCACGGTAGTATCACATTCAGAACGGCTGTTTACAATACATTTTTCCGGAATTAGCTGTATATCTTCATAATCAAACACAGTATCCATGTTTTTACACTCCTAAAAACGAATATTATATCAATATAACTAAAAATCGTTCGTACATAGGTACTTTACCTTATTTTAATCAAGATGTCAAAGCTTTTGGGGCTAAATAAAATGAACTTAAATTTTACATTAAGACGTAGCATCAATTTGCATGACTGCTGCTTTTTACAGTTGGCAGCAGAGTAGCAGTGTTTCGTTCATTTTATATAACATTAAAATTCACATATTTTTTCAGACAGTATATGGAAGAATTTACGTCATCTCTTGATCGGCCGCTTGTCACCGGGATCCCGCAGTTTTTGCGGGAAGTTTATTTAAATAAATGCATTCCGTACTGAAAAAATGTATCGAAGCAGGGCATTTTGAACATTTTCCTTTTCATCATAAAAAGCCTTTTGTCCACAGGAATGGCGCGGCAGATTCGTACATAAGATCAATTATTGCAGGAATCAGTTTTCAACGTATGATAAAAATCAGCTCATACAGATGAAATAGCCATTGAAAAACAGAGCAATTCCAGGATAAGCGTAAGACAGGCGAGTAGCGGAAGATTCGACACATATCTGTGATTTTGTAAATATTTCTTGGGAAATACCGATTGGTTTCGACATGAAGGGCAATTTTTTCGCATGCCTTTCATTTAAATAAACCTGTTACAGGGGAAACAGGGTTTCATTGCATCAAGAAGACGACAGAGGGGGATTTCTATGCTTAAAAGATTGAATGCTATTTTATTGTTTTTTGTCATGGCCGTGGTTCTTTCGGCATGCGGCAATTCCGGTGCACCGGCTGATGGGAAATCAGGAAAAAGTAAAAACAATACCATTGAAGCATCGATTGCCGGCGCTTCCTATGTATTATTGGGAGATGACGACGGTGCTAGTGAAGACCAAAGTAGTGCCGGCACTTTAGCTGTTGACCTCAAAGTGAAAAATGTTTCCGAAAGTTCCATTCTGTTATCTCCGGGTCAGGATATTAAGCTGTATGACGGGGATGAAGAAGTCAATTTTGACGGCCATGCATACAGTTCAAAACTGGATTTAGATTCAAGTTCAAGCGGCAGTATCGGCGCCGGGAAGTCAAAAACAATTACGGTGTATTTTAATGTCAATAAAGATAAAACCTATGAAATCGGCCTTTCCCCATACACAGATAACGGGAAAAAAAGCAAGGAATTAAAGCTCGAACTCGACACGAAAAAATACAGCAAGAGTTTTAAGACCCTGCAGGATCCGGCAAAAGCTTTAAAGGCTTATGTTGAAACGATCTATTTTGGCAAAGATAATCCGGATTACGAGAAATATACAGCCGCTGACAAGGAAACGGTGCAAAAAGAGGCGCAAAAGGCTTTTAAAGATGTGATGGAGGACATTGTTGATGATCTTTCTGATGCAGATGCTGAGAAATATTATCAATCTTATAAATCTGCAGCAGCGCAGAAGGTAAAGATTGAAACAGAGACCGAGGCGGTTGCGAAGGGAAGAGCAGTTGTAAAACTGAACTATACAACCATTCCGACTAATGATCTTTATGACAAACTGGGAGATTATGAGGATGAATACAATGACAGCCTTGCCGACTACGATACTGAGAAAGCCGAAAAATATGCGCTTTCTAAATTTGATACGATCGTTAACGCCATAGAGCCTGAGGAAGCAGGCAATCCGCTCGAAATTCCGATGGTTCTGAAAGACGGAAAATGGTCGGTTTATGCATCGGATTATAACAGCAAAGAACTGTCTGAAATTTTTGGCGGTGGGAGGGTCTATTAATGGTGGTACGGCATTTGAAGAATAAATTTCTGATTGCAACCGTTGCTGCCGTTATTTTTGCCACTGTGGCCACTTTGATTATCCTATATCAGGCAACAAAACCGGAAAAAGTGCTGGCTAAATTTGAAGATGCTGTTAATCAAAAGGACACAAAACAGATGGAAAAACTGATTAAGACAGACAATCAGCATGCGCTCATTAACAATGTGTCCCTGAAAGCCTTGCTTAACTACTTAAAAACCAATAACAACAGTTATAACGTAGTAAAGGATGGCATTCGGACCCAGATTAAAGAAAAAAACTATTCGCAAACCAATCAGCAAATCAGTTTAATTGAGGATGGTAAAAAGTGGGGATTCTTTCCCAACTACAAGTTAATGGTCAAAACCGTTGATTTGAAAGTGAGCGGCCAAAACGATCGGGATAAAATCACCGTGTCCATCAATAAGATGAACTTGCCGAAAAAGAAGAATCAGACGGTGTACGGCCCTTTTCTTCCTGGTACCTATCAGGCCCTGGTTACCGTAAAAAATGATTTGGGGACATTTTTTCAAAAAGAAAAGAAAGATCTTTGGGGAAACCCGGAAGTAAGCCTGGTCATCGATAGTAACCAACTGGCCCGGAAAAATAAGGATGTCCAAAAAGATATTATATCAGCGATTCAATTATTTAACCATGATCTGGCTGTCTATGAAACTTCAGGATTTGATGCGGAAAAGCTTACGAATGCGACGGAAGATTTCAAAGATAATTTCACACTGGAGCAAGCACAATTTAACTTGGTAAAAGAATATGTGGATGAAATGCAGGCCCAATATCTCGGTTCAGTTGTCAATTTTGACGTGTTCAGTATCACCAATTTTGATTCCGTATGGAGAGCAGAGATTGAAGCCCTCGTTTCCTATAATGAAAAAATAAAATATAAAGGCCAAAAAAATGATAAGGATCTTTCCTACAAATCTATTCGTAAATATACGCTGATATATAACCCGGATAAGAAAAAATGGATGATTGACAACGCGAAAGACTCAGAGGCGGACGGAAATGAAAGCAATTTGTGGAAGAACAAAAAAGAAATCAAGTTGAAAGACGCTCCTGTGATGAAATGGAGCCGGGAGAAAGACAGTAAGAGTAACCTATAGGATTTTTCAAAAAGAAAAAGGCGGAACATGAGCCTTTTTCTTTTTGTGCAACATGACCCCTGCCATCTGTGAAAAGTCAGAGTCACCAGGCTATATTTAAAAAGCTGTCCGGTCATAAGAAACATGCGGCCAAATCGAAAAAAGTAAATTTACAAATAAGGGCTTTACTCGGAAATTTCAAGTGAATGATTGTATCTTTTCTTAAAATTGGGCTAACCCTTGCTGCAAGTCATCGATCAGCAGATTCGGGTCTTCAAGCCCGATTGCAAGGCGAATAAGACCAAGACCGAGCTTTTCGCCTTGCAGCTGTTTCTCATTGGAGCCGTAAAAAGGCGACCAGACAAGGCTTTCAAAAGAACCCCAGGAGACCCCGATCTTGAAAACCTTAAGGGCGTTGATTAGTTTCACCATGTTTTCAAAACCGGTTTGGTGGAGTTCGAAACTGAGCAGGCCTGAAAAACCAAGCATTTGTTCTTCCGCAACCCCAAAATCAGGTTGGGTTGGCAGCCCGGGATAGTGGACAGCCTTGACTGCAGGATGATTTTGTAAAAATGCTGCCACTTCTTTTGCGTTTGCCTCATGGGCTTTCATGCGCAAAGGCAGGGAGCGGAGCCCGCGGATTAAAAGCGAGGCATCGTAAGGGGAAAAAGCAGCCCCGAGCAAAAGCAATTCTTGATTGAATAGTGATTCCATTCGTTTTTTGCTGGAGATAACAGCCCCGCCCAGGCAATCGCTGTGCCCGCCCAAATATTTTGAAGCGGAATGGACAACGATGTCTATTCCCCATGTTAATGGTTTCTGAAACAGCGGCGTTGCCCAACTGTTATCAACAATGGTGCAGATATTTCGTCTGCGTGCAATCTCTGCGATCCTTTTCAAATTGACGACACGATACAGCATATGTGTCGGGCTTTCAATGTATATGGCACGGGTATTGGGCCGTATCGATTGTTCAATCATTTTTTCACCCGGATCATAAACAGTTGAATAGGTGATGCCGAACTTTTCCAAATATTGGACAAGCGCGATCGTTGTAGAATAAATATGGCCGATCAACAACAGGTGATCACCCCGGCCCAGGCTGTTCATCAGGGCGGCATTGATCGCTGCCATTCCCGAACTGAAGGTGATGCATTGTTCCCCGCGTTCTAATGCTGCAAGCTTTTTTTCGGCGATTTCCACAGTTGGATTCTTTCCGCGCCGGTATACATAATGGCTTTCGATATGTAAATCAGCTTGGGCCAGTGCTTCAAAGGATGGGTAAGTAAAAACGGTATTGCCAAAAACAGGCGGAATCACCGCTCCCCCGAATTCTTCCCTGCCTTCTTCAAAATTCAGGCAAATTTCCTGATCTGCTTTAAAAAATTTTTCATTATGCATGTAAAAAGCTTCTCCTTCATTAGAAATTCCATTCCGTTATATGCAATGCTTCTTATATAACATTTCCAAACCGGGATTTTTTATTTTTGTACCGCTGGCAGTTCAGGCTATAATATAGCCAGTGAGCCTGTAACAAGCAAAATGATTTTGAGTTTATCACAAAATAAAACGAAGATGTGAATTTGAATAAGGATGTGAGCATATGTCTGAAGCAGATATGTCCAAATACGAGAAAAAAATTATTGTTCGAAATATCCGAATGGAAGATATTGATGAAATCATGGAGATGTGGAAAAAATGTTTTCCCGGAATGGAACCATGGAAACGGGAACAGCTTGAAAGCCATATCCGGATTTTTCCGGAGGGCCAGTTCTGTGTGGAATATGAGGGTAAAATTGTCGGATCCTGCTCAAGCCTGATCGTCAATTTTGATGAATATCATGACCAGCATACCTGGAATACGATTACAGACAACGGATATATTACGAATCATGATCCCAACGGTTTTAACCTTTATGGAATTGAAGTCATGGTTGACCCGGATTACCGCCGGATGAAGCTCGGGCACCGCTTGTACGAGGCACGGAAGGAACTGGCGCGCAAATTAAATTTGCAAAGCATTATCATCGGCGGCAGGATCCCAAATTACTATAAATACAAAGATAAAATGACACCCCGTGAATATGTGGCAGAGGTGGAAATGCACAGCATTTATGACCCGGTATTATCCTTCCAGCTTCTTGAAGGCTTTAAAATTAAACGGATCAACAGCCGGTACCTGCCGGATGACAAGGAATCCGCTGCATTTGCCACTTTAATGGAATGGAATAATGTTGACTACCTGCCTAAGTCACGGCGTGTTTATCATGCTGCATTTCCAGTCAGAATTACGGCCATTCAATATATGATGAAAAAAATTGATTCCCTTGAGGATTTCATCAGGCAGGTTGAATATTACGTTGATGTAGCTGCTGACTTCGGATCCGATTTTGCTGTGTTCCCGGAAATTTTTACAACCCAATTGATGTCCTTTTTGAATGAAAAAAGGCCGGATCAGGCTGTCCGCAAGCTTGCGAAATACACAGATCAATATATTGAATTGTTTACAAAACTTGCCGTTCGATATAATGTCAATATTATTGGCGGATCCCACTTTGTCGAAGAGGATGGCAATGTTTATAATGTCGCCTTTCTTTTCCGCCGCGACGGCACGATTGAGCGGCAAACGAAGCTCCATATTACACCAAATGAACGGAAATGGTGGGGGATTGCAGAAGGGAACGAGCTCAATGTGTTTGATACGGACTGCGGAAAAATTGCCATTCTGGTTTGCTACGATATCGAGTTTCCGGAAATTGCCCGCATTGCTGTTGACCATGGCGCCAACATCATTTTTGTCCCATTTTGTACCGATGACCGCCAGGCATACCTTCGTGTCCGTTACTGCGCCCAGGCACGTGCGATCGAGAACCAGGTCTATACGTGCATTGCCGGCACTGTCGGGAACTTAACCCACGTCGAAAACATGGATATCCAGTATGCGCAATCCGGCATTTTCTCGCCATCCGACTTCGGGTTTGCCAGAGATGGTATTGTCGGAGAATGTGATGCCAACGTGGACACGGTTGTTGTCGGGGATGTCGACCTGGAAAAACTAAGACGCCATCGAAACAGCGGTTCAGTACGGCAGCTGCGGGACCGGAGAAGGGATTTGTACCGGATTGAGATGAAGAAATAATTCAATACCGTAGAGAATGAAGGAAAGCTCATGGGACATGGGCTCTTCTTTATGGACTGGGAAATCCTATGGGGGCTAAAAAACGGGAAAGCACCAGCAGTGGGGATAGGATCTTGCCGCTTTTTATTTTGCTCAGGGTTTTTGAGTGATCTTGGCCGGTGCCTGTTTTCGCCGGTAATGCAGATGAGATACATGATAAGTATAAATGATTATCATTATCATTAATGAAGGAGCAGATTCGAAATATGATTGCTGAACCGCCCTTCAAAATAAAAATAAGTTTTTAAAAGCATATTGCTTTACTGTTCAATCTAAAATGCCTGATAATAAGTAATGAAAGTGAATGCTTTCACTTGACAGGAGAATCAGTTTTATATAATAATGATAGTGTAATGATAATCATTTTAGTTTGCTGACGTATTTTCACTACATACTTGTGGCAAACTATGGATAAATCACATAAGGAGGAATTTTATTATGTCCCTAATTGGAAAAGAAGTATTGCCTTTTAAAGCACAAGCATTTCACAACGGTGAATTTATAGAAGTGACAGAACAAGATTTTAAAGGTAAATGGAGTGTTGTTTGCTTTTATCCTGCAGACTTTTCATTCGTTTGCCCGACTGAATTGGAAGACCTGCAAAACCAATATGCTACTTTGAAGGATCTTGGTGTTGAAGTATATTCTGTTTCAACTGATTCACATTTTGTACACAAAGCATGGCATGACCATTCAGAAGCCATCAGCAAAATTGAATACATTATGATCGGCGACCCTTCACAACAAATTTCCCGCAATTTTGATGTCCTGATTGAGGATGAAGGTGTTGCTGACCGTGGTACTTTCATCATTGATCCGGATGGCGTCGTTCAAGCTCTTGAAATTAATGCTGGCGGTATTGGACGCGATGCAAGCACCCTCATTAATAAAATTAAAGCAGCGCAATATGTACGCCAACATCCAGGAGAAGTATGCCCGGCTAAATGGCAAGAAGGTTCTGAAACACTGAAACCAAGTCTTGATCTTGTCGGCAAAATTTGAGGAGCCTGATACATTATGTTATTAGATGAAGAAATTAAATCGCAGTTGGCGCAGTACTTGCAGATGATGGAAGGCGACGTCCTTTTCAAAGTCAGCTTGGGCTCTGATGAAGCATCCCGCAACACGCAGGAGCTGATTGATGAATTAACGAAGATGTCTCCGAAAATTAAGGTGGAAAAGGCCCAACTGAAAAGAACGCCGAGCTTCAGTGTAAACCGTCCTGGAGAGGATACCGGCATTACTTTTGCGGGGGTTCCGATGGGCCATGAGTTTACATCATTTGTACTCGCACTGCTGCAGGTAAGCGGGCGGCCCCCGAAAATTGATCAAAAAGTCATTGATCAAATCAAAAACGTAAAGGGCGAATATCATTTTGAAACCTTTGTCAGCCTGACTTGCCAAAACTGCCCAATCGTTGTTCAGGCGTTGAACGTGATGAGCGTTTTGAACCCGAATATTACACATACAATGATCGATGGTTCTGTATTCCGTGATGAAGCTGAAAGCAAAGGCATCATGGCGGTTCCTTCCATCTATTTGAACGGCGAGTTTTTCGAAAGCGGCCGGATGGAAGTGGAAGAGATTCTTGCCAAGATCGGCAGTACGCCGGATCCAACAGAGTTTGCTGAAAAAGAACCATTCGATGTGCTTGTTGTCGGCGGTGGTCCTTCCGGTGCCAGTGCGGCGATTTACGCTGCGCGGAAAGGCATTCGCACCGGGATTGTGGCTGAACGCTTCGGCGGGCAAATCCTCGACACAGTCGGGATTGAAAACCTGATCGGTACGAAATACACGGAAGGCCCTAAGCTCGCTGCAAACCTTGAAGAACACGTTAAACAGTATGATGTGGATATCATGAATTTGCAGCGTGCGAAACGGCTGGAAAAGAAAGATTTCATTGAAATCGAATTAGAAAATGGTGCCGTTCTGAAGAGTAAAACGGTTATTATTTCAACCGGTGCGCGCTGGCGTAATGTAAATGTGCCCGGCGAAGCAGAGTTCAAGAACAAAGGGGTCGCTTACTGCCCTCACTGTGATGGCCCGTTGTTTGCCGGTAAACATGTTGCGGTAATTGGCGGCGGCAACTCCGGTGTTGAAGCAGCCATTGACCTTGCTGGTGTAGTAAAACATGTTACCGTTATTGAATTTGCACCGGAACTGAAAGCAGACAGCGTGCTGCAGGACCGTCTTTTCAGCCTTCCTAATGTCACGGTAATTAAAAATGCCCAAACAAAAGAAATTACCGGTACTGACAAAGTGAACGGCTTAACGTACGTTGACCGTTCGACAAGCGAAGAACACCATATTGAATTGGAAGGTGTATTCGTCCAAATCGGTCTTGTGCCAAATACAGACTGGCTCGATGGCACGCTTGAACGCACACGGATCGGCGAAATTGTTGTGGATAAACGCGGCGCAACAAGCATTCCCGGTGTTTTTGCAGCGGGCGACTGCTCAGACAGCCCCTATAAGCAAATTATTATTTCAATGGGATCCGGTGCAACGGCTGCCTTAAGCGCATTTGACTATCTTATTCGAAACGAAAACAAAGATCCACAGCGTGTGTGATCGACGATGTATAAACCCTATATTTTTTCGAAAAGCGGCTTTGCTATCTTACAGATAGTAGAGCCGCTTTTTGGTTAAAAAATACTTTTCGCGGTACGATTACTGCCTTTGGGGTTATTTAAAGAACAAGCCTTATATCACATTTCTTCTTCATTGCCGGAATGGAAGAAAGTTCCACAATGCAACGAACTCCCCTACCTGCTAAAAAATGCTCCCTTATCCGATTTTGGTGAAGGGACAGTTTATGGATGGCTTTTAAATGCTTCCAGTTTGGCGGGATTTTTATCCTGGCTTGGGATTTTAATTTCCCACATGCGGTTTCGCAGGGCATATCTCGCACAGGGCAACCGGCTGTCTGATCTGCCTTATGTATCCAAATGGTATCCGGCTGGTCCCATTCTCGCGATTATTTTATGTTTAACTGCAATACTCGGGCAAAACTACAGTGCCTTTTTCGGCCCGAAAATTGACTGGTACGGCGCATTTGTTTCTTATATTGGGCTGCCGCTCTTCCTGCTGGCATATTTCGGTTATAAAATTGTAAAAAGAACAAAAGTAGTCCCATTACATTTAACAGATTTAAGCCGGGAATAAAAGATTGGAGGTACAAAATGTTTCTTGAAAAGTTTGAGATCCGCCCGCTGCACACGATTGAAGAAATGGAAGAGGCGCGGAAACTGGAAAGCAAAGTATGGGGAAGCGCGGAATCAATTCCGGTCCACCAAACGATCACGGCTGTGAAAAACGGCGGCCTCATGGTTGGCGCCTATCACCAGGACAGATTGATCGGCTTCCAATACAGCTTTCCGGGATTTGACGGTGAAAAAGCTTATCTATGTTCGCATATTTTGGCGACCGATCCCGCATACCGCAACAAAGGAGTCGGCGAAAAATTAAAGCTTGCCCAGCGTGATGAGGCTTTAAAGCTCGGTTACAGCCTCATTCAATGGACATATGACCCGCTCGAAAGCATTAATGGATATTTAAATATCGGCAAGCTCGGCGGTATTTGTTCTGTGTATATCCCGAATTGTTACGGTGAAATGGACGACTTCCTGAACAAAGGAATCCCGTCCGACCGTTTTCTCGTCCAATGGCATATTTTAGGAGAACAAAAGACTGGTAAGTTTTCAGAAGTATTTAATGAAGAGACAGTTCTTCGTTCTTCTTTATGGAAGTGGGAAACCAATAAACAGGGACTGCCGCTGCTCACGGAAACCATTACAGCAGATATTGAAAACAAAAATGTCTGGTTTGTCCCTATTCCAAAGCATTACCGCCAAATTAGAGAAACCAATATGGCGCTTGCCACTGACTGGAGGATGAAAACGCGCGATACTTTTACCCGGCTTTTTTCACTCGGTTATAAAGCAAGCAGTTTTAAAAAAATCATCAATAAGGAAATCCCCGTAAATTTTTACATGCTTGCGAGAAAATAAGGAGAGAATGTTGCAATGAAAATAGAACGCGTCATTTTGCGGTATTTAAAACTTGATCTGCTCTATCCGTTTACAACAAGCTTTGCCACAGAATACGATCGGGATTTTATTTTAGTGGAGGTGGTGAACGAAGACGGGCTCTCCGGGTGGGCGGAGTCGGTGGCGATGATTGATCCGCTGTATAATGAAGAAACGGTAAAAACAAACTGGCACATACTTGAAGATTATTTAATCCCAATTGTTCTGAAAAACGAAATCGTCCATCCTGATGAACTGAGTGAAAAGTGGTTTGCCCATCTGCGCGGCAACCAGATGGCCAAGGCAGCGATTGAGGGTGCTGTTTGGGATTTATATGCGAAAGAAAAAAATCTAACGCTCGCGGGTGCGCTTGGCGGTGAAAAAAAACAAATTGAAGTTGGCGTCTCAATTGGCATCAAAAGCTCTATAGAAGAAACGCTGGAGACGATCGGTGCACGTCTTGCAGAAGGCTATAAACGTGTGAAGCTGAAAATCAGACCGGGCTGGGACGTGGATTTAATCGGCCATGTTCGGAAAATCTATCCCGATCTTCCGCTCATGGCCGATGCGAACTCTGCTTATACGCTGAATGATGCCGGAAGACTGAAAGCACTTGATGAATACAATTTAATGATGATCGAACAGCCTCTTGCTTATGATGACATCATTGATCATGCGGAATTGCAGGCGCAGCTGAAAACGCCGATTTGTTTGGATGAGAGCATTCATTCGATTGAAGATGCCCGCAAAGCAATCAAGCTGGGAAGCTGCAAAATCATCAATATAAAAATCGGCCGTAACGGCGGCCTGACAGCATCAAAAAAAATCCATGACCTTTGCCAGGCTAACGGGATTCCGTTATGGTGCGGCGGCATGCTTGAGTCCGGTATCGGGCGCGCCCATAATATTGCAATCACCACCTTGCCGAACTTTACCCTTCCCGGGGATATCGCAGCCTCTTCACTTTATTGGGCAGAAGATATCATTGAACCGGAAGTTACAGTTGAAAATGGTTCGATCACAGTCCCAACTGCGCCCGGCATCGGATATAAACCAAGTTTGGATAAAATAAATCGATATACGGTCTACAGCCGTACATACCGTAAATAACTTTAAAGAAAAGATCAGCCCGTCCGCCACCTTAAAGGAGTAGCAGACGGGCTGAAAATGGGAAAATATTTTAGTGATGCATGAACATGTTGTGGTAAATGATGATGTGGCCCTTTCATAGAAGAAATGGCGAGGTTATTTTGCTCTTTTTAAAATCTCTACATCAGCTCTTGTATCAAGCAGTTCTTTATTCAAAATTTCTAACTTCTTATCTATTTTTCTAACCTGTTCCCTTATTTCCTTTTGCCCTTCTTCCAAAGAGTCTATTCGCCCGGATAAATTTTGCTCCATGGATTTCATTTGTTGAGATAACTCAAGAATAGCCTGCAAAATAACATTTTGATTGACTTCCTTTTCCATATTTTCACCTCCTCATTTATTCATGAATTCATTATAAGACAAAGTATACGACAATTTTAGACGCAGGTCTACAGGGAAAAATGCGGGCTATCCTGACTTTATTTTTACATCAGTGCACATATTTCAATTTTAGACAGGATCTCCTAAAGCAGCTCCGCCCGAAAGTGAACTTAAGTTTTTTAATATAATATTGAAAATTACGCAACGATGTTTGGCCGCTCCAAATTGTTGATCCATTGCATTTCGGTTTTTTTATACGCTTAATGATTTGCTCCGCCGAAAGACAAGGTATGTTTCAAACTTACGGCAAGGGATTTCCAAACGACGTGGATCATGATGACCTGAATAGGGTACATCATGACGGATTTAATGAACCGCGCAGGTAATAAGCCAAGTATTCCCTTTCCGGTTAGCATCCACAGCCATAGTGTATCTAATCCAAGGTTAACAACTATAGTAATGATCAATACCGCCATGCAAACTCTCCAAAATCTGACAGACATATGATATAAAAACAATCCGTAAATGGCGCCTGACAGAAACGCAGAGAATGTGAAACCGGGGAAATAAGCATACCCTGCCGGAAACAGCATCATTCCAATAATATCCGCCAATCCGGCTGTTACGCCTGCAAATAACGGCCCCAATATGACAGCAGACATTGCTGTGGCAATAAAAGTGAAGCTGATTCGTATGATCGGAGTTTGGATGGAAAAAAATCGTGTTGAAATCACTTCTAATGCAATAAACAGGCCGACAAATACTATTTTTTTAACATGCATGGTTTAACCCCCCATTATGCAGATCCACCGTGTGTAAGCGAAAAGTATATAATTAACAACAAATTCATAATAATAATATAGTTTTATTATCCGGCGCGGATGGCATGTTGTCAATATGGTAAATGGGCCGGGGTAATCTATGTACGTTGACGAGGGCTTCAAAATTTTCCAACTATAACACTTCCAGATCAGATTTATCGTTTGCAGCAAACTGCCCATTTTTATTGAAATCAGTTAACGGGACCTGCATTTTACTCAAAAATTCCTTCTGGCTGTAACTCCGCTTTATATAGACCAAAATATCCCCTTCCTGTTCACGCGGCATATGCGTCATACAAGGAAGGGGATTGATTAAAGGTTATTTAAATCTGTATCCAGTATGCCGCATTACCATACAAACAATCCAACCAGACCGGCACTTAATAACGATACGAGGATACCGGAAACAATTAAATACCCGGCATTTTTAGAAATTAAGTTCACCGTTTCTTTGTCAGACAGATTTTTAAAAGCGCCAATCACCATTCCTAATGTAGAAAAATTTGCAAAAGAGATCAGGAAGGTACAGAGGACAGCTTGAAAGTGCGGTGCAAAAGAATGAACTTTCGATGCAATTTCACCCATCACAACAAATTCATTGGTGACCAGTTTAGTCCCCATATATTGCGCCATTTGGAAAGCCTGATCGGCCGGCAGACCCAGCAGAAAGCTGAACGGAAACATGATGACTCCCAAAATGGATTCCAGTGTCAGCCAAGGCGCAATTAACATCAGCAATTGATCAATCAATGCGGCCAATGCAACAAAAGAAATAACAGAGGCTGCAATGATTAAAATTAATTTTCCTGCTGCGAGGATAGAATCCCCGAGAAAAGAGAAGAAAGGTTCTTTTTCCTCTTTTTGTACCTCTACAATGGTATCCTCTTCAGGTTTAATTTTTACAGGGTTTAGGATATTGGCAATAATGATGGCATTAATGATATTTAAAGGAATCGCCGACAATACGAAGCGACCGGGCACCAATTGGGTATAAGCGCCGACAATCGCTGCAGAAATACAGCTCATGGACATCATTGCCAATGTTAAATTCCGCAGTGCACTGTTCTTTTTGATTTGCAGGCTGGAAACTGCCAAAGCTTCTGTATTGCCCAGAAACATCATTTCCACAGAGAAGAAAGATTCAAATTTCGGCTGGCCGGTAATTTTCGATAAAATCCAGCCCAATTTTCTGATAATCCATGGCAGGACATTGAAATACGTTAAAATATCAAATAACGGAACAACCAATAAGATTGGGAGCAGGGCACTGACAAAGAAGTCCATTTGTTTAACGTGGACCCAGCTGCCGAAAGCAAACCCGATTCCGCTGTAGGCGGTTTGGACGAGCCAGTTAAAACCGTATGCCGCCCCGCTAACCATTGCCCGTCCGATTGGAAAGCTGATTAAAAACCAGGCTAAGAACAAGTTCAAGGCCAACATAATTGAAATGGACTTCCATTGAATTTGCTGTTTATTTTTTGATATCAGATAAGCAACACCAATAAATACCAGTATCCCGATGACATTGATCAGTAAATATCCAAGCATAGTGAGCGATCCCTCTTTCTTTTGATTACAGTTTTCCCCGGGTAAAAGCATAATATGATAGCACTTCTATCAGGCAGGGCTTTTGTATTCTTTTTCACACAATGCCCAATATAACACGCAAATGGAAAAATATAAACGCAAATATGAATTTATTTTTAAAGACTAAATTTTCAATTTTTACAAAGTGGTAAAAAGCGGACTTTGAAGGTGATGATAAAGGGGAAACAAAGGGAAAAGCAGGCCGTCCAAAGAAAGGGGGGCCTGCTTTAGTAGGAATGATCCTATACTTAACAGGCAGTAAGACTTCCGCCTCAAGATTTAAGGCACGAAGAGTGAAGGCAGGTGATCAACTGTTTGTAATGGTTTGATTCATTTCACTTTATTTTATGGCAGCATGGAGTGCTACGTGGATCATATCGTTAAAAGTTGTTTGCCGTTCCGCTGCACTTGTGGCTTCTCCGGATAAAATATGGTCACTGACCGTTAAAATTGCCAAAGCTTTTCTGCCATATTTTGCGGCCAGCGTGTACAGTGCGGCTGTTTCCATTTCCAGAGCCAAAATGCCATACTGTGCCCATTTTTCATGCTCGGCAGCGTCATCGTAGAACAAGTCAGCACTGAAGACATTGCCGACTTTTAAGTTCAGGCCTTTTTCAATCCCGCTTTCATAAGCGTTTTTTAGCAAATCAAAATTGGCGAGCGGAGCATAATCAACAGCACCAAAAATTTTTCTGTTGATTTGGGAATCGGTGGATGCTCCCATTGCCAGGATGACGTCACGGATTTTCACGTCTTTTTGGATCGCGCCGCATGTGCCGACACGGATCAAGTTTTTTACACCGTACTCCTTCATTAGCTCTGTAATGTAAATGGAGATGGAAGGAATCCCCATGCCTGTTCCTTGAACGGAAACTCTTTTGCCTTCATATGTACCGGTAAACCCTAACATGTTCCGGACTTCGTTATAACAAACGGCATTCTCCAGAAAATTCTCCGCAATATATTTTGCCCGCAGCGGATCCCCTGGCAGTAAAATCGTTTCTGCAATATCGCCTTGTTTTGCGTTAATATGTGTACTCATTTCACACACTCCTAATTGAATGAATTAGTATAGAAAATCAACCTGCACGTGATGGCACTGCAGGAAGCTAAAAAGCATGGAAAAGGAAATTTCCCCTAATCCTTTCCTTTCTTTTTAGATAGCAAGATGCATCTTAGAATATATGAGACACTATAGCATGATTTGAAAATTTTGTAAACGTAGACATAGTTTGTGTTTTCAAAGCCAAACTACCAAATGATACCGTTCTTCGTAAAACAATAGTAAAATGATAGATGAAGAAAGAAACAAAGGGAAAAGCTAGGACTAGCCGCCGCGGTTTTTCAGCCTTTAATCCGTCTCTGATTAAGCAGCTGCTTTCTTTATTGCAAAATGTTTTACAGCTTTTCCATGGCTGGAATTCTGATTAGAAGGCTGCATGAAAACAAAAAACCTGCGGCCGGGGCTTTTTGCCTTGTTTCCTTTGTTATTGATATAATGTTATCGTTATCATGTTGTCGTACAGGTCTAAGAATGTAAAGGAGTGCTTCACGATGTTGAAAAATTTTAAACGTGTATCCATTATTGTCATCGATTCAGTCGGAATTGGAGAAGCTCCGGATGCGGAAAAATATGGGGATAGCGGCTGTGACACGCTCGGCCATACAGCTGAAAAAATGAACGGATTAAACATTCCGAATATGGCAGCGATGGGACTGTCCAATATTCGCCCGGAAAATCCGCTAAAAGGTGTACAAGTACAGGAACACCCGACTGCATTCTATACAAAAATGCAGGAAATCTCCGCCGGAAAAGACAGCATGGACGGCCACTGGGAAATGATGGGGCTGCCTGTCATGAGCCCGCTGCATACATTCCCAAACGGTTTTCCGGATGAATTGATTAAAAAAATTGAAGATTTCAGCGGCAGAAAAGTGATTTGGAATAAACCGGCGAGCGGCACCGAGATCATTAAGCAATTTGGAGAACAGCAAATGAAAACGGGTGAACTGATCGTTTATACTTCCGGTGACTCCGTTTTGCAAATTGCGGCACATGAAGAAGTCATTCCACTTGAGGAACTGTATAAAATCTGCGCATATGCCCGCAGCCTTACAATTGATGAACCTTACCGTATCGGCCGCGTCATTGCAAGGCCATATGTCGGCACCGCTGCCGATAACTTCACAAGAACGGCTAACCGTAAAGATCTCACACTTGAACCAACGGAAAAAACGGTCATGGACTTCATAAAAGACAAGGGCCTCGATTCCATTGCCATCGGGAAAATTAATGATATTTTCAGCGGGCACGGGATTACAAAAGGCTATCATACAGACAGCAATATGGATGGCATGGATAAACTCGTAGCTGCTTTAAAAGAGCCTTTCCACGGTCTGTGCTTCACCAATCTGGTCGATTTTGACGCCAAATACGGCCACCGCCGGAATCCAATCGAATACGGGAAGGCAATTGAAGCATTTGACAAACGGCTTGATGAAGTTCTGCCTGAATTGAATGAAGAGGATTTGCTGATCATTACAGCCGACCATGGAAATGATCCGGCATTCAAAGGTACAGATCATACCCGTGAATATGTGCCGCTGCTTGTGTATTCGCCAAGATTTAAAGAAGGGCGCGCATTGCCGGTAAGGCAAACCTTTGCGGATCTGGGAGCAACCATTGCGGAAAACTTTGGCGTACAGGCACCAAAAATCGGGAAAAGCTTTTTAAACGAACTGCAGTAAAAGGTGGTCGATGAAGATGCGAATGATTGATATTATTGAAAAAAAGAGAAACGGCGAAGCGCTCGCGACTGAAGAAATCAATTTTTTTGTAAAAGGCTATACCGAGGGTACTATTCCGGATTATCAGGCAAGTGCATTGGCCATGGCCATTTATTTTCAGGATATGACAGACCGTGAGATTGCCGACCTGACAATGGCAATGGTACATTCCGGCGAGACGCTTGACCTGTCCGCTATCCACGGCGTTAAAGTGGATAAGCATTCGACAGGCGGCGTCGGGGATACCACTACATTAGTGCTTGCACCGCTTGTCGCAGCTCTTGGGGTTCCGGTTGCAAAAATGTCCGGCCGGGGCCTCGGGCACACGGGCGGTACAATTGATAAACTGGAATCCATCAAAGGATTTCACGTGGAAATTACGAAAGAACAATTCATTGACCTTGTGAACCGGGAAAAAGTGGCGGTCATCGGCCAAACAGCTGACCTTGCCCCTGCAGATAAGAAGTTGTACGCGTTAAGAGATGTAACCGGAACAGTCAATTCATTACCGCTTATCGCAAGTTCGATCATGAGTAAAAAAATTGCTGCGGGTGCGGATGCCATTGTACTGGATGTCACGACCGGAGCCGGTGCATTTATGAAGAATGAGGATGATGCCGTGCGCCTGGCAAAAACGATGGTGCGCATCGGCAGCCATGTCGGGCGCAAAACGATGGCGGTGATTTCGAATATGTCGCAGCCGCTTGGATTTGCAATCGGCAACGCGCTGGAAGTAAAAGAAGCGATTGATACGCTGAAAGGCGAAGGCCCGGAAGATTTAACCGAACTGGTTCTCGCGCTGGGCAGCCAAATGGTATTGCTGGCCGGCAAAGCATCAACACTGGAGGAAGCCGGAAAAATGCTGGAAGAAGCCATCACAAACGGTGCCGGCCTTGAAAAGTTCAAAAAATTCGTCGCCAACCAAGGCGGAGATCCTTCTGTCGTTGACCATCCGGAAGAGCTTCCACAGGCGAAATATATCATTGACCTGCCGGCAAAAACTTCCGGTTATGTATCCGGGATCGTTGCTGACCAAATTGGAATTGCGGCCATGCTTTTAGGAGCCGGCCGGGCAACGAAAGAAGACAAAATTGATTTTGCTGTCGGACTTGTCTTGCGAAAGAAAGTCGGAGATAAGGTGGAAGCCGGCGATACGCTTGTGACCATTCATGCAAACCGGGAAGATATTGAAGAAGTGAAAGAGAAAATTTATCAAAACATCACCATTTCGGATCATGCAGAAGAACCGAAACTCATCCATGAAATCATAACAGCGTAATAATGGAAAGAAAGCCAATCGAAACGCATAATATGTAGAAAGAGGATTTGATATGAACAATCTTGCCCAATATATTGACCACACATTATTAAAACCGAATGCGGAAGAAAACGACATTTTTAAATTACTGGAAGAAGCCAGGCAATACCAATTCGCATCTGTCTGTATCAATCCGTTCTGGGTCAAAACGGCTGCTGAAAAGCTGTCCGGGTCCGGCGTGAAAGTATGTACCGTGATTGGTTTTCCGCTTGGTGCCACCACTTCTGAAGCAAAGGCTTTTGAAACTAAAAAAGCAATTGAAGATGGTGCGGACGAGGTTGACATGGTGCTGAACATCGGTGCTTTAAAAAGTGGAAAAGCGGATATCGTTGAGGATGATATCCGCGCTGTTGTAAAAGCTGCACAGGGGAGACTTGTCAAAGTGATCATTGAAACCTGCCTGCTGTCGGATGAAGAAAAAGAACAGGCTTGCAGGCTGGCAGTGAAGGCCGGTGCAGATTTTGTAAAAACATCGACTGGTTTTTCAACAGGCGGTGCCACTGTAGAAGATGTTCAATTGATGAGAAAAGCAGTTGGCGAAAAAGCCGGCGTGAAAGCATCAGGAGGAATCCATTCAAAAGCTGATGCAGAGGCCATGATTGCTGCTGGTGCGACAAGAATCGGAGCAAGCTCTGGTGTACAAATCGTAAGTGAATGATGCTGTTGAAGAGGGGTGTGTCAAAGATGGATGTTGAAAAATGGGTCAAAGATGCAATTGAAACCCGGAAATCCGCATATGTTCCCTATTCCCATTTTCAGGTTGGCGCTTGTCTAGTAACGAAAAACGGAAAGGAATACCTCGGGTGCAATATAGAAAACGCTTCATACGGATTAACGAATTGTGCCGAAAGAACGGCTATCTTCAAAGCCGTATCCGAAGGGGAAAGGGACTTTCAATATTTGGTTGTGGCCGGTGATACGGATGAACCCATTGTGCCATGCGGGGCATGCCGCCAAGTAATCAGCGAATTTTGCCCAAGCGATATGCCGGTCCTGTTGGTAAATACAAAAGGAGACAGAAGAAAAACCACTGTCGGCGAATTGCTCCCCGGGGCGTTTTCCAAAAGTGATATGAAATGAAAAAGCGGGCATCCTCCAAAGCGGGGCTGCCCGCTTTTTAGTACCCGGTAAGGAAAGGTTAGCATTTTTAGGTGAACTTTGTTTATATACACCAATTCTAAATTATGCTTACTTCCAGTTCTTGATAACATTCAATTAATACATGGGTACATTCATAAACGTCCGGAATATAATGTCACATTAAGAAGCGGTGGGGGTGGGGCAATTGGCATTTAATGAAAACATGGTTGATCAAGAAGAAAAAAATGAGGAATTGATCATTAAATTAAAAAAGCAAGTTGCTGTTGGTGTTTGGCTTCAATTTACCGGGCACCTTATCGAGTTATTGGGTTTATATGAATTACTTCAACTGAATGGAGAAATCTCTGAAGGGGATATTCAAATTGTCTCGGGATCTTTGATTGGCACGATTGGAGATTTAGTAGAAGCCATTGCAGTCACCAGCCAAATTTTAACAAAGGATAAAGAGCGATTAATAGATGAACAAAAACTTGCAATCACCGGGGATTCACTGGTCTCATTAGGATCCGCATTTGAGGCAATAGGCGGAATGAAAGTTTTGGAGAAAGAGAAAGCCGGCCAACATACAAGACTGGTGCCATGAAGGTCTCTAATTCCGTTGATTCGATATGGACATATCCTGATTTCAAAAAATTATCCTGTTATAGTATTGCAACTCTACAATAGGCTTAAAATATAAAGTATCCGGGATCTAATCATTGCCGGTTTATGGGATAAGGATGTGCCATGATATGGATTTTTTTCAAAGCCAGGAAACGCTCACTACAGTTGGGTGGACGCTTCGTGCGATTATAGCTTTCCTGTTTTTGGTAATAGTTGCTAAAGTTTTGGGGCAGCGTACCATCTCCCAATTAAGGCTCCTTGATTTCGTTATTGCATTGGTCATTGGAAATATTATTGCCCACCCGTTATCAGATCCGCATCTCGGTCTTAAAGGTTCAATTGTTACTACCATTGTGTTAGTCATCCTGTATCTTGGGGGCATTTTTCTGATTCTGAAATGGCCCGGATTCAGAAAACTGATTAATCATAAACCAGTCACCATTATTCAGGACGGGGAAATCCTTTATACAGGGTTAAAAAAAGCAAGAATATCTATTGACGTATTATTAGAAGAACTAAGGGAAGAAAAAATTGAAGATGTAAAAAAAGTAGCCTTAGCGATTTGGGAAGCAGATGGAAAATTATCCGTTTTCCTGGACCCGAAATATCAGCCCCTGACACCCAGTTCCAGCATGAAAACCGGCGGATTCTACTTGCCAAAAACAATTATCAAAGAGGGGAAAATAAATTATAAAGAGCTGGCTCAGATTCATAAAGATGAACAGTGGCTGATTTCGCACTTAGAAAGACTTTACCAAACCGAAGTAAAAAATGTCCTCCTCGCCACTTATGACGGGAAGGAAAACTTACAGATTTTTTTATATAGGTAGTTTGTGCTATAAATTACATAAGCATTATTCATTTTCCTTCAAGAAGACAGCAAGATGTTCAAAATGGATCGTACTGATTTCTCGTAATTTACAGTGCTGATGGAGTGAAAAACGGTGCATAAATCTTTAATGAACATAAAGAGAACCAGCGGATAAGTACAACCGCCGGTACATGGCAGGACAAAATCAATCGTTCTTAAAGGGGCAGGCTTTTTAAGTTAACGATTTAAAGGTTAACGAACTACAGCATGCTACCCAAGACTAAATTTTTTTGGACGGTCCGCTTCGCTGTTTCCGAGCAGCTTTGAAACATCCCCTTAGCTCAATCTAATGTATCAATCCAATTGTCGACAGTCATCACTTTTGCCTGGGCAGGAAATAATTTCTCGGTAAGAATGCGGTGAACTTCAGGATCGGAATCATGGCAAGCATCCTTCAGTACTGTTAATGAAAAATCTTTATCCGCAGCTTCTCGCAATGTCGACAAAACCACACCACTTGTGGAGATGCCACTGAGAATGAGCGTATCGATTTCCTTGGCTCTTAGGATGACCTCAAGGTTGCTTCCGGCGAAGGCACTTAGCCGATATTTTGTGACAACAGGTTCATTTTCTTCAGGTTTAACGGATGCATGAATCTGTGTCGCTTCATCAGAAGTCGTCATGCCTCCAATTTCGGCAACCTGTGCAAATTTTTTATTCCGTGAATTGATTTCATGATAACCATTGCTGAACCCGACACGTACAAAAATAACTGGAATACCGTGTTCACGTGCGCTTGCCAGGGCTTTCCGGCTTTGAAACAGCACCTCGTTCGTTTCAGCAAAACGTGATACAATACCGTTTTGCATATCCATGATTAATAATGCAGCTTTTTCGATATGATTTTGCATAGGTTGTCAGCTCCTGTTCAATCGGTTAATATTAAGTGGAGAATTCTCCATTTAATATAAACGGAGACATATCCGCTTGTCAATGTTTTTCGATTGGGAGTGATGAAAATGAAGAATGGAAAAATAACCAACACACGCACGGAACGACGCGATGCTGCTGAGAATCGGCAACGTATATTAGAAACAGCCAGCAGGCTATTTGAACAAAATGGTGTAGAACAGGTTAGTATGAATCAAATTGCAGCGAAAGCAGGGATTGGTCCGGGAACCCTCTACCGCCGTTATAGAAACAAAGGGGAGTTATGTCTGGATTTAATTAAAGATAATGTTGTGCTTTATTTCGAGAAAATTGACAAGTATTTGCAGGACAATCAGACCGCTCCGGCAAGTATCCGTTTGAAGGGGGTTCTCCACTTATTTATCCGTTTCAGAGAAAGTAAAGCCCAATTGCTTAAAGGTGTTGAGGATGCTGAGCCAAACTATGGCAAGAAGTCGAAATCGAGAAGTCCTTTATATGATGAAATGCATCAACATCTCGTAAATCTTTTTAACGAAATGGATGCTGAAGAACACGGGCAGCAGGACAATATCTTTAAAGCCGATGTTCTGCTTGCGGCATTAAGAAGCGAGAATTATCTGTTTCAAAGACAGGTGCGCGGATATTCCCCCGAGGAAATCGTCGAGCAGCTCTGTAACATATTTATCGCCCGTCACTGAAAACATAAAATGTTATTTCTGTTGCTAAGGGTAAACAATAGTTGTCAATAATATGAGAAAATGGCAATGTTGCAAACTCCTTGCCAAGGACTTGAGAAGAAAATCAAAAAAGTATACCGAAGATGGACACGTCGTGGTCCGGACGGCTAATTACTACTATACGCTTCAGGCGCGCCATACTTTTAAAGGGCCGAACTTAGGCGCATACCGGGCAGTCCATGAACGGATCACTGCAAAAAAACAAATGGCAGAGCCGGAGGGGGAAGAGAACGTTATTTTATAAAGTCTTGAATTGGACGTCAGAATATAACCCGGCCTGAAAATGAAAGGCCGGGTGTTGCTATGAATAATTTCAATTACCCTCCACATGCAGTCAGTACCGCAGTCAGGATTGGACACAGCATTTGTCCAGAAGTGGTTCGGACGTTTTCGTGCTTACGGGCTCTCTGTTTTGCATCAGGCAATCCCGTTGATAGGGTCATTTTTTCTTTCTAAACCTCTTCTTGCTGTTTAAATCGACTAGTTTTCCTTCATCTGTTTTAAAAAGCTATGACAAGCAGGCTAACAATCATTGATTAAACTTAAGTGTCTTCATCACTTCGGTATTCTAGTAAATCTCCGGGTTGGCATTCTAAAGCTTTGCAAATAGCATCTAAAGTTGATAATCGAATCGCTTTTGCCCTGCCATTTTTCAATATAGAAAGGTTAGCCATTGTGATTCCAACCCTCTCTGAAAGTTCTGTTACGCTCATTTTCCTTTTAGCCAGCATCACATCAATATTGATTATAATTGCCATTCATTTCACCTCAGACCGTTAATTCATTTTCTGATTTTATATGTATTGCTTCTTGTAAAAGGCGCTGGAGAACAGCAGAAAAGACTGCAATCACCATGGAAGCAAAGACAGGGATCATTGCAACGATAATAAGACCCGGGGCATCGTCTGCATCCGCCATCATATAGACTAATGGTAGGGCTACGACATACAATACACTGATCATAATGGCACAGTTTTTTATTTTCTTGAGCGCTCTTACAGACAATTTCGAGAAAGCCTTGTTCTTGTCAATATAGCTTAAAAGGAAAAAAGATTGATACAAAGCGAAGAAATATGGGACCGCAGAAACATACATAATCATTAAAATGCCGTATACCACAAAAGCCAAATCTGAACCTCTGTCTGCTGCTTCATGAGCTTCATTCGCTATCTGGGGCAACCAAAATAGACACAAAGCCAGAACAGGCACCCCCATTAGAATAACTGCTAACTTTAAAAAAAGTGTTGAACCTCGTTTCATAAAAAGCACCTCTCTGATTTCATTTAAAAAAATTTTAACACCTTTTTTATCGATTTTCAATATATATTTATCAAATTTCGTTAACTTTTTGTTGAAGTTTTCCCACTCGATGCTTATCAGTCTTGCAAATGCCCTGTTTCCACACATGTACCAGAAATTTTTCGACAATCAGTCTTGATTACTTTTGACGATTCTTCGTTTGCCCGGAGACAAATGCTTGAATTGCCTTTCGAGCCGAAATAAGTCATCGCAGTATTTAACACCAGCGTGTCCATTTTTGCTGTCTGCTTTTAACCAATATCGGCGGACGTGTGCCCGGCAGTTTGCGAGACTGGCGCCTTCTATTTTTGTCGTATGCTGAATATCCATCACAGACTACTGTTCCAGAATAACTTTTAAGGAAACTTTCAAGAACAGAGCAGGCACGTGTCAATGCACTTTGAAAATCGAAGGGACAAGTTTTTCATTCGGCCTTGAATAACAATTGTTTAATTACGGGTATTTGAAGGATACACTAAATTTATTCAGACAATTAAAATGATAAAGGAGAAGAAAATGGTTAAAAACGGAAACAAAAATAAGGGTCGATCTAATTACTCAAGCCGAAATCTATGGTCAGGCTTCTTGTTCGGCCTTGGCATTGCTGCTTTTATAGATGAGACTGTCTTTCATCAATTACTACGTTGGCATCATTTTTACGATAAGTCCACGACCGGGATTGGACTGATTTCAGATGGTTTGTTTCATGCTTTTAGTTGGTTTGCGACTATCGGAGGATTGTTTATGTTCGCCGACATTCGCCGACGTAACGCATTGTGGATCACGAGGTGGTGGGGAGGATTGTTCATTGGTGCAGACGGGTTCCAGTTATATGATGGTACAATTCAGCACAAATTAATGCGGATACATCAGATTCGTTATGTAGAGAATGTAATCATCTATGACCTGATATGGAACATACTAGCTGTTTTAATGCTTATAATCGGTCTCAGCCTTGTTGTTCGCACAAGAAGTAGACAACAACCGGATAAGGATGCCTCACATGAACATCAATAACCACATTCATCATACCGATGGAACTCACATCTATCATGTAGTTGGAATAATCCCTCAGCTGCTTTTGGCACTACCGTTTGTGGCGGCTTTGGTTATGTATATCCTTGCGGTAGTGGTTTCCAGCAGGAGGCACAAACCATGGCCGATATACCGTACTGTTTGCTGGGTTTTTGGAGTTCTTTTCGCTACTAACGCAGTTGCAGGTCCGCTGGCTAATCGTGCACATGCAGATTTTACAGCTCACATGTTTGGCCATTTATTTTTGGGGATGCTTGCGCCATTGCTTATGGCACTGGCTGCGCCGATGACGCTTATGCTGCGAACGTTAAGCGTTCCCTTAGCAAGAAGGTTTTCAAAGGTTCTAAGAAGTGGGCCATCGCGGATACTTACCAATCCGGTTATTGCATCTTTTCTTAATATAGGAGGGCTTTGGTTATTATACACTACCAACCTGTACTCGCTTATGCACGAGCATATCCTCTTGTATCTAATCGTACATTTCCATGTATTTCTAGCCGGCTATTTATTTACAGTGTCAATGATCTATATTGATCCGATACCCCACCGTACTTCTTTTTTGTACCGGGCAATCGTATTTGTTGCTGCCTTAGCGGGGCATGGTGTTCTATCAAAGTACATCTATGCGCACCCGCCTGTTGGGGTACCCGAAGATCAAGCAAAACTTGGAGGCATGCTCATGTATTATGGCGGGGATATCATCGACATTGTTATGATCTTCATCCTTTGTTTACATTGGTTTAGAGCAACCCGACCTTGAATAAGGACAGCTATAAGTCATCGGAAATGGATAGGTTGTAAAAGAAGCATTACTAGATGGAAAAAGAAAACAAGGTAAAAACATAGGCTCAGATGATTATGATGCATGCAATTTGTTATTTCCAGCATCCTATAGGTAAAACCAAAAATGATACTGGAAAGGAAATGATACAAGATGGGTGCAATCGAGCATAATGGATATATCTTCGAACCGGAGTTCAGTGTGATTAGCCAAACAGGTGCTATCCATGTTTATCATGGAGAAAAATTTATTGAAGAAATCCGATTTGAATTTAATGGTGATTATCCTCAGCAAGATCTAATAGAAGAATTAGTAAATCACTATCTGTATGAAAAACATCTTTAGTTAGTCAAGGATGAAAACCAATTTACCTGAACCAGCACAGGCAAATTGGTTTTTTCCTTGCCAGATACCCAATCATCATGCTGATCCAAGCATCATGACTGATCTTCCAAGATAAGATGGGCGTGCAATTCCTGAATTTTTGAGATGATTTCTTTTTGTGTCAATTGCCTGGAGTTAAATTCAATTTTGATCTCTCCGTCATTTGTATCCGTCAATACACGCTCAATCCCGTCCATCTTTTTCAATTCATGTTCAACCAACTGAATTTGGGTTGGATCGGTTGCATTTTTGACGTAAGCGGTCATACTTTCCATTATATTCCTCTTTCAATAAAGTACAATTATTATTGAGTTTACCCTTTTTTAAAAAATTATAGCTGTCCATTAAGAATACAGCCGTGCGCTATATCCCCCCACACGGCGTTTGGTTGCTCAACTCCCACATTCTGCTGGATCGGAGGAGGCCACCCAATCCGTTTTTCTGGGCTTAGAACAGAAAGCCCCCTTAGCCGGGTTGGGCATGAACGTTATTTTTTCATCTGAATACATTAAGAAAAAATGGAATAAAGAGGTGTAACCATGGATGCTAAGCCATCCTATTATGGATCAGAAATAAAGTGTGAAGATGTCCCCAATACATTTCCGCCCCAGCAGCAGACGAGGCAACCGGGATTAGAATATTTAATGATTCCCAGACCTGTTTATGACAATCCCCATTATGTCGGAACCGGAAAATTGAACAACTAGGTTGCAATTATCAGTGGAGGTGACAGTGGAATTGGCAGAGCTGTAGCAGTAGCTTTTGCGAAAGAAGGAGCAGATATCGTCATTGCCTATTTTGATGAACATGAAGATGCCAGGGAAACGAAGCAGGCTGTTGAACGTTTGGGACAGCGTTGTCTCTTGATTCCGGGAGATTTGCGTAACAAGAATCAATGCCAATATGTAGTTGCCTGCACCCTTAAAACATTCGGCAAAATAAATGTTCTTGTCAATAACTTAGCGGTTCAATTTGTTCAAAATCGATTTTTGGATATTAGCGATGAACAGTGGCATACGACGTTTGATACAAATTTACATCCGTTTTTTTACATGACGAAGGCCGCGCTTCCTCATATGACTGAAGGAAGCAGCATTATTAATACTGCGTCGATTAATGCCTATACCGGCCGGAAAGATTTGATTGATTATACAGCTACAAAAGGGGCAATCGTCAGCTTTACACGAGCACTTGCCAATAACATCATTGACCAGGGAATCAGGGTGAATGCTGTTGCCCCGGGCCCAATCTGGACACCGCTTATTCCTGCGTCCTTTTCACCAGATATGGTAAAAACGTTTGGAAGTAACGTACCCATGAAACGCGCAGGCCAGCCTTATGAACTGGCTCCTGTCTATGTGTTGCTTGCTTCAAGCGACGGCTCTTATATCACAGGCCAGACCATTCATGTGAACGGCGGCGGCTTTGTCGCTTCCTAGACGGGGCTTGAATCCGATTTTTATATCTGACACGTTCAGCAAACCTTGTTTCATCACAAATTAAAAAAACTGCCGTTAAACGGATTATACGTTGCGGCAGTTCCAAATATAGAAAAAATGATCAAAACTTTATTCAGCAAGTTCGGTTTGGGAAAAGGATGTTAATGCTATGAGGCAATTCGTTACAGGATGATAATCTGTTTTGGGCGGCGGGCTTTTTATATTGCTGTAACGGTGATTGAACCGATTAAGCAGTTGATACCAGCCGCCTCTTTGTTGATCAACAAAATAGGTCCAGCAATAGGCAAATAGATCATTATACAATTGCAGTGCACTGCGGTCATATGCAGCTAACAGGGATGATGCTCCTATCGCTTCAGCCATGACCCAGTAGTATTTATCATAATCGATGATATATCCGCCGGGAGCCATGCTAAAATAAATTCCTCCATTTTTCCGGTCCAAGCCCAAGTGAATGGCGGACTGGAACAAGGACTGTGCCATCGGTTTACGCCAATTCCCGGGGTCAAGCCGCTCCAACAGCAGCAACAGCTTGCTCCATTCAATAGAATGGCCAAAAATAAAGCCATAAGGACGAAGCTCACTTTTCGTAATGCCATAATTGTACGTCCAATCGATCGTCCAGTCTTCATGATAGTGCTCCCAAATCAGTCCTCCTGATTGGGGAAGAAGACGAAACATAACCGACTCAGCAATCCGTTTCGCTCTCTCAAGATAACGTTTGTTTCCGGTTGCTTCATACGCTGTCATCATTGCTTCGCATAAATGCATATTGGCATTCTGTCCGCGATAGGAGGATATTTCGGACCAGTCAGCCGAGATTTCATCAAGATAAAGCCCCTCTTTTTCTCTCCAAAAATAACGTTCTAATACATCAAATGTATCAGCTATCATGGGAACAGCGGAGGATATGCCAGCTTTGGCGGCTGTCGCTGCGGCTAACAAAACAAAGGCATGGCCATATGCTCTTTTCACTGGTTTAGATACAGACCGGCCTTTCAATTCCCAATAATACCCGCCATGCTTGTGGTCGCGTTGGTGACGCTGCAAAAATGTAATGCCGTGTTCCGCCAGTTGCCGGTACGCTTGATCAGGCTTCAACAACGATGCCACACTGAAAATAAACACAAATCTTGCCTGGCCTACAAGCTGTTTTGTTTCATAATCACATACTGTGCCGTCATCAAGAAAGCAATTGATATATCCGCCGAAAACTTTGTCCATACATCGGGGGGCATAAAAGTTCACCGTATCAAGGATATGCTGCTTTAGAAAATAGGCTGATGTAAAATCCGGCAATTTCCGCTCCATCTTAGATCACTCCTTATAGAAGGTACTTTATGATCCGGCCCCGGCAAATATGAGAGCAGGAAACAGCCGCAATTTTCAAAAGACGGAACTTGGGATGGGGGCTTCATTTCATAACTGCAATGCTTTTTATTTAAGTAAATGGATTCCAGTAGTAAAATGCTTAAATTGATGCTCTTGTTATTCGTGCAGCTGCATAAAGAACAATTCCGATAAGTAACAAAACATATACCGGCATGGTTACAACAGGACCAAAATCGGGGATTAAATAGATTACAAGCATAAATATCCCCAAAGATAGAGCGCTATAGATCCAAAGAATAATGAATTCAAGTATTTTATTGATCCCTTTAAAACAACTCCAACGAAGGTAATAAATAATAACGTACAATAAGAAAAATGCAATCGGAATGGAAACGATCACTTGAAGAAGTACTGAGCCAATGTGATAGGCTTCTGCCCATTTTCCTTTGCCGAGTACGTAATAGAAAAACAGGGTAAGAAATCCTGAAAAAAATGTACTGGCCGCCAGGTAATACAAACAAAGCATTGCAAAAAATTGTATTTGCTCCTTCGTCATCATTTTCGGAAGCTCGCCAATAATGTCATTGGTGTATTGCTTAGGATCATTACCAAAAACCTCTTCGGCTGTCTTTCCTTCCGCCTGTGCTTGCAATAAATGATCCAGCAGTTCGGATAAAACTTCTTCTGTTTCCTGTTCGGACTTACTGAAGGACAAGCGAATATACACAAGCATGTCTTCATAATATTTCAGATTTTCTTTTGTCAGCTGTGTACGTTTTTTGTTGTTTTCTTCAATCAATTCTTCCGCCTTCATTGTTCTCCTCCTACTAACATACGATCTACCGGAGTTTTAATTCCTTCCCAGTTTGTTCTGAATTCCTCCAGCGCTTTTGCACCTTCCTCGGTCAGATAATAATATTTCCGATTTGGCCCGTTTGGTGATTTTCTCAATTCCCCCTTAATCAATTTCTCCTTTTGCAAACGCAGCAAAACCGGATAAATCGATCCTTCACTGACGGAAAGACCGTAATCCCTGAGTTTCATTGATAATTCATAGCCGTAAACCGTCTGGCGTGAAATAATGGCAAGCATACATCCTTCCAGTATCCCTTTTAATAATTGGCTTCTCATGGACATAATCCTCACCTGCCTTAAATCCAATTTAGCAGTTTCTTTATAGAAAATGTGTATCTTGTATTACAATGTAGTATATCAGTTGCACAGCTAAGTTGCAATACATGATAGTAAAAATAATAAATCCAAAGGAACAACCCTTTTTAACAATCAGTAAACCTTCAATAATTCCGCGAATTATAACAAAAAGCCTCACACCTGTCCTGTTCCTTTGTGGAGGTACAGATATAAATGATTCCGCCTTGGAGTTCACTGAAGGGGGCAAGCGGGTAGTGTTGCTGGATTTGGTCAAGCCGTTGACTTAGGCACGATATCAAGAGGAGCAGCAGGCCCCGCGTTAATCTTTCAACTTTGCCAAGGTCCCGGCCGGACATCCAGCTTTGCCGGAAGCTACTTCAATTACCAAACCGGCTGGAAGACGATGGAGGTTTTTTAGGGATTCAAAGTTTTTAGATAATAAAAAGCCCTAATTGAGGATATCACTCATTCAAGGCTATAAATTAAAATCAATCAGTCTTTTTTATCTTTTGTAGTTCTTTTATCACGCTTGGTTTTCTTTTTTTATTTCCTTACTAAAACTTGAAAGTACGAAAATCGTGCAAACCCCTTGTCACCACTGCGGTTACCCCGGCTAATTTAGAGCTAAGCTGCTTTAATTAGGTGTTTTTGATAGCTGACAGGTAACTTTTTTAAAAATTGCTCAATAATAGTATTTAGTACTTCTTCACAAAGGATATACTCATCCTTAAAAGCTTCTTTAA
>NZ_KB893990.1 GCF_000374345.1 Heyndrickxia acidiproducens DSM 23148
ATAACCTTCATATGTTTACCACAACAAGGGGAAGGTACTTTTTCCGCACCCCTAACCAAAAACACCAAGTTGAGTATTTTCAATTAGCTTATAATCTGATACAATAACCATAATCGTTATTTTTGGTGGGACATTCCCCGTATAGCTGATGGTACAGTTATACATCATGGGGGATGTCCTTTTCCTTTCTCAAGAATAAATACGAGGACATTATACTCGTCAAATTCCGGACAGGCAATACCGTCAACTTTCGGTTATTTTTGGATGTCAGAAACATTCGGGCACCCGATTAAAACAAATGCGCGTCTGAAATCAAAAGGCTTTTGGGAAAAAATGGGGTTTGAACCTGTCTCTTATAATGTTGAACGTGATTTGAGCGAGAATCCGCTTGTATGGGTTCCGGAAGGCGTGAAACAACAAACGCCGGCACCGAAATAGTAACATCATCTTCCTGGCTGAAAGACTTGCAATAAAGGAGCCGGATTTCATTCTGCCCGGTTCCTTTTTCGCTCAACTGCATATGTCCTCTTGCGTTTCTTCTAAATAAAAGCCCCTGCTTTTCAATGGCATAAGCAGGGGAAATCCGCCATCTTTCAAACTTCCTGTTCGACAAGCTTTCTTGCTTTATCCATAATGGAAAGAAGCGCACTGTACTCCTTTTGCAGTTGTTCATATTTTTCTTTTTCGTCCTGATACTGCTGCTGCAGTTGCTCGTATTTCTGTTTCCATTCATCAGCGCCGCGCCTCACATTCGACAATTGCTGCGTATCCTGCTCGCTTTTTAAGGCAATCTCCTGCAGAATCCGGATCGCATCAAACAAAGAGAATGCACTATAATCCAGGCGATCCGCCGGCTGCGGTTCCGTCCATACATGTTCCTTATCTTCCTTTTCATGCATTTGCTGCTTTCTTTCTTTTCTTTGTTGTTTTGCTGTTTCAATCTCGGCCTTGTATTGTTTCCGCACCAATGAATTCCAGCGGAACCCGCATGCCGCGGCGGTACGGTTCATCTGTTTTCCCGCTTCCTCAAATGCCTGCAGCTGTGTGCCGCCTTCCCTGATATGGCGCAGCACGACTTCCGCAAGCAGCAAATCTTCTTCCTGTGTCCACGCATCCTGCCTGACTGTTGGCATTTCTATCCCTCCAATCATGTATTTAATACTTATTCATATGCCGATGATAGAAAAGATAGACTAAAGGCAGCCCATGAAAAATTATATAAAATAAAAAAAGGTGTGAGATCCATGGTATCTCACACCTTTTTTCGGGAAAATTATTTGTTTACTACATCTTTGCCTTTATATGTCCCGCATGATGGGCAAACACGGTGAGCCATTTTCATTTCACCGCAGTTCGGGCATTGAACCATGCCTGGAACTTGCAATTTGAAGTGTGTACGGCGTTTTCTTTTTGCAGTTTTAGAAGTTCTTCTAAAAGGTACAGCCATTCTTCCCACCTCCTTATACGAGATAAGCCTGTTATTCAAGCCGATACAATCCGGTTATTCTTTGGAATCCTGATCCAATAATTTTGCCAGACCAGCCAGCCTTGGATCAACGGCCGGTTTTTGCTGCTGCGCCAAATCCTGATACTGGTCTTCTGTCACCACTTGCCAGTCTTTTGTATGCGGAAGCTCGCCTTTTTTCGCTTCTTCACTCAATACTTGCATTGGAATCTCAAGCAAAATCAATTCTTTGATAATCGGGATCAAATCAATGACCTCGTTTTCGGCAACATGCACTTCTTCATCTTCCAAACCCGCGTATCCAGCAGGCTTAAGAAGAAAAGTTTCTGTAGATTTCATATCCAATGGGTAATCAACATCAACAAGAGTCCTTGAACAAGGCAGCACCAGTTTGCCTGCGATATGAAACTGGAAAGTTACTTTGTCCGCGCTCACACTTCCCTTCCCCGTAATACGGAATAAAGAAGCACCGCGGATTTCAGGATCCATTTCCATTAACTCATGCGCAATATCAATTGATTCATCTATATCAAAACTCTTGTCCCGAAATTTCTGCAACTGAATGGTAGACCATTTCATTTAAATCACCCCAAGACAACAAAGGTAATTATAGCTTTCATAACACCTTTTGTCAATATTTTTCTTTACATCCCCATTATATCCAAAACCGTTTCCTTTTCTGCAAAGTAAGCAAAAATTGCTTTTTTTTGGCAGTATGATATGGTAATAATATTTTATATGCACGGCGGCAAAACATGATTGTGAACAGGGAGCGGATAAAATGATCAGTACCGGAGTCGTTGTCGAATACAATCCTTTTCATAACGGGCATCTCCATCATATCCGGGAAGCACGGCGGATTACAGGGGCGGACGTCATTATTGCGGTCATGAGCGGCAACTTTTTACAAAGGGGCGAACCCGCACTTGTGCCAAAGTGGGCAAGAGCACAAATGGCACTGGAAGCAGGGGTTGACTTGATTGTCGAGCTTCCTTATGCTTTCGCCGTCCAGCAGGCGGAAATATTTGCCGGTGGTGCGGTTGCAATCTTAAACGCCTTGCAGTGCCGCAATTTCTGCTTTGGAAGCGAAGCGGGGGAGATTGGCAAGTTTGAACAATTTGCCTCCCTGCTTTTACAGCACGAAATGGCTTTCAACAAACAAGTCCGCCTTGAGATAAAAAAAGGGATTAGTTACCCGGCGGCGCTTACGAACAGTTTGAAAGCTTTAGGGGCGGATGTGCTTCTTGACCTCACCGCGCCCAACAATATTCTCGGCCTCCATTATATGCTCGCTGCCATGAAGCAGCACGCTGACATGAAAGCCTATACGATCGCCAGAAAAAAAACCCATTACCATGACACCACCTTTGCGAGTGAAACCTTCGCAAGTGCCACTGCAATCAGGGATTCACTCCTTAAAAAAAATGACCCCGCTGCTGTAAAGCCCGTCATGCCCGAAACAACATACAGCTTGCTGGAGCACTACCAAAAAGATTTCGGCACATTTCACCACTGGGGGCTGTATTGGCCTTTTCTTCAGTACAAACTGCTTTCAAGCACTCCCAAGTCTTTACGCAGCATTTACGAAGTGGAAGAAGGCATCGAATACCGGCTTCAAAAAACGGCGCTCCATGCAACCGGCTTTACGGACTTTATCAACGGGGTAAAAACAAAACGTTATACCTGGACAAGAATTCAAAGAATCTGTACCCATATTTTGACCAACACAACAAAAACTGAAATGGAACAGCACGCAAAACAGCCCGAATACATTCGTTTGCTCGCGATGAATGGCAAAGGCAGGGCGTATTTAAATTCGATCAAAAAGCGGGTTCCCATCCCGGTTATTTCCAAGTTCCCTGCCCGTTTTGCCCGAACGCTTGAACTGGACAGCCGTGCCGCACAAATATATGCCTTAGCACTCGGACCAGGCGCCAGAATACAGCTTCTCAGCCAGGAATACAGCAGCCCGCCGATTATCCGCTTTGACTAAAAAAATGCCCGCCGAAAAGAACTTTCAAAACGTTTCCGGCGGGCATTTTTTCATGATTTTGGTTTCAGGTTGTTCAAATAGCGGAGCGCATCATCAAACGTTTGAACCGGAACGATTTTCATATCGGTTCCGATGTCCTTCGCCGCCGCCTTTGCTTCTTGATAATTGGTTTTAATGGACGGGTTCGCGCTTCTCAGTTCAGGGGGAATCGTATCATCCGGCGCAAAAAAGATCTCGGCGCCGGCATGGTCCGCGGCAATTACTTTTTTGTCAATCCCGCCAATCCGGCCAACCTTCCCGTCCGTCGCAATTTCACCGGTTCCGGCGATTTTATGTCCCTTTGTAATATCTGTTTTTGTCAGCTGGTTATAGATTTCCAGCGCGAACATGAATCCTGCAGAGGGGCCGCCGATATTTTCCGTATCCATTTTTACAGCCGGCTTGGTTGTAATGGTGCGGTCGTCAACTAAACCAATGCCGATCCCTGCCTTGTTCTTTTTTTCTTTAAATGTTGCCAAAGCAATGGCGGCGGTTTTTGTGTGCTTGTTGCGGACATACGTAATCCTGATTTGATCGCCCGCTTGCTTTTTGGCGACATATCCCATAAATTGCCGGGATGACGTGAAAGCATGGCCGTCCACTTTTGTAATGCGGTCACCGGCTTTTAACACTTTGGCTGCCGGCATCCCGTCATAGACATTCAGTACATAAATGCCCTTATAATGGGATTTATACGGCTTATTTGCTTTCGAAAAGGCAACCTGAATAGCATTATGTTTTGAATTTTCCATTAAATACAACTGATAGACATGATATTCTTCATCAGTCTGGTTCTTGTCCCTGACCTCATCAATCGGAACAACTTCCTCATGCTTTTTCAGTTTCGCCCAAACATATGTATACGGGTTGGCGCGCCCCATGCGCACGGTTGTCAGCATCAGCTGCCCTTTTTCCGGATATCCTCCCTTTACCTTAATGAGCGGCTCCAATTGCAGGGCGCTTCCCGGCATCTCAATATAATAAGGCAGCCGCACAAAGGCTGTGAGCAAAAGGATCAATACGGCTGCAGCCAGCACCCTTTGCCTGATTTTACGCGATTTCATGCATCTTTCTCCTTCCAGTCATTCATCGTTTGCTTCATTTTCATAAAACTGTTTTCGCAGCTTCTTCTCCTATCTTAATGATTTACTTGCTATTTGTAAAAGCGCTTGAACGAAAGATCGGAACATCCGGCTGGCTCCAGTATAGTTTATGGTCTAAATTGCGGCTCTATGAGTATATTGATATATAAGGACAAGCAAACTCAACGCTGTCATATCGATGCAAGTGGATACATATAACCTGCTAATTGATCAAACCCGGGGGAGGAACACAGTTTGTACCAGTCAAAAATAAAGAGTGTCATATTGGCACTCAGTGTATCAACCATGGCGATTTCCATGATTGTCTTGCCCGATGAATCGTTTAAAGCCTCCATTCAAGGATTAAATATGTGGTGGGAAATCGTGTTTCCGTCTTTATTTCCTTTTTTTGTCATATCCGAATTATTAATCGGTTTCGGTGTCGTCCGTTTTCTTGGCGTCATTTTGGAACCATTTATGCGCCCGCTGTTTCGTGTGCCGGGTGTCGGCGGCTTTACATGGGCAATGGGGCTTGCCTCCGGGAACCCGGCCGGCGCTAAATTAACAGCACGGCTCAGGCAGGAAAAGCAAATTACACAAATAGAAGCTGAACGTCTGGTTGCTTTTACCAGTTCATCAAGCCCGCTGTTTATTTTCGGGGCGGTAGCAGTTGGATTTTTTCACAACGCCGCTTTGGGCATCGTTTTGGCAGCAGCGCATTATGCAGGGAATATACTTGTCGGGCTGATTATGCGGTTCCATGGAGGAAAAAATGAAAGCAGGCAGGCGAAAAAAAAGCATGCATTTCTTTTAAAAGAAGCTTTACGGTTTTTGCACCTTACAAGGCTTAAAAATCATAAACCGATCGGCAAGCTGCTTGGTGATGCTGTCATGTCCGCCATCCAAACGCTCTTGATGATCGGCGGGTTTATTATCCTGTTTTCAGTTCTCAATAAACTGCTATTTTTGCTGCATATTACCCCGTTTCTCGGGATCCTGGCCGGACAGCTGCTCTCTATCATCGATTTTTCCGAGCAGTTAAGCATCCCGATCATTTCCGGATTGTTTGAAATGACGCTTGGGAGCCGGTTGATTAGCGAAGTTCAGGAATCCTCTTTGCTGCAGCAGGTAATTACGGCTAGTTTCATTATCGGATTTGGCGGTTTCAGCGTCCAGGCGCAGGTGGCCAGCATTCTCGCACAGACAGATATTCGTTTTAAACCGTTTTTTATTGCCCGGATTCTCCATGGCTTTATTTCCGCTGTCATTACATGGGCGATTTGGAAGCCTGTTTACATGCACCTGCTGAAAGGCGGAGAAGCTGAGCAAACGGCTTTCGCGTACATCGGCAAAAACGCGGGCATATACGGAGACGCGGTGCGCTGGCTGGAAATCTATGGGCCGCCAATCACCATATTCGGCCTTATCTTATATATGATCCTGTATTATTTTGCGAACCGCAGCCGCAGCTAGCCCCGGATATCAAAAGCAGGGTCCCGGCATCCATAAGGTGCGTGTCCCTTTCCTTTGTGCTGTTCGGGGCACAGCTGCCGGTTGTGAGTCAACAGTTGACAGGAAATCTGCTTTTCAACGCTTCATTTACGGCACTTGGTACCAGTTCCGAAATATCGCCATGATACTTGGCAATTTCTTTAACGATGCTCGAACTGAGAAAAGAATATTGATTATTGGTCATGATAAAAAAAGTTTCGATCCGGTCATTTAATACACGGTTCATCGATGTCAGCTGCAGTTCATATTCAAAATCCGATATCGCCCTTAAGCCCCGGATAATGGCATCCGCGTTTTTCGATTCCGCATACTCCATGAGCAGCCCGTGGAATGAATCTACTTCGACATTCGGGATATCCTGCGTAACTGCCCGGATCAATTCCTTTCTTTCCTCAACATTAAACAGCGGCTGTTTCGACATATTGTCCAGCACGGCTACATATACTTTATCAAATACTTTTGCACCCCTTTTGATAATGTCTAGATGGCCATTCGTTATCGGATCAAAGCTCCCCGGGCAGATCGCTATCTTTCCCATGGTTTTCTACCCCCTTATTGGTATAAATCGTTATGCCTGTTATTCCGTAATTTGCCCGCTTATAAACGGAGAGGTTCCCCGCTGATTCCGGAAGTTTAAGGCCGGCATCGTGTTCGCAGACAACGAAACCGTTTTCAAACAGCAAATCATGCGCCGCAATATACGCCAGCATCTCTGCCAGTTTCTGTTTTTTATAGGGCGGGTCAAGGAAAATGGCATCAAAGGCGAGCCCCCTCTTTGCCAGTGCGTTTAACGCACGGTCGGCATCATTGCGGAAAACCTCGCTCTTGTGCTGCAGGCCGCATTTTTTCAGATTTTGTTTAACCGTTTGAAGTGCCTTGGCATCGCGGTCCACAAAAACGGACTTTTCCATGCCCCTGCTTAGAGCTTCAATGCCAAGGCCGCCGCTGCCCGCATACAGATCCAATGCCCGGCCGTTTGTAAAATACGGGCCGATCATATTAAAGATCGCTTCTTTCACTTTATCTGTTGTAGGGCGTGTTCCCATACCCGGAACGGCTTTTAAAACCGTTCCTTTTTGATTTCCTGAAATCACTCTCATGATGGTCACCACATATTCGAAAAGTTTTCCATTTTATCCTACCATATTTTTTGCCCCTTAGAAAAGTTTTACATCATCTCATACACTGAAAGTATAATTCAGGAAAAATTGGCCATACTTATTTTTAGCAACATCATTTTGAGATGTTGTTGCCAACCGCGGAGAAGACTTACGTTTCCCCATAAGTTCTTCCTCCGGTTTCTCCTCTCCCTTTGCCTTCTGTCCAAAATAAAAGGATATAGAAGGGCCCTGCAGAAAAAACTGCAGGGTTTTTTCTGTTTCAAATGTTTTTTGGCTGTGTGTCCGCAATTTTTTGCGATAATCCGGGATTTTTCCTGCAGTCTTAAAAACACTTTTCAACCAGGCGGGAAGTGAAGTAGAATAGAGACAGCTAAATGAATGAGAAGTGAGGAAAAAAACATGCAGCAAAGATTCATAGAGTTGGGAAATGGTTACACAGATCTATTCGAATTCATTGAACTCGCAAAAGCCAACCGCCACCGTTTTCAAAGAATGCTCACACTCCATACTTCAATTGACGGAAAAGCCGTCACCTCGCCGGTTCTTATTTTAAAACCGACGGACCCGGGTGAATTCCAGGCACTTTACATTTGTTTGGAAGGCATTCCGAATCCGCACGTGCAGCCTAATAAGCGTTATACGCTGTTTGCAAACACCGCCCGGGATCTTAAGACGGATATTATTGAGCTGGAAGTGAAGCCTTCTGTTGATTTTCCTGATAAACATCTTTATTACCAGTATTTAATCGGGATTTTAAGAATGAATAAATACATTGCACCGCTGTTGTGATCCAATAACAAACAGCAGTAAAGGGCTTTGAGGCTTCCGCGGGAGCCTCAAAGCCCTATTTTATAGTCATATTCTTTTGCCTTATCAGGTCTTGCATTTTCGTATTCTGTTTTTAAAAACGGCTTCATCGATCGGTCCACTTTACGGACAAAAGGTAGATTTTCAATTTTTCCCTGTATCATCTGGACATCAGAACGGTCACAGTACAGTACAACATATTTCATTTTTTTCGAGACATAGTGAATATTACCAAATCTTCTTAAAAACTTGTTGTGTTTCAGCTGATACAGCCAAATAATAAGGCCCTGCCTGTCTGATAGCATATTTCTTTCCTTCCCCTTCGTACTGGTTTTTTGAGTTTACCATATTTTGCGCCATTTAGGCAAAGAAAGCCTGCCCGTTTTTCAGAAAGAAAAGGCCTTGCACCAATGCTTTCGTTAAACTAAACAGCATGGATGCCGGCCCTTTCCTGATAAGCATTCGAAGTAGAAACCAATTTTAGGCGGAACAGCCACAGCTGCCGCCGGTTCCGCATCCTCCCGAGCATGAGGAATCGAAAAATGGATTCCCTGTTGGTACTTTTATATGTTCTGAAACAGATTTTCCGATGAGCTGGCTGATTTCATCGAGCAGTTCCTGCAATGCATTTTCCGCCCGCCTGAACTGTGCGACATTTTCATCTAAATCCATCGCTCTTTTGGCTTCTCTTGTTTCTTTATTAATGCGTTTGTAATCAGGATGGTACCTGCCAAAACGCTGGACTTCCTGAAATTGGTCTTTCATACGTGCAAAATTATGGATTTTCTGCTGTGTTTCAGGGTCTGAATATAATTGGCGGTAGCATTGGCGATACTGTACTCCCATATCTGACGCTGCCACCATTTTTGCCAATGATTCCGCTTCAGCCAGAATTTCCACTCTTTCCAACGTTGCAAGCAAAACGCTCACCTCCACCTTTTTATTTTATCATGTTTTCGGGGTGTGTGCGAGCTGCCCGACATTGGATTTTTTCAGTTCATCTGCTAAGTCACCGTGATAAAAAATTGCTTGTGGAGGCCTAAATCCTTGCCGCTTCCTCTTTTTACCACTTCTAATCTGACCGTATGTACGCCTTTTTTGATATCCTTCACGACAAAGGCGGCTGTCCTGTACTCGCCTGCCATTGCCCCGTCTACATATACGTTTATAGCTGCCTGCGGGCTGTGCTGTTTTTTGTCGGAGAATGTAACACTTGGGATGATGCATTCTACAAATAAATCATTGTCTTTTACAAAATGGCGGATATTGATCTGTTTTATATTTGTTTTTTCGGCTGCGTCTGCCCTGGTCAGTTTTTTATCGGGGAGATGCCCGTTGCATCCGGATAGCAAAAGAAACATTGCCAGTATGGTTAAGGCTATTTTTTTCATGATTGACCACTCCTTCTGCTTATTGTTTGCGAAGGAGGATTTCTTTACTCAAAAAAAGCGCATTTTTTCATGCGCCTCGAGGTCAAACGTGCTCCCAAGCATGAAGTCATAGGGCGGACTTCATTGGGGCCGGACCAGTTGCCTGTCGCCGATGGGCGAGCGCCCTCCGCTTTTCTTTGTCCAGCTGCGGGCGCTATCGGCTCGGGGTCAACTGTTCCTGCCCCATTGAAGTCATAGGGCGGACTTCATTGGGGCCGGACCAGTTGCCTGTCGCCGATGGGCAAGCGCCCTCCGCTTTTCTCTGTCCAGCTGCGGCTCCTATCGGCGTACGGATTTCTACGTCTTCTCCCTCCGATAAGTCAACATCGATTCGCCCTATCAGGCTCATCGTGTTTCCTTTATCTCAGTCAAAGACTGCGAAATCCGTACGCCGATGGACAGTCGCCTCCGCTTTTCTAATTCTCATACATGGATTGGATCATGTGCATCATCATTTGGGCCATTTGCAGTCCGGTGGTGAATTTTTCAACCCGATGGGGGATGGTTTTTTGATAATAATGCAGTGAAGCGATTTGAAATTGTTCTATTTCTTCCGGATGGCGGGACAATTTCCGGTACCAGATCGGCTGTGCCCGCAAAAAATCCCGCAACTCAGTGGATTGGCTAATATATTCAATTAGATCTGCACGCATTGATAACGCCCCTTCCTAATCTTTTCTGAAGGAGAAAGGATTTTTTGGCGCTGCCTGCTGCTCGGAGTTCGGGTTCGGGTTTGGGCCGGCAGACGGGGACTGGAATTGTGAGAGCGCGCCTTGAATAGCCCCGATGGCAGCACTGAGATTTTGCAAATAAGCCTGCACCTGGCCGGCATCCAGCTTTTGCATCACTGTCCCAAGCTGATTCAGCCAGCCGCTGTCTGCTTTAGCTTTTTGCTTTTCTTCCACTCCCCCTGCTGCTTCATATTTTTTCCAGGCGGGATCATCTTCACCGAGAATGTACCATTCCTCAAAAAAATCCTGGAGTGTTTTGTTTCCGCTTCGAACCTCCTTCATCATCAGGGGATGGCTTTTCGCAAATGTTTTAAATTTTTCGACGGAAGGATGCAATTTTTTTGAATTCATATTTTTCACCCCGTAAAAGAAACATTGCCGCTGTGGCAGCCATAACCGTCCGCAAAACCGCTTTCCGCTAAAGCACAAGCTTCTTTCCGTATCTTCTTATGATTAGCATATGCCTTTCATAAAAGAGTGTGAAAGGTTTTCATTTCTTAGAAATTTTGTTACTATATGGTTTAGCCCATCCCGTATTTTGAATGAAATTAATAAGTAAAAGAGGTATTTCATATGAACAAAGAACATATTCGCAGTATGTTTGACCAGGTATTAGCAAAGGCAACGGAAGAAGATTTAACCGTTTTATCGCAGTTAATAGATGGCCTTGCAAAAAAACAGGCCACAGGCGAGCCTGCATATTTTAAAGACTTTTTTAATATGGAAGGCCGTCTTCTAAAGGATGCCTGTGAAATCACGATCCCGGTCACACCTTTGCTTTACAACACATTTTCGATTGTACACGGCGGCGTGACCGCTACACTCGTCGATACAGCGATGGGATTTATGGCAAACAGCATGCTGCCTGAAGGAAAACAGGCGGTGACATCCAATTTAACGATCCACTATATTGCACCCGGGTCCGGGAAATGGATCAAAGCAAGGGCGGAGGTCATCCACCGCGGCTCAAAAACAATGGTCTTGGAAGGCACCGTCTGCCGTGATGACGGGACAAAAATTGCACACTGCACAGGCTCATTTTTTATTTTATAATGGAATGGCCATTCTAATGAAATACACGAAAAAAATCCCGCCCCCTGCTGGATCAGGAGCGGGATTGCTTGATGAAAAGGCAGTAAGATCCTATGGTTTTTCAATAAAGTCCTGGGTATAGTATTTTTTATAAACGCCGACCCCAAGGCTTGTAAAATCTTTTTGCAGCATGGCTTTCCGGTGGCCTTCCGAATTCAGCCACCCTTCGACTGCAGCGGGGCCATCCATATAGTGGGCGGCAATATTTTCACCAGCTGCCTTGTACATAATCTTACCCGCCTTCAGCCGTTCTTCCAAGTTACCGTATTTCGGAGATTCATGCGAGAAGTAATGCCCGACAGCCATATCCTTGCTGTGCAGATAAGCAACTTCTGCTACATCCTCGCTCCAGCCCAGCTTTTTCAAATGAAACCTTTCCCTGATAATATTGGTGATATCAAATATTTGTTTTGCACTGCCGCTTTCAATTTCCGCCCACTTATCCGCGCTGATCGGACCAGGCTTGATCAATTCGCCGCGGTACACCATTTCGTAAGGATGCTGGAGCATTAGAGTATGTTTATCCATATATCGAATGCAAATCAGCTTTCCGCTGAACTTATCAAGTGCCAGTTGTGCATACACATCTCCCAGCTGTACCAATGGCCTGATATTTAAATCCTCTTCCGACAATTCAAAGCGGTATGTTCCCTGTCCGGATTGAACCGTCATATCGGTATCCATCATAATGGAACTGTATATATCCTCCACGTTCTGGCCTATCCGGAAAGGCTGTATATTTAATTTATCCCCAACAATATATATCGTTTTCACCCGGCCATTTTCCACACCGGCTTGAAAATACGTGTCAGCATTTCGATTGTAAATCCACCATTCATAGCCATAGGCGGACGCATCAATTCTTTCCGGTTTCCCGAAACGGCTGATCAGATTTTTGGACGATTTCCCAATGTATACAGACATACCGGTTTCCGGCCGGCTGTATTCCGTTTTGCTGTCTTTACCGTTCTCTTGCGTCTGGTTATCCATTTTCGGGCTGGATGAATGGTTTTTCAACACCCCATTTTCCGGGCGGAGTTGAAAATATAACCCTGCTACGGAGATTATGATAAAGATGATGATCGTTTTCAGAAAAAATCGCAGGTGATTTCACCTCTCTTAACCAATACAAATATCATATGGCTTGTTTTCATTTTATTATACCATTTTATATTTATGAAGAAAAAAACGCCAACGGTTTACCTGGAAGGCCTAAATGTTTGAACGGTAATATTCTGCTTTATCCTAACATATAAAATATATGAAATGTTCGCATTGCGGCCATTTTATATTTTCGATATTATGAAGAGAGAACGAGGAAGCCGCATCAAACGGCAAATGGATTGGAGGGGCTGGGGTGAAGTTTGAAAATACCGGTTTGGAAAATTTAAAAGTGAATCTTACAAGATTGGATGACATCATGGAACGCCGCGGAATGGTCAGAGCCGGCCAGTGGGATTATGAGCGTGTCACTTATGATAAAAAGTTTGTGATTAAAGAAGGCACTTATTATTTACGGGTCCAGGGATACGCTGCAGAAGGCGACGTGGACACTTATGACGCTGTTATCCGGCTGATCGCGCCAATTCTCGGGAAACATTATTACCCCCATGGCGTGGAGTACGGGGATGACGAGTATTTCCCGCACGATCTCGTAAAACATTGCCGGGGCATTTTAGTTTCGCTGAAAGAAGACCTTGCCGTATTCGCAGAATAAATTTTTGTTGGCACCGCCCTTTTTGCTGCAGCATTCCATTTTTCAAAAAAGGGCAGTGCTTTTTTAGTTCCCGTTATGCGCTTCAAACAGCTGCGAACGTTCCTTCAGCATCATGTCTGTTTCCGCATCGGCTTCTTCCTGCTCTTTTTTCGCCCAGGCAAAGAAAATACGGAAAAGCACAAATCCATAGACGACCTCCTGGACCAGTTTCATCATGACGCCGCCCAGCTGCTGGTCTTCCAGCACCGGCAGCGGCGAAAACAGCATGGGCGAACCATTCCTTCCCAATTGTGAAAGCATCTCGGCCGGAACGCATAAATGCATGGACTTCAGCCACATTGCCCCGTCCTGGTATGTTTGGTAAACGGGGGATTGTGCAAAAATAATCAGCCCGCATGCAGGGGTTAACAAGATTGCACTCGAAAACAGGTAAGCTATTTTTTTTAACCCGTTTAATTGATATTGCCCGGGTGATGAGATGATGAGCGGCCGCCACATCAATACGGCAAGCCCAAACAATATGATTGTATACATACTGTGCAGCACAGGGACAACCTTAATATAATCGAAAATAGAAGGAATATGATAAAACGAAAACGCAATATTAAATCCGCTGACCGTAATCACCGGATGTTTAAAAAAACGGAAGATCGTCTTTATTACCGGCAGCCGGGCAGCCTTTTCCCACATCCAAACAGGCAGCCCCAGCATCATAAGGGGTGCCGCAACCAAATATAGAACCGACATCTGCACCATATGGATTGAAAACATAATATGCCCAAGCAAATCGAGCGGTGAACCTTTTACGATATAAAGGATGGCCATTGCTGCAATAAAACAGGCCGCCTGTTTTTTGTCCGGTGCCGGATAGCGCGCTGATTTCCTGAAATAAGCAGCGATCCCGAAATAGATCAGGATCAATAGCACAATAGCTGCCAGAAAAAACGGGCTCCACAACGCCCTGAATCCAAATATGCTGATCGGCAAGTTAACCCCCTCTTCCCTGCTTTGATGCCTTATTTTTGAAAAAAGCCGGATGAACCAAAATGCCCGCCCGGCAAAGATTTACCACCAGATAATGGTCATAAAGGCCAGCACCGTAAGAAACGCCACCAGTACGCCACAGCAAATAAAAAGCTTCGGGCCTTCATGATGTTTATGCTTCATGTGCATAAAGTAAAGCAATTGAAAGGCAACCTGAATAATGGCCAATAACAAAATAACCGGAATGGTAAACCACTTTGAAAAATCCGCATACACTGCCCCAAAGGCGACCAGCGTCAAAAAAAGTGTAAGCAGAAAGGTGATGAATTGCATTTTCATCTCTTCCGCACCTTTACGACGCTTAAACTCTTCGTCCGGTTTCGGGCTTGTAGATTTTAAACCGCTGTGATCCATGTTTACCCCACCATCCCCATTAAGTATACGACCGTAAAAATAAAGACCCATACGACATCAATGAAATGCCAGTACAAACTGGCAATATAAAATTTCGGGGCGTTGTATAAATTTAATCCGCGTTTCGCGTTTCTTATCATTAGAGCGGTAATCCACAGCAAGCCAAATGCCACGTGACCGCCGTGGAAACCAACCAATGTGTAAAAAGCTGATCCGAATGCACTGCTTGTAAACGTATGATGGAACTCGGTAACATAGTGATGAAATTCATAGATTTCAAGGCCGAGAAAGCAGGCACCCAACAGTACGGTAACCAAAAGCCAGGCCTGCATTTTTTTAAACGCAAAATTTTTCATATGGTATATCGCCATCACACTTGTAATTGAACTGGTTAATAGGATGATTGTCGCCACGAAGGATAATGGCAGTTCGAATAAATCTTTTGCCAGCGCATGGGAACTGTCCGGGACTCTATCTTTTAACGCCAGATAGGTAGCAAAAAGGGAAGCAAATAATACGGTTTCCCCGCCTAAAAACAGCCAAAAACCAAGAAACTTATTTTTGCCTTCAAGCGTCACTCTTTCAGGCGATTCAGGCCAGGTTTTCGCTGTAAAGCTTTCTTCTGTATGCATTATGCTCCTACCCCCTTATCTTCCTTCTCCAGCAAGGTTTCTTTTTTAATATGGTAGCCATGGTCATCTTTAACAGAACGAACCAGCATCGAGAGGAGCGTGATGCCTAAGCCGGCAGCAAGCAAAATAATCCCCGCTGTATGGTGATCCCGGGCATACAGTGCGCCAAACGCGGCAACGAATAAACCAAAGGAAATCAATAACGGAACAATGGATGAATTCGGCATATGGATGTCTGACAGCGGTTCGGCAGCCGTAGTTTTTATCCTGCCCTCCATTTTCTCCAGCCACCATGTATCCAACCCGCGCACAAGCGGGGTTTGCGCAAAATTATATTCCGGCGGCGGGGAAGAAATCGACCAGTCCAATGTCCTGCCAAACCCCCACGGATCATTGGCCGCCCTCCGATTTTGGACTGCAGTAATGATGATGTTGACTAAGAGAATGAATACGGCCACCGCCATAAAGCCTGCTCCGATTGAACTCACAAGATTATCGGTATCCCACCCCAAATTTGGCTGGTACGTCCATTGCCGGCGCGGCATCCCAAGCAGGCCGAGCCAATGCTGGATCATAAACGTCAGATGGAAACCGATGAAAAAAAGCCAGAACGTGATTTTACCCATCGTTTCATTCAGCATGGTACCGAACATCTTCGGCCAGTAGTAATGGAGCGCTGCTAAGATGCCGAATACGACTCCGCCTACGATCACATAATGGAAATGGGCCACAACAAAATAACTATCATGATACTGGTAGTTGGCAGGCGCAACCGCCAGCATAACACCTGTTACCCCGCCCAATGTGAACGTCATGATAAATGACACAGCATAAAGCATGGGTGTCGTAAATTGAATGCTGCCCCCCCACATTGTCAACAGCCAGTTGAAAATTTTGATTCCTGTCGGCACTGCAATCGTCATCGTTGCAACAGCGAAGATCGCATTTGCAATATTTCCGAGACCGACTGTAAACATATGGTGTGCCCAGACCATAAAGCCTAAAAATCCAATCAGAACGACTGCAAATACCATGGATGAGTATCCAAATAGTCTTTTTTTGGAGAAATGTGCAAAAACTTCAGAGAAAATGCCAAATGCCGGTAAAATGAGAATATATACTTCCGGATGACCGAAAATCCAGAAAAGATGCTCCCAAATTATCGTGTTTCCACCGCTCGTGACATTAAAAAACTGGGCACCGAACATGCGGTCAAAAGTCAGCATAAACAATCCGACTGTAAGCGGCGGGAACGCGAACAGGATTAAAGCTGAAGCCACAAATGTCGTCCATGTAAAAAGCGGCATCCGCATATAGGTCATTCCCGGCGCCCGCATGTTCATAATCGTAACCAGGAAATTTAAGCCGGCAATCAATGTGCCGAAACCGGAGATTTGCAGGCCAAGCGCATAAAAATCAATCCCGTGCCCCGGAGATGCAAGGGACAAAGAAGCATAAGATGTCCAGCCTGCATCGGGAGCGCCCCCCAGAAACCACGATAAATTCAAAAAAATCCCACCGAAGAAAAAGAGCCAGAAACCAAGTGCATTCAGAAATGGGAACGCAACATCACGGGCGCCGATTTGCAGCGGGACAATGGCATTCATAAATGCAAACAGCAGCGGCATGGCTGCCAGAAAAATCATTGTTGTCCCGTGCATGGTCATCACCTGATTGTACAAATCCGCACTCATAAAATGATTGTTTGGTATTGCAAGCTGAATGCGGATTAGCAGAGCTTCTATACCGCCGATTAAGAAAAAAAATCCCCCTGCGATTAAATACAAGATGCCGATTTTTTTATGGTCAACCGTTGTCATGTAATCTAAAACAGTTGCGAAAAAACCGGTTTTTGCCGTCGTTCCGCCCACACTAAAAACCTCCCCTTTTGCCAATATCCCCTTTAATGCTCAACCTTCAATTCCATCAGATAAGTTGCCAGTGCATCAACTTCTTTATCGGAAAGTTGATCCCCGAATGCGGGCATTTTTGTCCCCGGTTTATATTTGGATGGATTCTTTATCCAGTTTTCAATATTCTGTTCATTGTAGCTAAGGATCCCCGCTACTTTTCCCCTTTCCCCGAATGTCGCTAAGTTGGGGGAGGTGCGGGCCTGTTCCGGCCGGGTATCCGATGGTGTCACAGCATGGCAGCTGATGCAGCTTTTATTGAAGACTTTCTGGCCTTCCCGGGCTGAAGCAGTCGCTGGTTGTGTTTTCTTTGCACTTTTCATTTGACTGATCCAATTTTGAAAATCACCGGATGATATCGCTTTCACGTTAAAATCCATTAACGCATGGGATGGCCCGCATAATTCGGCACATTTTCCGTAAAACACGTTTCCTGCTTCTTCAGCTTTTTTTTGATCAATTTCGAGCCAGAACTTGTTGATATTGTCTGTATTGGCGTCCAGCTTACCGCCAACCGAGGGTATCCAAAATGAGTGTTTAACATCTGAGGCTTTTACTTGGAAGTAGACTTTTTGGTTGGTTGGAACGACTAATTCCTGGCTTGTCACGACACCGTAATCGGGATACTCAAACTCCCACCAGTAAAGGCTGGCACGCACGTTCACCACAAGAGCATCGTGTTTTCCGTCTTTATTTTTCTTTTCCATTGCCTTTGTATCGCCAAGCTTAAATACATCCGTAATCGTTGGAATCGCAATCAATACCAGCAGGATAACCGGAATGATGGTCCATAAAATCTCAAGCTTATGATTGCCTGCCACCTGTTTGGGTAAGGTTTCATCCCCTTTTTTGCGCCTGAACCGAATGAGAACGGTAACAAAAATTACTAATACAACAATCATGACAAAAAGCATGATCCAAATGCTCCACATCATCAAATCATATTGCTTCCGGGCCACTTCACCGGCCGGCTTTAATGCCGACAAATACGGTTTGCCGCAGCCCGAAAGCACGGCCATAGACAGTGCGACGGTCAAAAACATATACCCCTTATGCTGCCGCCCTTTCATACCTTCACCAATCCCCTCTTTCGTATTTTTCTGTTTGAATAAAGATGTAAGATATATTTGGTTTTCTTTACAAAGAAAGAATGCCCACCCCTAAAATAGTGTAACAATGACCATGGCAACGAACAAAATGGTCAAATAGTTCAATGAGTATACAAACATCAACTTCGCCCATTTTAAGTCATTTTTCATTTTAAAACCTGCAATGCTTAAAGCAAGCCAGCCTAAATTAAACAAAGTAGCCAGGATGACAAATGCATATCCAAGCGGCATCAGGAAAAATGGAATCGGAAGCAGCAGGACAACCCAGGCAAGCATATGCCATTTTGTTGTTTTAAACCCTTTTACAACCGGCAGCATTGGAATGCCTGCTGTGCGGTATTCTTCACATTTTTTCATGGCAATCGCATAGAAATGGGGCGGCTGCCAAATGAACATCAGTAAAAACAGCATCCACGGAACAATCCCCAATTTCGGATCGACAGCTGCCCAGCCAATGAGCGGCGGAACCGCCCCGGCAAAACTGCCAATGACCGTGTTGCTGACTAAATTCCGTTTTGACCACATCGTATATAACACAACATAACTAAACACGCCAAACGCGCCAATAAATCCGGCAGCAGGTGTTGTCATAAACAGGAGAAGCGTTCCGGCGATGACAAACCCAAGTCCGATTGTCAGGACTTTTGCACCCGACATTCTTCCGGTTACGGTCGGCCGGAAGTTTTTGCTCTTCATGAGCTGGTCAATATCACGGTCATAATAATTATTTAAGCTGCAGGAACCGGCAACAATTAGTGCCGTCCCTGCCATTGCCAGAAACATGGTATCCAGTGATTCGAGGAAATGCTGGCGGGTCATGACCAATGCCAGCCACATTCCGGTAAAAGCTGTAATTAAATTTGAGTTCACAATTCCAATTTTGATTAGAGATAAGAAATCTTTCAATGCAGTGGCGTTTGCTGATTTTGCACCGCCGGCTGTATTTATTGCTCGACTATCTGCCATGATAGCCCCTCCCTCCAAAGTAGTAAGTTTAAGCAGCAAGGATATTCACCAGGTTTTGTCATGTAAGGTCAGGGAAAAATGCAAATTGGGTATTAAAATTGTTTTTACGTTTTTAATACGGAAAACTGTTCAGTAATAACTATAAAACATCTTTCAACAATTTGCTAATAAATGGATCCGGTTATCATCATTCTATGTAAATCCGTCCCCATCCATGCCGGTTTCCATATTTATAAGATTACCATCGTGCAAATATGCAGAATCCAAGGGTATAACAACCTATATTAATATTTAATCATAATTTCAAAAGATGATGTGATATTTCTGTCACATTTTTATGGCAAATTTGTGTCAAGAAGAATTAATGTTTTTATATCTTTTCTTTTTACGTTAAGATGGTATTAGCACAGGTGTATCATGGCAAGGTACGCGTCTTTATTCCTATTTTAACGGTAATTATCATAAAATGTACATGTTCTTTAAGCATACACTTTTATTTAAATCAAAAATCAATGTGAATAATGAGGTTTTCCCGCTTTTGCATACCAAACAGAAACTTGAATACATAAAGAAAAGGTGATCCTATTGCGTACAACATTAAAATGGATTGGCGTATTGACTACATTATCGATGATGGTTGTTCTAATCGGGGGCGCGCTCGTTACAAAAACCGGTTCCGGGCTCGGCTGCGGGCACCAGTGGCCGCTTTGCGACGGCAAATTTTTCCCGGATCCTCTGACGGTCGAGTCTTTCATTGAATGGGCACACCGTTTTTGCACGGGAATTGCTTCCATCCTGGTCTTTGTTTTGGCGATTTGGTCGTGGTTTGCCATCGGGCATAAAAAAGAAACGAAATTTCTCGCCATTGTTTCTGTCCTGTTTTTGCTGCTGCAGGCATTTCTCGGTGCGGCTGCTGTTGTTTGGGGACAATCGGATGCCATCATGGCGTTGCATTTCGGCATTTCGCTGATTTCCTTTGCATCTGTCCTGATGCTGACCCTGTTGATTTTTGAGGTAGACCAAAAATTTGATGCAAGCAGCCTCGTGCTGGATAAAAGCATGAAGTGGCATACAATCGGGGTAACGGTTTACAGTTATCTTGTTGTCTATACGGGTGCACTGGTCAGGCACATGAACGCAAGCCTTGCCTGCCGCGATTTTCCGCTTTGCCTGAATGACTCTCCGGGTTTGCCGGCAAATATATATGAATGGGTACAAATGCTGCACAGAGGTGCTGCTGCCCTGATTTTTGTATGGATTGCTTACATTGCTTTTCAGGCCATGAAATATTATAAAAACCAGCGTGTCATTTATTGGGGCTGGATCATTGCCTTTATCCTGATCTGTTTGCAAGCTGCTTCCGGGGCAATGATTATCTTTACAAGGTTAAATTTGCAAATCTCGCTGCTGCATAATCTTATTATTTCCTGTTTATTCGGTCTGCTGTGCTATTTAAATTTGGTTGTCGGCAGAACCAAGCAATTTGTCCGCAAAAAGAAGGATCTTCCATTTGCAGGATGAAGGTATAATGAAGAGAGAAAAGGCGCCGGTTTAAACCGGTGCCTTTTCATTTAACTTCTCAATTTCGATTAATAAATCCCCGGGCTGGATGGCATCGCCGTTTTGCACATAAACCGCACCGATACGGCCGGCAAAAGGCGCCTGTACTGTTGTTTCCATTTTCATCGCCTCAGTGATCATGATAGCATCGCCCTGTTTTACTTTCTGGCCGCTTTCGGCGAGGACTTTAATGACCGTGCCCGGCATTGTTGCCCCGATGTGCTGTTCATTTTCGGGATCCGCTTTTCTTCTTTCCTGTACGGAAGACTGGACGCTTGCATCTTTAATGACAACCTCGCGCGGCTGGCCGTTCAGTTCAAAATAAACGACCCTTGTCCCATCAGGGCGGGCATGCCCGATCGAAACAAGATGCACAATCAGTGTCTTCCCTTTTTCGATTTCCACTTCAATCGTTTCGCCGATCCGCATCCCGTAAAAGATTGTGGGCGTATCGATGGCAGAAACATCCCCAAATTGCTGTTTTGTCTTCATATACGCTGAAAACACTTTTGGATACAGTGCATAGGAAAGGATCTCTTTTTGATCCGGGACAATTTCCAGATCCTTTTCCATTTCCTCTTTCAAGGCTGCGAAATCCACTTCTTCCAGCAGTTCTCCGGGGCGGACTGTAATCGGTTTACGGCCCTTTAAGATGACTTTTTGCAATTCTTCCGGAAAACCGCCGTACGGCTGGCCGAGATAGCCTTCGAAAAATTTCACAACCGAATCCGGAAAATCAATCTTCATCCCGTGCTCAAGCACATCTTTTTCATTCAAACCGTTCTGAACCATAAACAGTGCCATATCGCCGACAACCTTTGAAGAAGGGGTCACTTTGACAATATCCCCGAACATCTGATTGACTTTCCGGTACATGTCTTTTACTTCATCCCAGCGGTACTCGAGCCCGACAGCTTTTGCCTGCTGCTTAAGATTGCTGTACTGCCCGCCCGGCATTTCATGGACATAAACTTCTGTATGGGGAGCATGCATGCCGCTTTCAAAGTGCTGATAATACTTCCTTACATCTTCCCAATAATCACTGAGCCGTTCAGCGGACCGGACATCCATCTCCGGCTCCCGTTCTGTCCCTTCCAGTGCATAATGGAGCGTCGTCATGCCCGGCTGCGATGTCAGCCCCGCCATCGAGCTCACGGCGACATCCACAATATCGACACCTGCTTCTACCGCTTTAACATACGTCATTACCCCGTTGCCACTTGTGTCATGGGTGTGGAGGTGGATCGGGATATCGACGCTTTCTTTCAGTTCGGAAATTAACCGGTAGGCAGCCTGCGGTTTTAAGAGGCCCGCCATATCTTTTATCGCTAAAATATGGGCGCCCTGCTTTTCAAGTTCTGTTGCCAGTTCCTTATAGTAAGCCAAATTATATTTTTGGCGGGATGGATCACTGATATCGCCTGTATAACAGATCGCCGCTTCGGCAACTTTATTGGCATCCCGTACCGCCCCGATTGCCACTTCCATGCCTTTCACCCAGTTCAGGCTGTCGAAAATCCGGAACACATCAATACCGGATGCGGCTGATTGTGCGACAAATTCGCGAATAACCTGATCGGGATAGTTCTTGTACCCAACAGCATTGGAAGCACGCAACAGCATTTGGAACAGAAGATTCGGGATGTCCGCACGCAGTTTTTCGAGCCGTTCCCATGGATCTTCTTTCAAAAAACGGTACGCAACATCAAAGGTTGCCCCGCCCCACATTTCCAAAGAAAATAAGTTTGGATGCATTTTAGCCGTTGGTGCCGCAATTTTGAGCAGATCATGGGTACGCATTCGTGTCGCAAGCAGCGATTGATGGGCATCGCGGAATGTTGTATCGGTTAAAAGCACACGGTTCCGGCTTTTGACCCATGCTGCCAGCCCCTCCGGCCCCTGCTGATCCAAAATTTGTTTTGTCCCTTCCTGATATGGGGCATGTGGTTCAAGCTTCGGGATCCTTGGTTCCGGGAAATGCGGCTTTTCCTGTTTGTCCATCCCGGGAAATCCATTCACAACGACATTTCCGAGATAAGACAACATTTTCGTGCCGCGGTCTTTCGTCACTTTAAATTCAAACAGTTCCGGTGTTGAATCGATAAATGATGTATCATACTTCCCGCTGACAAAATCGGGATGCCTCATGACATTTTCCAAAAAAGCAATATTTGTTTTGATGCCCCTGACTCTGAATTCCTGCAAGTTTCTGACCATTTTGGCTGCTGCCTGGTCAAATTTAAGCGCCCATACCGATAATTTAACGAGCAGCGAATCATAGTAAGGGGTGATCACAGCACCCTGAAAAGCATTGCCGGCATCAAGGCGTACACCGAAGCCGCCGCTTGAGCGGTAAGCCATAATTCTGCCTGTATCGGGCATAAAATGGTTGAGCGGATCTTCTGTCGTAATCCGCGACTGAATCGCAAAACCGCTGATGGAAAGCTCCTCCTGGTTTGGAATGCCAACCTTTTCATCATGAAGCCCGTAACCTTCCGCAATCAGGATTTGCGAACGGACAATATCGACGCCGGTAATCATTTCCGTAATGGTATGTTCAACCTGGACACGCGGATTGATTTCAATGAAATAAAATTCATCCCCCGAGACAAGAAATTCGACAGTACCGGCGTTGATATAGCCCACTTTTTTCATCAGCCTGACAGCGGCATCGCAAATCCTTGTACGCAATGCCTGCGAAATGGAAACGCACGGTGCAACTTCGACAACTTTCTGGTGGCGGCGCTGGACGGAACAGTCACGCTCAAACAAATGAACGATATTGCCCTTTTGGTCGCCAAGAATTTGCACTTCAATATGTTTTGGGTGAAGGATCAGTTTTTCCACATAGACTTCATCGCTTCCGAATGCCGCTTTTGCTTCCGATTTGGCACGGTAGTAAAAATCCTCCGCTTCACCTTTATGATGGATCATACGCATGCCGCGGCCGCCGCCCCCGAGCGCCGCTTTAATCATGAGCGGATAGCCGTATTTTTCGCCAAACTCTAAAACATCACTCAAACTGCCGACAGGTCCGCCGCTGCCGGGGATAACTGGGATACCGGCTGCGGCCGCCTGCTGTTTTGCCTTGATTTTGTCACCGAACATATCAAGATGTTCCGGTTTCGGGCCGATAAAAATAATCCCTTCCTCTTCGCAGCGTTTTGCAAATTGAAGGTTTTCCGATAAAAATCCGTAGCCGGGATGGATGGCATCGACCTCCGCCATTTTCGCAATATCAATGATATCTTCAATCGCCAAATAAGCATCAATGGGCTTTTTCCCTTCTCCCACCAAATATGCCTCATCAGCTTTATAACGGTGATATGAACCATTATCCTCTTTTGAATAAATGGCAACTGTGCGGATGCCAAGCTCCGTGCAGGCACGAAACACTCTGATGGCAATTTCTCCGCGGTTGGCAACCAATACTTTTTTAATTTGCTTCATTTCTGCTTCCCCTTCAATCTTCTTTCTTTTAAAAATATTTTATTTTATAAAAAAAGGAAGCTGAACTTCCTTTTTTAACCATTATGCGGCTTTGAATAAACTTTATACAGCTTTCCCGTCTGATCAGGCGCTTCCGCATGCGACCCCTGCTTACGCTTATATTTTTCTTCATATTTCGTAAACATGGCTACATTCACGAGAACACCAACTGCCAGTGATAAAACCAGAAGTGATGAACCCCCGTAACTGATAAACGGCAGCGTAACGCCCGTAATCGGAATTAATCCGCTGACGCCGCCTAAATTAATAAACGTTTGGATCGCGATCAAACCGGAGATGCCGATTGCAAGCAAACTTCCAAACTGGTCTTTGGAATGGATACCGATATAAATTCCCCGCAGCACCAGGTAAGAAAGCCCGCCGATGACAAACAGAACCCCGGCAACTCCCAGTTCCTCCGCAATAACGGCCATAATAAAATCTGTATGGGATTCCGGCAGATAGCCCAGTTTCTGAATGCTTTGCCCGAGCCCCTGCCCTTTGATCCCGCCGGAACCGATCGCAATATAGGAATTTACAAGCTGCAGGCCTTCTTCCCCCTGATTTTTAAAGGGATCTAAATACCCTGTAAAGCGGCTCACTCGCACCGGGGTGAAAATCTTATCTTTTTGGATGAGAATCAGCGGCGAGAAAATGACAACAAACCCCAATCCCAATCCGGCCAGTTTCAGCATTGTTTTCAGCTTCATCCCCGAAGACACAATAATCGTGCAGCCGACTAAAAAGATAATCGCTGCAGATCCGACATCAGGCTGGACCGTAATCAGGCCGCAGACCACCATCAGGAAAATAAGTGGCGGAATAGCACCTCTATTAAAGGTATCAATATAGGCTTGCTTTTTGGCATAAACAGCCGCCAAATAGATAATGATGCCTATTTTTACAAACTCGGCAGGCTGCAGCTGGCTCGAACCGATTTTAAACCAGCTTTGCGCATTGTTCGACGTATGGCCGAATACAAATAACGCCAGCAGCCCGAGCACCGAACCGAACATAATGAAAGCCAGTAATTTTTTGCTTTGATAGATTTTATACGGAAGAAATGCGGTAACCAGGAAACCTGTAAAGGCAAGCAGCAAATTCAGCTTTTGCTTATCATAAAAATAAGCGCTGTCGACTCCGTACCGCTGTACTGCGACCACCATGCTGGAACTGTAAATCATGACCAATCCGAATAAACAAAGAAGGATGTATACAACAATAATCGAGTAATCGAATGATTTCAAGATTTTTTTTAACATAGAAACCTTCCAATCTCTTAAATGAAAACTTTGAAAACTAGAACCATCCTAAATGATTATTCTCCCGTTTTCTGAAATACTCCTGCTGCTATTTTTAAATTATAGCATTTTTTTTATTGCTGTTGCCATTCTCAACAAAAATTCGTCATAAAAAAAACTCAAACAATCTTATATCATCGTTTGAGTTTTTCTGCTTACTTTTTTACATATGCGTCGTGCATGATGGTAAGTTCCTTCTCCAGCGAATCAAGAAGTTCCTTGCCGTGATGTGCGTCCACCAGTCCCAGCCGGACGGCAAAATCTATTTCACGGGATAAACCAAACATTTGTGTGTCCAACACTTCCTCGTATAAAGGACATTGGGGCATCGTTAAGTTATCCATTTGAACCTTGATCAGCCTTAGGATTTTATCTGCGTCCGCCTTTAGCAGACTGTATGCTTTTTCCCGGTGGTTCACCTTTGTTTCAGATGCCACATTGATCCCCCCGTTCGAACGTATCCGTATTCTATTTAAAAATTGTACCTTGAAATGATGCAATTTGCAAGCAAACCGGCGGGCTCGCATCGCTTTCAAGTGACACAGGCACCTATACACGATATAATCGATATAGACGAACGGAAAGGGGTAGAAGAAATTTGATTATGCAGATCAAAGGAAAAGTGAAATTTCCAATTACGCTTGATATTGGAACATGGATCTTTGACGACAGAAAAGTGGATTTGGATACATATTTTGATGAAGAAAAACAAGGGCTCAATGAAGAAGAAGAATACTTAAAGAAAACAGGAAAATTTTTTGACAGGGAATTAAAAGAAGGGGCGAATCCCCAGGACGCTGTCCGCACAAAGCCAAAATGGAAGCGCCAGCATTTAAAAACCGGCAGTTTCGGCATCTTTATCCATATATTTTTAAAGAACGCCGAGCCGCTTGCAGACGCAAAGAAAATTGTTTTCGAGACGAAAAACGGCCCTGTCGCTTTTCCGCTTGCGGAGGCGGAACACTTTATTCTCGCGTTTTCACATCAAGGCAATGCTTTAAAAGAAACCGGGCCGCTCCATCTTTTATTTGATGACGGTTCCAACCGGGATCATCCGATACAATATGTATCCGGTGTCACAATCGAGTGAGCCGGTACCGGGAGCCGGGCGAAAATCCTAACTGCAACCTGCTCCCGGTTTATCCATTTCTTCAGCCGAAAATCCGGATGATGAAAGTTTCACATTTTTTTGGCCGGGCGCTCACAACAGGTCAGCGGCAATCTGCGCCAGTTTTGAGCGTTCGCCTTTGACTAATTTGATGTGGCCGGCAACCGGCACTTCCTTAAATTTTTCAAGAACATAGGTCAGCCCGTTGTTATAAGCATCCAGATAAGGATGGTCAATCTGTTCCGGATCCCCCATTAAAACAATTTTGCTGTTTTCCCCCACGCGCGTTAAAATCGTCTTTACTTCATGTTTTGACAAATTTTGCGCTTCATCAATAATAATATACTGTTCCGGAATACTGCGGCCGCGAATATAGGTCAGAGCTTCCACTTCAATTGAGCTGATGCCGGCCAGGATTCCATCAATTTCCCCGGTTTTTTTCGTATTGAATAAGTACTCAAGGTTATCGTAAATGGGCTGCATCCACGGCCTCAGCTTTTCCTGCTTTTCTCCGGGAAGATAGCCGATGTCTTTCCCGAATGGAACAATCGGGCGCGCCACCAGCAGTTTTTTGTAATGATGCATATCTTCCGTCTGCATCAGCCCGGCGGCCAGTGCGAGCAGCGTTTTTCCTGTTCCCGCTTTTCCAATCAGGGTAACAAGCGGAATGTCTTTTCTCAAAAGCAGTTCCATCGCCATCGTCTGCTGTACATTGCGCGGTCTGATCCCCCATACCGGATCCTGGCTGTGCACCAGTTTCCGAACGGTTTTACCGGTTTGATCAACCATGCCGATTGCAGATGCGGAACTTCCAAGTGCATCTTTCATCAGCAGAAACTGGTTCGGGTAAAAAGGGTGCCCGGCAATTTCGCTTAATGCCAGTTCATTCCGCTCGTAAAAATTTTTGAGCAGCTCACGGCTAATATATATATCGAACAGCCCTGTATAGATATGATCATCACTTACCACACGGTCATTCAAAAAGTCTTCCGCCGCAAGCCCGAGTGCATCTGCTTTTACCCGGACAAGCGCATCCTTGCTCACTAAGATAACCTGGCGCCCGTTTTCTTTCGTTTCTTCTTCTATTGATAAATTTTTGGCAACCGCTAATATCCGGTTGTCATTCGTTTTTTCCACAAAAATATCCTGCAGCTGCTGGAATGAGCGGTGGTTCAGCTCAATGCGCAGCACCCCCCCGTTTTCGAGCGGGATTTTTTCATGCAGCTTGCCGGACTGCCTGAAGCTGTCCATTAATTTTGATACCTGGCGTGCATTCCTCCCCACCTCATCCATATTTCTTTTCTTTGAATCCACTTCTTCGAGCACTACTGCCGGAATGACAATCTCATTATCCTCAAAAGAAAAAATTGCATAAGGATCCTGGAGCAATACATTCGTATCTAAGACGTAAATTTTCTTCAACCCGACGCCTCCTGCTTCCATTGGATTATTTTATATTAAGTTATGTGGGGGTGTTGTTACCTGTTCGTCATTCGTTTCGGACAAAGACCGGCACTGCTAAAATATATGTACAAATCGCTCAATTTAGAAGATCATCCGCCTGATTATGCAGAGGAACCTTTAAATAATAAAAAGCACTTCCGCAATGGAAGTGCTTTTTATTGTTTAAAGTGTAAAACGCCCGTCTTTTTTCGCCTTTTTGCTTTGCAGGAGCCGGAATTTGTATATCGCAAGCACAACGGCTGCGGCAAAGAGCGCCTCTGCAACCGGCAGAAAGATGGCAAAAAAAGTAAGAAGCGTACAGCCGAGCAAAAGTAAGGCATAGATGACGGCAGCTTTTAAAACCGGCAGTTTTCTTGCAAAACCAAGCTGATAAACGATAAAGCATAAAATGACAATCGTACCATACAAAAGCCACATGCCCAAATCGTGGTTTTGATCGACATTAAACCATTTTGCAAACAAAGAAAGATGGTCATGAACCGCTTGATCTGTCATCTTCTATCCCCTTTGCCCCGTATTTTATGTAAAGAACAGGGGCTTCATTCCCCGTTCTTTACTCACCAATCGGTCAGCCGGAAACTTTTTGCCGTTTGGCCATTTTTTCACGTTCACTCTTGTTGAGAATCTTTTTGCGCAAACGGACGGACTGAGGTGTTACTTCACAGTATTCATCATCGTTCAGGTATTCAAGTGATTCCTCAAGCGACAATATTCTTGGTTTCTTGATGACGGATGTCTGGTCTTTTGTTGCTGAACGGACATTCGTCGCGTGTTTGGTTTTTGTAATGTTTACTGCTATATCATTTTCACGGGAATTTTCACCAACGATCATGCCTTCATATATTTCGGTGCCCGGTTCAACGAATAAGGTGCCGCGGTCTTCAACTTGCATCATACCATATGTGGAGGCTTTACCGGTTTCCATCGATACAAGTACACCATTTCGGCGCCCGCCGACACGGCCGCTTTGCAACGGCTGATAAGAATCAAACGTATGGTTAATAATGCCGTAGCCTCTCGTTAAAGTCATGAATTCTGTTGAATACCCGATCAAGCCGCGTGCAGGCACGTTAAAGATCAGGCGGACCTGCCCATTGCCATTATTGATCATATCCAGCATTTCACCTTTACGGGAGCCAAGCGATTCAATAATGGCGCCGGTGTGTTCTTCCGGGGAATCGATTTGGACGCGTTCCACCGGCTCGCATTTCACACCGTCGATTTCTTTAATAATTACCTGCGGCTTGGAGACTTGCAATTCAAATCCTTCACGGCGCATATTTTCAATTAAGATGGATAAGTGCAATTCCCCGCGCCCGGAAACAATCCATGCATCCGGCGTGTCCGTATTTTCAACGCGCAAGCTGACATCTGTATGCAGCTGGGAGAGCAATCTTTCTTCAATTTTCCGTGCTGTAACAAATTTTCCTTCGCGGCCTGCAAACGGGCTGTTGTTCACAAGGAAAGTCATTTGTAAGGTCGGCTCGTCAATACGCAGCGGCTTCAATGCTTCCTGATGTTCAATCGGGCAGACCGTTTCGCCGACATTGATGTCTTCCATGCCGGATACCGCAATCAAATCCCCGGCATAGGCTTCCTGGATTTCTACACGCTTCAAACCGAAGAAACCAAAAATTTTCGTGACACGGAATTGCTTGACACTGCCGTCCAATTTCATTAATGCAACCTGCTGGCCGACATGCATTTTTCCGCGGAATACACGCCCGATGCCGATCCGGCCGACATAGTCGTTGTAATCGAGCAATGCGACCTGGAATTGCAGCGGTTCTTCGCGGTTGTCTACCGGTGCCGGGATATGCTCGATAATCGTATCGAATAACACTTTCATATTGGCTTCCTGTTTTGAAGGGTCCGGTTCAAGGCTTGCCGTCCCGTTAATGGCCGATGCATAAACAACCGGGAATTCCAGTTGGTCATCATTGGCATCCAATTCAATAAATAACTCAAGGACTTCATCGACGACTTCCTGCGGGCGGGCAAAGTCGCGGTCAATTTTATTCACAACAACGATCGGGGTAAGATTCTGCTCCAAAGCTTTTTTCAAAACAAAACGTGTCTGTGGCATACAGCCTTCATAGGCGTCTACGACAAGCAGAACCCCATCCACCATCTTCATAATCCGTTCCACTTCGCCGCCGAAGTCAGCGTGTCCCGGAGTGTCCAAAATGTTGATTTTTTTATCTTTATAATGAACTGCCGTATTCTTGGCAAGGATAGTGATCCCTCTTTCACGTTCCAAATCATTGGAATCCATGGCACGCTCTTCAACATGTTCATTCGTGCGGAAAGTACCGGATTGCTTGAGCAGCTGGTCGACTAAGGTTGTTTTTCCATGGTCAACGTGAGCAATAATGGCGATATTACGTAAATCTTCTCTTCTTTTCAAAAAAATTTCCTCCTGCCTAAACACGAATCTTAGTTAGTATATATCCTTAACTGAATTATTATAACACAATGGCTGGCATTGTTAAAAGTTTTTCGGTAAAATGGTAGTGAGGGAGGCGTAAAAATGCGGGAAATCAAGTGGGTATTTGTGTTCTTTTCACTCGCCGCTTTTCTATCCATGTGCGGCATCGGCGTAGCAATCGGCGCCCAAAATGTGATCGGTATTTTAACATGCACCGTGCTGCTGATTTTAATTATGGGCTTTGGTTTTAAAAAGAAAAAGAAAATGCGGGAGGAAGGGAGACTGTAAGCTTTCTCCCTCTTTTTTATGATGCAGCCCGCCGCACTTTAAACCTGCTTACGATTCCGGTGCATACCGTCTTAAAATGGTTTCGTGCAGCTGCGGCTTGCTGGCAAACACCGAGCTGTTTTCAAGGATATTGAGCGGCTTTCCGTAAATATCTGTGACAATGCCGCCCACTTCTTCGATCAGGATTTTTCCAGCGGCAAAGTCCCAGGGCGACAGCTGCATGGTCATATACGCATCAAGCCGGCCGGCAGCCACATAAGCCATTTCAAGCGCCGCAGACCCGTAACTTCTTGTTGCGCGCACATCCCTTACCAGTTCCGCCAGTTTCGAAGGGGCCATTTTCCGGTTTGACACTACATATGTCGGGTTTAAAGCAAGGATCGTATCTTCCAATCGGTTTTCTTTCAGCTTCGGCAGCGGGATCCCGTTGAAGTAAGCACCCTTTCCCGCCCGAGCGGAGTACAGTTCCTGATGCACGACATCATATATATAACCAAGCTTCCCAATCCCGTCCTCATAAACGCCGATTGAAATCATAAAATTCCGCTTCTGATGGACAAAATTCACCGTGCCGTCAATCGGATCCAAAATCCAAATCACGCCCCCGGCATCTTTTATCTCTTCCCCAAACCCTTCTTCACCCAAAATCCGGTGCTCCGGAAAGGTTGTACGAATTTTACGGATAAGAAATTGTTCTGTCTCTTTGTCAATGTTTGTTACAAGATCATTCCGGTCTGATTTGGTCTCAATAACAAGCGGAGATTCAAATGATTCAATGATCCGGTCCCCTGCTTCCCTGATCCACTGTCGTACATATGTATCCATTTCTTTCCACAAATCCATACTCGGGCCCTCCATCGTGTAAACGATTCATTTTCCCTTTAGCGTAAAGGAAAACGGCGTATTTTTCAAGTTTTCCGCCTTTTATCTTTCATAAAAACGAACCCCATCTGCATGTCATACAGGGAGTCCGCTAAACAGCAAAGTTATTTTCTCCATTTTGAATTACATGGCCTTCATTTTCAATAATTCTTCGCGGATTTTTTGCAACTTTTTAATGGACTTTCCTTTCAGTTCCTCATCTTTTAATTCCATTGCTTCATACAGCGTCGCCAGTTCATAGTCGAGTTCCATTCTTAATACGGCAATTCTCTTTTTTTCATAAGGCTTTCTTTTTGTCGTCCGGATCATTTGTTTCATTCACTCCACATCCTCTCGAAGTAATGATATGAATTTTCTGATATTATTTATATATATATTATGTTGATTTCAGAATGATGTAACTAAATTGTGTGTATACCTATTTTTACCCCTGTGCTTTTATTTATTAAACATCCGGCCGGTATGGTAAAATAGAAATACACTTGTTCGTGCCTGCATGCCTAATAAGTAAGATTATAAATTGAGGTGATAAAATGGACATCCCTGCTTTCACTGATCAGGATTTTAATGTTTTCCATATAGAAGGCCTTGACCCGAGGATGGAGCAATTAAAAAGCACCCTCCGTCCCAAACTGGAAGTGCTGGGGCAATATTTTTCATCCGTTTTGTCGGTGATGACCGGCGATGAAATGTTTTACCATGTTGCCAAACACGCCCGCCGTACAAAAAACCCGCCGAATGACACCTGGGTAGCTTTTGCACGCAGCAAGCGCGGCTATAAGATGCTCCCCCACTTTCAAATCGGGCTGTGGCCAACCCATCTCTTCATTTGGGTTGCCGTTATCAATGAATGTCCGCAAAAAGCTGAAATCGGAAAGCGCCTTGAAAAAGAAGCCGGCCCGCTTTTGGAAAATATTCCGGGCCACTATGTCTGGTCTGATGATCATACAAAACCAGGCGCAACCCGCATGGATCACATGGACAAACAAGATTTCAAAAACTTGTTCATCCGAATGCAGACGGTAAAGAAATCCGAAATGCTCTGCGGCTTGCAAATCCCAAAAGATGAAGCAGTCAAGATGAGCCCCGATGCTTTGGTAAAAACCATCGGGAATGTCTTTGTACATGTATTACCCTTATATAAAATGGCTTAAACAGACTGCCTGTTTTCCATCTGCAAAAAGGCGCGCCCTGATTTTTCGGGCGCGCCTTTTTAACTTACAGCTGCGGACTCACATTTTTATGACTGCATTTTTTTCTTCTTTCATTTTTTTCACCGTGCGATAGGGGGAATAACCGCTTACTTCTTCAAATTGGCTGCAGTAATTCCGCTCGTCCGCTTTTCCGGGCACAATTTCTTTAAATCTGCGGTATCTGTCCATCAACAGTTCCCGCTGCACCCCTTTTTCATAAGCTTTCTCAACTGCTTCATAAAATCGAATCACGTCAACAATTTCCTCAGTGGACCAATCCATTGAAATCGGGTACTGGTACTCCATTGTATCACCGCTTTTCCTTCCAGTTATGCATGTAACGGTACTATTTTACACAATAATCCTCCGCCTGTTCAACCACCTGCTTAAAACGGATTTCTTGAAAAAATAAGCGCCATCTATAACCGGATAGCGGTTTTGCAAAAGTTTTGTTTCACATCTTTCGGAGGTCTATTTCTTCCATCCGATTTTATCCGGTATCATTTTTTTCTTATGGCAGGTTTATTTTGCCTTCTCCTTGAAAAACTATTTTCATTACCAGGCTGTAATGCTATAATTTTTTTTGTTTTCATTACAGCATGCGAATACGAAAAAGAGGTGGAGAACACAATTGTCACAATACGACACACCGTTATATACAGGCTTACTGAAACATATCGAACAACATCCCGTCCAATTCCATATCCCCGGACATAAAACCGGAAACGGAATTGACCCCGATTTCCGCCGGTTCGTGGGGGATCATGTATTAAAAATGGATTTAATCAATATTGAACCACTAGATGATCTGCACCAGCCCCACGGCATGATCAAAGAAGCGCAGAAGCTTGCTGCTGAGGCGTTCGGAGCTGATTACACCTTTTTCTCTGTACAGGGAACAAGCGGTGCGATTATGACAATGGTGATGAGTGTTTGCGGACCCGGGGACAAAATAATCGTCCCCCGCAATGTCCACAAGTCCGTCATGTCGGCAATCGTATTTTCAGGCGCGATTCCGGTTTTCATCCATCCGGAAGTTGACCCGCGCTTGGGGATATCGCACGGCATCACGCCGGAATCCGTCTCTAAAGCGCTCAAGCAAAATCCTGATGCAAAAGCAGTACTTGTCATTAACCCGACATACTACGGGATTTCGGCGGACTTGAAAGGCATTGTTGAAATTGCCCATGCATACCGTATTCCCGTTCTGGTTGATGAAGCCCACGGCGTCCACATCCATTTTGATGATGAACTGCCATTATCCGCAATGCAGGCCGGCGCTGATATGGCAGCGACAAGCGTCCATAAACTGGGCGGATCGTTAACACAAAGTTCAGTTTTAAATATAAAAGAAGGGCTTGTTTCAAAAAACCGCGTGCAAAGCATCTTCAGTATGCTGATGACAACATCCACTTCCTATATTTTACTGGCTTCCCTGGATGTTGCGCGCAAAAGGCTTGCAACAGAAGGAGCGCGGTTGATTAAGGAAACAACAAGGCTTGCACAGCTTACCCGCAAGCGCATCAATGCCATTGACCATCTTTACTGTGTCGGCAGTGAGATACTGGGCACAAAAGCTACCTATGACTATGATCCGACGAAGCTGATCATCTCTGTCAAAGATCTTGGCATTACCGGGCATGATGCTGAAAAATGGCTGCGCGAAGCCCATCATATCGAAGTAGAGCTTTCGGATCTGTATAATATTCTCTGTATTGTCACGCCGGGTGATACCGAGACCGAACTGAATCTTTTGGTTTCCGCTTTACAGGAACTATCGGATACTTTTTCACATCTTTCCAATGAAGTGGATGTAAAGGTGCTGCTCCCTGACATTCCGCTGCTGGCCTTAACGCCACGGGATGCGTTTTACGCGGAAACTGAATCCATCCCGTTTTCGGAATCCGCCGGCAGAATTGTGGCCGAGTTTGTCATGGTCTATCCGCCGGGTATTCCAATCTTTATCCCGGGTGAGATCATAACAAAGGAAAATCTGACTTATATTGAAACCAATATGGAAGCCGGGCTGCCTGTCCAGGGTCCGGAAGATGCATCCCTTCGAACTATAAAGGTCATCAAAGAACACCGTGCCATCGAGTAAAAATATTGTTGAAACAGGCAGGGAGAAGTTGTCCGCTTCCCCTGCCTGTTTGTATTTTCGGCAAAAAAAAAAGACGGCTAACGGGTAGCCGAGAGAAAATGGACGCTCAGAGAATAGAACTAGCGGATTTCAGATACTGTTTGATCTTTTTCGTGCTGGCAGTGATCACATGTTGCATAAAGCACTGTCACTTTTTCTTCTTCTACATGATCAATGGTTGCATCACATGATTGGCAAACAATGGTACCCATCCATCAATTCCTCCCTTTTCCATGTTTGTAACCGTTTCTATAATTATATTAATACATCCTAAATGAAATTTCAAGGATTTTCGTATAACATATTATAAAAATATGTTATACAGTTGAAAAGGGAACCAAAAGCGCCCTCCGCATTTCATGGGGACAATTTTTTATCCCGCTTGGACAATTTTTTCATGGATTGGTTTAAAAGCAGAAGATGGCGAGCATATACTGGATATAGGCGCATCGATCCATTCATATCTGCGCATTTAAAATCAGGTAAAAAATCCGGGTGGGACAATGAAAATTTATGCGGCATTCTTATTTCAGATTATGATATGGAGCTTTTTTACACTCGCGGAATGGCTTTCGCAGCGGGATCCGTTCATCTTTAAAATGGCCATGTTTATCGTGTTTTTTTACCTTGCTTTTTTATTGGCAAAGCATCTGATTAAATCCGTGCGCATCACACTTCTCGTTACCGTAATGAGCCTGGCTGCCCACGGGCTTCTGCAACTGCTGCTGGGCGGAATTTTTTAAGCGGGATAAAAAAAAAAGGCTGGCGATGCACGGGGTTGTAAGACCGTGCACCGCCAAACCTCTGAAACTGTAAAGCTATTTTTATTTCAACACATGGATTGGCGAGCCAAGTGCAACTTCAGCTGCTTCCATCGTAATTTCCCCCAGTGTTGGGTGTGCATGAATTGTCATCGCAATATCCTCTGCAGTCATGCCGGCTTCAATGGCCAAACCAATTTCTGAAATGATATCTGACGCGCTTGTTCCGACAATTTGGCCGCCGATTAACAAGCCGTCTTCTTTGCGGGTAATCAGCTTCACGAACCCTTCGCCGGCTTCAAGCGCAAGTGCGCGTCCGTTCGCAGCATATGGGAACTTGGCTGCCACATAATCAATGCCTTCTTCTTTGGCCTGGGCTTCCGAGTACCCGACAGTCGCCAGTTCAGGATCCGAGAAGACAATAACCGGGATGCCCAAATAATCAATTTCTGCTGGTTTGCCGGAGATCGCTTCTGCGGCGATTTTTCCTTCATAAGAGGCTTTGTGGGCAAGCTGCGGGCCTGGCACAATGTCACCGATCGCATAAATATTTGGCACGCTTGTCCGGCACTGCTTATCAATTTCAATAATGCCTCTTTCGCTCATTTTAATGTTAAGCTGTTCAAGCCCTAACTCATCCGTGTTCGGGCGGCGCCCCACGGTGACAAGAACGTAGTCTGCTTCAGCCTGTTTTGCTTCACCATTCACTTCATAAGATACGACAACACCGTCTTCTTTTTCCTCCACACCTTTTGCCATCGCTTTTGTTACAATTTCCACGCCTTTTTTCTTCAGCTTGCGGACGACTAATGAGGTCATTTGTTTTTCAAACGCACCATTAATGATGTCAGGGGCGCCTTCAAGAATGGTCACTTTTGTGCCAAAGTTCGCATAGGCTGTACCCAGTTCCATCCCGATTACACCGCCGCCGATAATGACGAGTTTTTCAGGGATTTCTTTTAAGTTTAAGGCGCCGGTTGAATTCAGGACGCGGTCGGAATATTTAAAGGTTGGCAATTCGATTGGCCGCGAACCGGTTGCCAGAATCGCATGTTTAAACGTATAGGTCTGGGCAGATTTTTCATCCATCACACGCAGCGTATTCGCATCGACAAAATAGGCTTCGCCGCGGACGATCTCAATTTTATTGCCTTTCAGTAAGCTTTCCACGCCGCCTGTCAGTTTTTTCACGACCCCGGATTTCCATTCCTGGACTTTATCAAAATTGACGGTCACATTTTCAGTGGAAATGCCCATGACCTCCGAGTCTTTTGCATTTTCAAAGCGGTGCGCAGCAGAAATCAGCGCTTTTGACGGAATACAGCCGACATTTAGGCAAACCCCGCCGATAAACTCTTTTTCAACAATGGTCACTTTCTGTCCGAGCTGCGCCGCTCTGATAGCTGCGACATACCCCCCCGGTCCTGCTCCTATGACTATTGTATCCGTTTCAATTGGAAAATCTCCTACTACCATCAGACTACGCCTCCATTAATAATAGTTCTGGATCATGTAACAATCGTTTGATATGATTTAACGCATTTTGTGCGGTTGCACCATCAATAATGCGGTGATCAAAACTTAGAGACAGCGCCAGGACAGGTGCCGCTACTATTTCACCGTCTTTTACAATCGGCTTTTCGGCAATGCGGCCAATTCCTAAAATTGCAACTTCCGGATGGTTAATCACTGGTGTAAACCATTGGCCTCCGGCGGAACCAATATTGGAAATCGTGGTAGATGCACCCTTCATTTCGTTCGGGGCGAGTTTTCCGTCACGGGCTTTTTCGGCCAATTCATTAATTTCTTTTGAAATCGCAAATACCGATTTGCGGTCAGCATGTTTGACAACCGGAACGAGCAGGCCGCGGTCCGTGTCTGCAGCAATCCCGATATTGTAATAATGTTTATGGATAATTTCATTTGTTTCATCATCGATCGATGTATTCAATGCCGGGAATTCACGCAGTGCACTAACCAGCGCTTTGACAACATAAGGTAAAAAAGTAAGCTTGATATTCTTTTCGGCCGCAATTTCCTTAAATTTCTTGCGGTGGGCGACAAGGGCAGTCACATCAACCTCATCCATCAGGGTAACATGCGGCGCAGTCTGTTTCGAATTCACCATCGCTTTGGCGATCGCTTTGCGGATGCCGCTCATTGCTTCACGCGTTTCCGGGAATTCACCTTCCGGAACCGTAATTTGTTCAGCAGCGCTTTGCGGTACAGCTGTTTCCGGCCGGGCTGCCTGATCCGGCTGTGCGGTACCATTGACAAAAGCATCGATATCCTCCCGCAGTACTCTGCCGTTTTTTCCGGTTCCCGTTACAAGGCGGATGTCGACACCTTGTTCGCGTGCATATTTCCGTACCGAAGGCATTGCAATAACGCGGCGGTCCGAATCCGGTTTTGTTTCTGCTGCCGGCTTTTCGCCAGCCTGTGCAGATTGTTGCGGCGCTTCCGGTCTTTCTTCTTTTGGCGCCTCTTCCTGTGCGGACGGCTGGTCACCGTGATCGCCTTTAAATTGGAGATTTTCATAGCCCGGGGCATCCAGTCTCACCAGCACATCGCCAACAACGGCAACCGTGCCCTCAGCGGCCAGAATTTCTTCTACAGTCCCTTCCACCGGGGATGGGATTTCAACTACTGACTTATCATTTTGTACTTCACAAAGGACATCGTCTTCTGTGACTTTATCACCGGGTTTGATAAACCATTTTACGATTTCGCCTTCATGGATACCTTCGCCGATATCCGGCAGCCTGAATTCAAATGACAAGGTGTTCACGCTCCTTTATGAAAAATAGCTTGCATAAAGCCATGTTTGACGGCAGCATGCAAAAAACTTAAAATGTCAGAACTTCTTTTGCTTTTTCCAGAATATCTTTATATGTAGGGATCCAAACCCCTTCCGCCTGTGAAAAAGGATAGACGGTATCCGGTGCAGTAACACGGAGCACCGGTGCTTCGAGACTTAAAATCGCGCGTTCATTAATTTCAGCAACAACATTTGCAGCAACGCCCGCCTGCCTTTGCGCTTCCTGAACCACAATCGCGCGGTTTGTTTTTTCAACGGAAGCCACAATTGTTTCCACATCGAGCGGACTTACGGTACGGAGATCGACCACTTCAACCGAATAGCCGTCTTTTTCCAGTTCCTCTGCTGCTTTTAATGATTCATGCACCATCGCGCCGTAAGAGATAATGGACAAGTCACTGCCCTCGCGTTTGACATCCGCTTTTCCGAGCGGAATCGTGTATTCCGTTTCCGGTACTTCTTGGCGGAAAGAGCGGTATAGTTTCATATGTTCCAAAAAGACAACAGGATCATTATCGCGGATTGCAGAAATTAACAGCCCTTTTGCTTCATATGGGGTGGATGGAATGACCACTTTTATCCCGGGGGTTTGCGCCATTAAACCTTCCAGGCTGTCTGCGTGCATTTCCGGTGTATGTACGCCGCCGCCAAATGGTGCGCGTATCGTAATCGGCATTTTCAGGCTGCCGCCTGTTCTGAAGCGGTACCTTGCCATTTGCCCGTGGATGGAATCCATGGTTTCAAACACAAAGCCGAAAAACTGGATCTCCGGCACGGGGCGGTAACCCTGAAGTGCCAAACCAATTGAGAGCCCGCTGATTCCGGACTCAGCCAAAGGGGTATCCATAACGCGGTCTGCCCCGAATTCTTTCTGGAGTCCTTCTGTCGCGCGGAACACGCCGCCGTTTACGCCGACGTCCTCGCCATATACCAATACATTTTCATCGTTTTTCAATTCTGTACGCAACGCATCCGTGATTGCTTGTATCATGGTCAATTGAGCCATCGCTTATCTCGACTCCTTTGCTTTGTAGAATTCGTATTGTTCCCGCAATGTATAAGGCTGTTCTTCATACATGACAGAAATCAAGTCGGTCACTTTTTGTTTCGGCGCTTTATCCGCTTTTTTGATGGCCGCTTTAATGTCTGCTTTCGCCTGCTCGATCACTTCATTTTCCTTTTCATCGCTCCAAAGGTTCTTTTCCTCCAAAAATTTCCTGAACCTGACCAAAGGATCTTTTTTCGCCCATTCATTGTCCAAGTCGGCTGTGCGGTAGCGTGTCGGGTCATCCCCGCTCATCGTATGCGGCCCGAAACGGTAACAGATGGTTTCAACAAGCGATGGCCCTTCGCCGTTTACAGCCCGTGTGCGCGCATGCTTGACTGCCGCATAGACAGCAAGCGGATCCATACCGTCCACTGCAACGCCCGGAATCCCCGCAGCCACTGCTTTCTGGGCAAGGGTTTTGGCGGCCGTCTGTTTTGAACGCGGTGTTGAAATGGCGAACTGGTTGTTTTGGACGACAAAGATCGCAGGTGCTTTAAATGCGCCGGCAAAATTAATGCCTTCATAAAAATCGCCCTGTGACGATCCGCCGTCACCGGTATACGTAATGGCAACCGAATCTTTACCGCGCTTTTTCAATCCAAGTGCCACGCCGGCTGTTTGTACGTATTGCGCGCCGATAATAATCTGCGGCGGCAGGATATTTAATGGCCCGATCCCCTTCATGCCGTCCACATGCCCGCGCGACCATAAAAATGCCTGTTCGAGCGCCAGGCCGTGCCAAATCAATTGCGGTACATCCCGGTAGCCGGGCAGAATAAAGTCATCTTTTTCAAGCGCAAAATGCGATGCAATTTGTGACGCTTCCTGGCCGGCTGTCGGCGCATAAAAGCCGAGGCGCCCCTGGCGATTTAAAGAGATTGCACGTTGATCGAGTATCCGCGTATATACCATTCTCCGCATCAATTCCTGAAGCTGTTCATCAGAAAGATCCGGCATAGCGGAATCGTTTACAATTTTACCTTCTTCATTTAAAATTTGAACCGTTTCAAAACGTGCTTCAATTTCATCCAGTGTCTGCTTACCATTAAATGGCTGATTTGCTGTATGTGAAGCCATCTTTGTTCACCAATCCTTTCCCCATTTTGCCGTTGTATAAAGTTTCATATTTTTTGTTTCAAAAAATTCCCCGGAAAAGAAAAATAAGTACGACAATTTCCGCAAGTAACCGCCATCATTTCACCGGAATTCAAACAACATCTGTATTAATTTAGTGATCACAATAAGTAATACAACACTATATTCAACATCTATAGAGTACATTAAAAAAAGAAAAGCGTCAAACATTAATGCTTTTTCATTCAAATGTTTTTTCACTATACTAATTTAACAAGAAATTTTTAAACTGTACTATATCGGTTATAAAACTGTACTATAAAAGCGTAAACATTGATCTTATGCATATCCGCAAGCACCGGGCTTTTCCCCGTCCATGGTTTTCAACAAATATTTGCAAATTTCACCAATTTGAACTAAAAACCCGAAAAAAATTGCACCGGGACCGGCGCAATTTTTTCTAGATCAGTTCGACCTGCTTCAACCCGCAGTATATCCCGTCTTCCGCAACGTCTTTCGTAACCAGATCGGCATGCCCTTTTAAGGCCTCCACTGCGTTTCCCATTGCAATGCCGGTGCCGACCGCCTGAATCATTTCAATATCATTTAAACCGTCACCGAACGCATAGGCATCTTCCATTTTAAACCCGAGTTTGTCCAACAGCTGCTTAATCCCTTCTGCTTTTGAGCCGCCTTTTGGGACAACATCCATGGAATACGGGTGCCAGCGGACAAACCGGAACTCGGGAAACCTTTCCACATACATGTCCTGATCCTTTTCTTCACAAAACAGCAGCCCCTGATAAGTCTCGTTGTGCAAGAAAAACCGCGGGTCATAATCCGGATGGGCAAAGTTCATTGTGGCCAGGCTTTCCTTTATGTACTCATGGTGTTCCACATTCGCCTTCATCGTTTTATCATTCATAAATACCATTGGTGCTGCATTTGAAGCGGCAAGGCTGGCCAATTCCTTTTCTTTTTGTAATAACAGTGGATTTTTATAAATGGTGTGATTTTCAAATACGACATACGACCCGTTGAAACTTACAAATGAGTCAATCCCGAGTTCTTTCCGGATGCCGCCGATCATAAACGGTGCACGCCCGGTTGCGATTGCCACATAAATCCCGTTATTTTTTAATTCCTGCACCGCTTTTTTTGTGGAGTCGGGTATGTTTTTGCGGTGGTCAAGCAATGTTCCGTCAATATCAAAAAAAACAATTTTACTCATATTCAAGTCTCCATTCTATCTTTACTTGCTCCATTTTACACTTTCCCTGTAAAGTCCACAATATTCCGGAGCGGAAGCGGCTGGCCCCATCATTTTCGCGACAGGAAATTTTTCCCGCGAAAAGACTTTCTTTCTTTGCATATAATATAGGACAAGATGTGCTGGCCGCCTTTACATTATTCAAATAAATACTACAATAGAAGTAGGGAGTGATCCACAATGTTAAAAAAGCTAAGAAAGAAGCTTTTAAAACAGTGGAAAGATATGCTGCGTAAAAAGTTAATTGCCTAACTTAAAAATCCCTCTTATTGCGGAGGGATTATTCTTTACCTTAAATAATGCCTGCAAAAAATAAATACATGAAAAAGTTGTTATCTGTGCCTATGTTTTTATATAATAGAAAAAGTTACAATTGATAACGGAGCAAGGAGAGATAAAAAACATGATTTACAAAGTGTATTATCAGGAAAATATAGAAGAAGTGCCCGTTCGGGAAAATACAAAGACTTTCTATATGGAAGCAGCATCTGAACGGGACGTACGCCAAAAACTAAAAGACCGCCAAATCAATATCGAGTATATTCAGTTGCTTGAAGGAAAATATCTCGAATATGAAAAACAGCAAGAAAATTTTAAGTTAGTGGAGTAACCCTATGAAATTTGTGAAGAATGACCAAACAGCTGTTTTCGCTCTCGGCGGACTGGGAGAAATCGGCAAAAATACGTACGGCGTACAATTTCAGGACGAAATTATCTTAATCGATGCGGGGATCAAATTCCCTGAAGATGAATTATTGGGCATCGACTATGTGATACCGGATTATTCCTATCTGGTAAAAAATGCAGACAAGATCAAAGGCCTGTTTATCACACACGGGCATGAAGATCATATTGGCGGAATCCCGTATTTGCTTCGCCAAATTAATGTTCCCATTTACGGCGGGAAATTAGCACTGGGACTGATCCGGAACAAATTGGAAGAGCACGGGCTGCTGCGGCAGACAAAGATGATTGAAATTAAGGAAGATGACGTCATTAAATTCAGAAAGACGTCCGTCACTTTTTTCCGTACGACCCACAGCATTCCGGATTCATACGGAATTGTCGTCAAAACACCGCCGGGCAGCATTGTCCATACCGGTGACTTTAAATTTGACTTTACACCGGTCGGGGAACCGGCCAACTTAACAAAAATGGCTGAAATCGGTAAAGAAGGCGTACTCTGCCTGCTGTCCGACAGCACCAACAGTGAAGTGCCCCACTTTACGATGTCAGAGCGCCGTGTTGGGGAAAGCATCCAGGATATTTTCCGGAAAGTGAATGGCAGAATCATTTTTGCCACGTTTGCGTCCAACATCCACCGCTTGCAGCAAGTAACGGAAGCCGCTGTACTGGCAGGCAGAAAAATTGCCGTTTTCGGACGCAGTATGGAAGCAGCGATTGAAATCGGCCATGATCTTGGATATATCCGCGCACCGAAGGATACGTTTATCGATACGCAGACGTTAAACCGGATGCCGGCCGACAAGGTCACGATCCTTTGTACCGGTACCCAGGGTGAACCAATGGCGGCTTTGTCAAGAATTGCAAACGGCACCCACCGGCAGATCCAAATCCAGCCGGGTGATACCGTAGTCTTCTCGTCATCACCGATTCCGGGCAACACAACGAGCATTAACCGCACGATTAATCTGTTGTACCGTGCCGGCGCCGATGTCATCAGCGGCTCATTAAACAATGTCCATACTTCCGGCCACGGCGGCCAGGAAGAACAGAAATTAATGCTGCGTTTGATTAAACCGAAATTTTTTATGCCGATCCACGGCGAATACCGGATGCTCCGTACACATGTGCAACTGGCAATCGACTGCGGGGTTCCGGAAGATAACTGTTTTATTATGGATAACGGTGAAGTGCTGGCATTAAGCAGCGATACAGCCCAGGTGGCCGGCAAAATCCCTTCCGGCTCCGTTTATATTGACGGCAGCGGAATCGGCGATATAGGAAACATCGTCCTGCGTGACCGCCGTATCCTTTCCGAAGAAGGGCTTGTGATCGTTGTTGTAGCCATTAATATGAAAGAATTTAAGGTGGCTTCCGGGCCTGATATCATCTCAAGAGGTTTCGTGTATATGCGTGAATCCGGCGATCTGATCAACGAAGCCCAGTACATCATTACAAAACATCTGAATAAAGTGCTCGAGCGGAAAACCACACAGTGGATCGAAATCAAAAATGAAATTACCGATACACTGTCACCGTTTTTGTATGAAAAAACCAAACGCCGGCCGATGATTATGCCCATCATCATGGAAGTGTAAGGAAAAAACAGACGCCTTTCCGGCGTCTGTTTTTTTAATCCATGTCCAATTCAATGTTTTCCAATCACAAAATTTTTTTATTTTTTTCACAAAAAGTACTGTACAAATGGTGTTTTTCTGTATATACTGTATTATAACAGTAAGGTTAGTTTTTAGTTGTTATAAAACATTATGCTTTAAGACCGGTTTTCCCGGGCAAAAGATGTTGTATAACAACACGATACTTTATTACAATATTTAAAGGAGATGGATGGATGATGATGATGACCCCGGTTGATTTTTTCAAAACACTGCCTGCCAAACAATGCCCTGAATGCGGCCAGATCATGGATGAACAGGCCGAGTCTTACATGATGGAATGCGACCACTGCCTGTCCAAAAAAGAAGAATAGGGCACGCAGCTGTGCCTGCCACGCGCCGGAACATGTAAAAAACGGGAGCGGATCATTGATCCGCTCCCGTTTTTTACACCGACTCCAGCATTTTAAACTGGGCTTTAATTAACCGGTAATACTCGCCGCGCCTGGCCATCAGCTGCGCATGGGTGCCTGCTTCAAGCAAACTGCCGTGGTCGAGAACAAATATTTTATCCGCATCACGGATTGTTGAAAGCCTGTGTGCAATGATAATCGATGTTCTCCCTTTCAGCAATGTCTTAAGCGCTTTTTGAATCCTCAGCTCTGTCTCTGTATCAATGCTCGCAGTCGCCTCATCAAGAATAATGATTTTTGGATCAGCCAAGATTGTCCGCGCAAAGGATAGCAGCTGTCTTTCCCCTACTGAGAGGATATTGCCCCGTTCTTCCACTTCTGTATCATAGCCTGCTTTTAATTTGCGGATAAAATGATCAGCGCCTGTGATTTTTGCGGCCTCCACCGCTTCTTCATCACTCGCTTCCGGAGAGCCGAATTTAATATTTTCCATGATCGTTCCGGAAAAAATAAATGTATCCTGGAGAACAACACTAATCTGGCTGCGCAGATTCTTTAGCGCAATATCTTTTACATCATACCCGTCAATACGCACAACGCCCCCTGTCGCATCGTAAAAACGGCTGATCAAATTGGCGATCGTTGTTTTTCCGGAACCGGTATGGCCGACAAGTGCCACCGTTTCTCCCGGCAGTATATCAAGACTGACCCCGTTTAAAGCTTTACGCTTTTTGTCGTAAGAAAATTCCACATGGTCAAATTCAATATGGCCCTTTATATTGGAGAGCCGGACTGCATGCTTACCGTCACTGACCGATGGTTTTTCATCCAAGTATTCGAATATCCGCTCCGATGAAGCCATCGCTTGCAGCAGCTGGTTATATACCTGGCCCAGCCTGGATATCGGCTGCCAAAACATGCCGACATAAAAGGCAAACGAAACAAATGCGCCAATCGAAAGCTTCCCGGCACCAATTAAATGGGCGCCATACCAAATTAGAACAGCTGATCCCACCGCATTTGTCAGATCAATAACCGGCCGGAAAACAGCACTTCTCCGTGAAGCTGTCCGCCATGCCTCAAAGTTTGCTGTATTGACACCGTCAAAAAAGGCCATGTTCTCTTTTTCCTGGGTGAAACTTTGCGTCACCCTGATTCCCTGGATGCTTTCGTTTAAATGAGAATTTAATGTGGACTGGCGCAGACGCATCATTTGCCATGCCCGCCGGATTTTCCGCCGCAGTTTCGTGGAAATAAAGAACATGATCGGCATGATCACCAATATCGCAAGCGTTAGCGGCGGGCTCAATGTAAACAAAATGACAATAATACCAGCGAGCATCAGCATATCCATCAACGAATTGATGACCCCGTTTGTAAACAGGTCCTGTAACGAATTGGTATCATTCATGATGCGGACAAGAATGGAACCCGCTGACCGCTGTTCAAAAAAGTGATGGGAAAGCTGCTGGACATGCGTAAATAATTTTTTACGGATATCATAGATAATATTCTGGCCTAGCTGGTTAATCCACCTGATCCGGAAAATATTGGAGATATACGCAGCAATATAAAGCACGGCAATGAGGAAAACCATTTCAAATAAAAATTTTCCGTTTTTCTCTGTAACGCCCTTCCCGATGGCATACACCCCGATTAACATAGGAATGATCAAGGTAATCAGCGTTTTTATCAAAACTGCGGTAAAAGCTTTGGGCAGCAGGGTTTTCCGGTATGGTTTCAGGTACTGCAACAGCCTTGCCATCTGTTTCCAGTTAAATGGCTTATCAATGATTCGGTCTGCGGAATAATGAAACCTTTCCATCACTTTCGAGTTTAAATTTTTTTGGTTTGCCCTCATCATAACCCGCCTCACCCTCTCTGCGACTCTGCAATCGCTTGTTGGTCTTTGTACTGGATATTGTATATCCGTTCATACGGCCCTCCGTTTGACATCAAAAACGCATGATCTCCTCTTTCAACAATCCGGCCGTCTTCCAGCACAAGAATTTCATCTGCATGTTTTAGTGATGAGATCCGGTGTGCAATGATAAAAGTCGTCCGGCCGTGCATCACTTCCCGCAGCCCTTCCTGAATTTTTAATTCGGTATCCATATCGACAGCACTTGTGGCATCGTCCAGAATTAAAATGCCGGGGTCCATACAAATCGCACGGGCAATCGCAATCCGCTGTTTCTGGCCGCCCGATAATCCGATTCCTCTTTCCCCGAGCATCGTATCATACCGGTCAGGGAGTTCCATAATAAAATCATGGGCCTGTGCTTTTTTTGCCGCATAAATGATCTCATCCATTGCAGCATCCGGCCGGCCATAAGCAATATTGGCCTTGATGGTGGATGAAAATAAAAATGATTCCTGCATGACACATCCGATTGAGTGCCTGAGGGAATGAAGCGTATACTGCCGGACAGGCCGGCCGTCAATCAGCACTTCTCCGCTTGAAGGCTCGTAAAATCTCGTCATCAATTGGGTAATTGTTGTTTTCCCCGAACCGGTTGCACCAATTAATCCAATAACAGACCCTCTTTCAGCTTTAAACGAAATATCCCGGATCGCTGCTTTTTCCTCGCTGTGATATTGAAGCGTCACATGTTTAAACTCGACATCGCCGTAAAACTTTTCGGCATTTACAGCATCTTTCCTGTCTGTAATCTCTTCGTCCGCCTCCAAAATCTCCAGCAATCTTTCCCCTGAAGCTTTCGATTGCGAAAACATATTGATGGTAAAACCCAGCATGATGATCGGATCCAGTATATAGCCGACCAGGCTGTAAAAGGCAACCAGCTCGCCCGGTTGCAGCTGCCCATGAATAACCAGGTAGCCGCCGTAAGAAAGAATGATGATAACGCAGGCATTTCCGATCAGTTCCATAAGCGGGAAAAACTTCCCCCATAATTTTGAGGTGTAGATTTCACGCTCCCGGTAGTCCTCATTGGAAACATTGAATTTAGAAGTTTGAAAACCTTCCCTTGACAATGCTTTTACGGTTGTGATCCCGCTGATATTCTCCTGGACATTCGTATTGAGGCGGCTGAAAGACTTGCGGATCCTGCGAAATGCCGGATGAACCAGCTGATTAAAGCGGAATACAACTGCTGCCAAAAAGGGGAGCGTCACCATTGTCAATAATGTGAGCGGCACCGAATAATAGAACATGACCGCAAAACAAATCGCCAGCGTAAAAATAAAGCGGAACAGTTCTGTAAAACCAAAAGATAAAAATGAACGGAAGCCCTCCACATCCGCCGTCAGCCTCGACATTAAATCCCCTGTTTTCGCATTGTCATAAAAGCGGAACGGCAAAAACTGCAGTTTCTTATACAATTCGTTGCGCAGCCTGTAAACCGAAGTGATTCCGAACATATCAGCCGTATACTGCTGAATAAAAGTAGCGATCCCTTTTACGGCCATTACCGCAATAAACCCGATAGCCAAATACGGGATCCATTGAAACTTGCCTTTTAACACGGCTTCGTCGATCGTCAACTGTAAAATCACCGGGTAGACAATCGTAATTGCATTTACCAATAGCAAAAAAATTAGCGAAGTGAAAAATAAATGCTTATAAGGCCAATAATAGCTTTTTAATTTCCGAAAAGTTTCCAAACCGCTCCCCCCCAGAACAAAAATGAATAAAACGTAATATTAAATATACCGGTATTCGAAATATTTATCTACTCTTTTGCCTAAAATTATATGAATTTTAACTGTTCATTTTGTTTTGACACGTTTACGGCCTTTTTCCTTGCGGTTAAAGGCCTTTTTGGAAACGAAATTAGGGCAAAATGGCTTATCCGGCATTCCCGCAAACACCAAAACACAAGCAAAAGGAACAGAAAGCTGTTTTAAAAAAGCGGCGGCCGCCATGTAAAAAACAAAAGCAAAAAGGCCGGCCCCGTTTTATGCAGCGAAAACGGGACTGGCCCCTTCATTGTTCTAAAGTGTTACGATATAATCTGACAGCAAATCAACAGCAATCTGCAGGGCTTTTTCATCTGGTGAAAATTTTGCATGATGAAGCCCGTATTGAGAGCCGACCCCGAGCCAGAACATGAAGCCGGGGATTTCTTTTAACATGTAGCCGAAGTCTTCACCTGTTAAAGCTTCCCGGCATTCAAACAAGTCGGCGCCTTCATAATTTCTGACAAAATCCATAAAATGCCTGGTTGGTCCGGCATGGTTGAATACCTGGTAATAGTTGCAGCCGTAATCAATTTCCGCGCCGCATTCAAATGAGGCGGCAAGCCCGCTTGTAATGGTTTCAATCCTTTGCTTGGTACGGATCATTGCCTCGCTTGATAAGGTCCGGATTGTCCCTTCCAGCCTGGCATGTCCGGCAATCACATTTTGGACAGTGCCGCCGGTAATCTTGCCAATCGTGATTACAGCACTGTCAAGCGGATCCATATTTCTTGATATAATCGACTGCAGCTGCGTAACAAGATACGCTGCTGCCACGACCATGTCTTTTGTATTTTGCGGGTAGGCCGCGTGCCCGCCTTTTCCTGTCAGGTCAATGTATAATTCCGAGGTATTGGCAAATAGCAGCCCTTCTCTAACCGCAATCGTCCCGGCCGGGTATTCAGGTGCGACATGCAGGCCCATGATCAAGTCCGGCCGCCATTCTCCAATAAGGACTTCTTTCAGCATTGCTTCCGCTCCGCCAGGGCCTTCCTCCGCGGGCTGAAAAATAAACAACAGATCATCTTCAACCGGGCTGCCGGCAAAATGCGATAAAATGCCAAGCGCGATCGTCATATGAAAATCGTGGCCGCAGGCGTGCATCCTGCCTTGATGGCGGGAATGAAATGCGTACCCCGTCTCTTCCTCGACCGGCAAACCATCCATATCGGTCCGGTAGCCGATCCGTTTTTTCGGATTGGTGCCTTTCACTTTAACAAGTACACCGGTCTTCCACGTCCTGATTTCAAGATGCGTTTGTGGCAGGGTTGCCACATAATCCAGTATGTATTGCTGTGTCTTAAATTCCTGGTATCCAAGTTCCGGGATTTGGTGCAGGTCGCGCCTGATTTGAATAAGGTTTGTCTCCATATTAACCCTTCCTTTTATGGTAAAAAGGCCCGGGCACCCTGATCCGGCGCCAGGCCTTTTTTTACAAATTCCTGAGTTCCTGTTTAATCTCAATTTTGGATTTTGTTTTTTCATCAATTTCTTTAATGACTTTGGCAGGAACGCCGGCAACCACTGTATTCGGCGGCACATCACTGACGACAATTGCACCTGCTGCAACAACCGCTCCTTTTCCGACCGTTACGCCTTCTAAAATAACCGCATTGGCTCCGATGAGTACATCGTCTTCAACCACAACCGGTTTGGCCGACGGCGGCTCAACAACACCGGCAAGTACGGCTCCTGCGCCGATATGGCAGTTTTTCCCGACGGTTGCCCGGCCGCCTAAAACCGCGTTCATATCAATCATCGTGCCATCGCCGATAACAGAACCGATATTGATGGCTGCACCCATCATCACCACAACATTGTTGCCGATTTCCACGCGGTCGCGGATAATCGCCCCCGGCTCAATGCGGGCGTTCACCCCTTTTAAATCCAAAAGCGGAATGGCCGAGTGGCGGCGGTCGTTTTCCACCACATAATCTTCAATTTGATCACGGTTTGCTTCAAGGGCAGCTGAAACTTCCTGCCATTCACCGAAAACAACAGCGGTATTTCCGTTTGCAAACACATGCGAAGCTGCGCCAAAATCGAGCCCTTCTAAATTCCCCTTTACATACACTTTAACAGGGGTAGACTTCTTGCTGTTTGATATAAATGAAATAATCTCATTTGCGTCCATCATTTCCATATGTATGCCTCCAATATTAGTGAAATAGGTTATGTGCGGTGCCGAAAGCGGCAGCGAAAAGTACAACATACCGAAGTACTATTTCCGGGCGCAAGCTTTAAAACTGTAAATCCTCCGGCCATATTTTAGATTTTAAAGGATATGGGGCTGCGCTGCAATATATTCCTTTACCACTTCCACAAAAGCCTGCACCTGTTTCAATTCAAAAGCGGCGTCATAGCCGAGCAGCCATGTATCCCGTTTTAACATCTCATTTTGCTCCCCCCGCAATGGAATTTTATGCAAATGTCTGATTTCCGCATCATTCAACGTGATAGCAGGCAGAATTGCATAACCGATTCCATTAAATGCCATCTGTTTGCATGTTTCGATTTGATCAACCACAATGGTCTGTTTCGGGGATGTTTGGAACGCGCGGTGCCACCAGTCAAGTATTTCCTGGTAATAGTTTGAATCACTTTTGAATTGAATAAACGGGCGATCCGCAGTGAGAACTTTCTCAAGCGCGTCGATTTCCTTATCCACCAAATATAACGGGTCTTCAAACAAGTGGATCTTCGTGCTTTTCCAATCATTTGAGCCGCGCACAATTCCGATATGGACATCGTCTTCGTAAATGGATTTCAAAATTTCGCTGCTCCACCCTGTTACCAGCGAAATCCTTGCGTACGGATAGCGATCGACAAATTTTTTCAACACTTTTGGCAGCCAATTTTGCCCGACAATCGTTGCACAAGCGATTTTCAATGTGCCATGGACTTTTGAATCAAGTGTGCGGATCGCTTCCCGGACCTTCTCTTCCTTCTCTAATATTTCATTGGCGAGCTGAATAACCAATTCTCCTGAAGGGGTTAAGACAAGCCCTTTCTGCGTGCGCAGAAAAAGCCTGGCGCTCCATTGTTTTTCAATCGTCTGCAGCCTTTGTGATAAGGCAGGCTGCGAAACAAAAAGGCGTTCCGCAGCCTTTCTCATATTTAATTCCTGTGCCAAAACCGATAATAATTGAAATTCTGAAAAAGACATACGCGACCTCGGGGTTAGATTTTTCTTCTATTCTAAAAAACAAGGGCATTTGCGCCTGCCAGCCGGCGCAAAGATAACGGCCTCTAAAATTGATTCAGCTTATGGACGTGGCGGTTTAATTCTATCAGTAAAGACCGCCGTGTAAAAATTCCGGCAAAAAATCCTTCATCATCTTCCACACATAAAAAATTATGATCGACAAGCAGCTGCAGTGCTTTCTCAAAATGGTCATGGATGAAAAGCTTTGGTATATCCTGATTCATGACCGCTTCCACTTTAATTTCACTCAGTTTTTCAAATTCAATCCGTTCCAACCCGAGTATTGAGTCTGTAATCATAGCCGAACTGATTAACCCGTGCAGCCTGTATTGCGGATCAAGTACCGGCACTGCGGAGTAGCCGCTTTTTGTCAGTACCAGAAGCGCATGTTCCAAATTATTGCCAATCTGCACATGTGCAACTTTTTCGGATTGGATCATAAAATCAACAATTTTAGGTTCCAAAAATTCATGGCTCTGTAAAGAAATCATCGTGTAAAAAATCCCCTTTTCAAATAAATTTAAAAGGCGTAAATACCTTAAAGAGGAGAATTTCAAATCGATTCCATGTTTGCCGTTATGATGCATGATTATTTTAACATAAATAAGAAAGAATGCCGAAAGAAAAGAATGTGGTTTCAAAACCGGAACACCGGTTAAAGCCATAATAAAAAGGCCATATTCATGGCCTTTTAAGCGTTCGCACCTTCCTGGACGATATCAAAAATTTCAATTGCTGCAATATCAAGATCATCAAATTGATATTTATTGGAATGTTTCTTGTCATCATACACTTCGAGTTCGAATGTATTGGTTGCCGGGAAGAATTTCACCTGGCAAAGCGTTTTGCCATTTACTTCAAAATGCCGTTGCTGTACTTCACCTGTATCTGTTGCTTCTTGCATCGCCTGCAGTCTTTGAATAATTCCTAATAGTTGAGACATATTGATCTCCTTTCAACTAAGCAAAATAGCCGTCCTCTTCTCAAACAGCCTTCTCTTTAAATCATCCCTCATCATTCTTTCAAATCATGATCCCGATTGAATGACTATCCCATTCGAATTGTACAGTAATTTCAGGACTTAGGAAAGGGACTCTCGACAAATTCTTTGTTTTTTTCTGTTGGCACCGGTTTCTTTCTATATTGCCCAAAATCCGGCTTGCCATTGCTCTGTTTTTAAAAGATGTAAAGCCGGCCATTTATCCCATTCATTGCATTTTTCAACACTTTCCGGCATGAATCGATCCCATTTACCGGTTTCTTCTGCCCCAGCCCTGCATTTTTCCAATCCACCCCGCTGCCGGTTTTCATCAAAAAAACCCTGCAAAGCTGCAGGGAAGATCGCTTATGAAAATGGGTTTGGCAGCACCTCTTTCGGCACCGCAATCCGGACGGTGACAAGCGGGTTAACAATTTGGCAGATTTCCAATCCGCATGTTGCGCTTAACAGCCTGTATGCATCATTAAAAGATAAATGGTGAAACATTGCGAGCCGTTCAACTGCTGTTTTCATCCCTTTTTTTGCAGCTGCTTCGATGCTTTTTCCACTTGCGATGATATACCAGGTGCTGCTTGTTTCAACCACCGGGGTGCGAATGGGACTGTTCCCCGCTTGCTTTGTGGCGCACAAAGTGACAAGCCCGCCGATTTCGACGCCGGAACCGTCCAATTCGCCATCGCCCATGGAAGCGTGAAGATCGCCGAGTGCAAGCAGTCCGCCGTCATGAAAAACAGGCAAATACAGTTTGGAACCAATCGTGATCCATTTTGTGTCCATGTTGCCGCCGTGGTCTCCGGGGGTTTCGCAAAGCACGGCACCCTCAGCCGGGGCAACCCCGATGACACCAATCATCGGCCGCGTTGGCAGCTGGAGGCGGCTGTTAAACCATATCTTACCGTCCCGGACCTGAACAATCCGTGTATCGGTCTTTTTCACCTCTTCCCCCAGCGCGCCCATGCCAGGATAAAGGACCATAACCCCGGTTTCATTGAATTGGATATCCTGAATTTCAACGCAGAGCGTATCCCCTTTTTGAAGGCCTTCGATGTAAATGGGCCCTGTTGCCGGATTTATAAAAGGGATGTCCACTTCTGTGCGAAGCTGGCGCGGATCAGTAATTTTGCCGCCGTAACAGTCATACGTCTCCACTCTAAAGGGTTCATCCAAACCGACGCTGTAAGCCGGGTTATGTTCAGCTGAAAAGCGGGTAATGAATTTTTCTTTTTGCAATCTTTGCATTTTTCTCCTCCTAAGCCGGCACGTTCAGCCATTAAAAAGGATGTTGGTTCAGCCACTGGCCGCCATCCATGGCAATCACTTCACCGTTAATATAGGCCGCATGGGGCGAGAAAAGAAAATACGCAAGTTCGGCGATTTCTTCAGGTGTCCCAAGCCTGCCGAGCGGTACGCTTTCCAATGTTCTTTTCGCCGCCTCTTCTGATTCCCAAAGTTTGCCTGCGCCCCCCGTCCGCTCAATCGGCCCGGGGGCAATGGCGTTGACACGGATCCCGTATTTTTTGCCCCACTCGACTGCCAATGTCCTGGTCAGGGAAAGCACCCCCGCTTTGGCCGCCGCAGAATGTACAACGCCTGCCCCCGCTCCCCATGCGTAAGTTGCCACCATATTCATCATACTCCCTTTTATCTTTTTGTCTATCCAATAATGCCCAACCGCGCTGGAGCAGTAAAATGTGCCGTTTAAGACAATATTAATGACTGCATTCCAACCATTAACCGACAGCTTTTCGGCCGGGCAAATAAAGTTTCCGGCTGCATTATTCACCAGAAAATCGATCGTGCCAAACCGGCTGTCAACATCGCTGACCATTCTCTGCACATCTTCCGGTTTTCTAACATCCATTTGCACCGTGAAGACGTCTTCAGTAAATTCCAGCAGTTTCTTTTCGGCGCGTGCCAATTTCTCTTCATCTCTCCCCGTGATGGCAACTTTTGCGCCTGAAGCTGCGAATTTCAGCGCCATATGCATTCCCATCCCGCTTGATCCTCCGGTAATGATCACCACTTTATCTTCCATCATTTTCCCTCCCGCAGTGAATGAACAGCCATTCAATTTTAATATAAAAAAATTCTTCTAAAACCGGCGCTGACCGGATTCAGGAGAAAATAGCATCCGTTGTTAAAACTGCGCAATACCGGCTGTTCTGTATACAGCTTGCGGTACGTGCACGAAAAACGGTTATAGATCAAACAAATCTTTTAAACTAAGAATCTTTCTTTAATTTCAGCAATGATTCATGCATCTTCGATAGTGAACGAATCATCGTTTTTTTTCGGTTATAACCTTTGACAACGACCGTAATCCCGTTATACTCCGTGAATACCTGGCCCCAGGAGCGGTCATGAAAAAAACCGTAAACAAAAATTTTAATATAACCTTTCTCTGTAGGTATGAAAATCATATCCATCCGGTCGCTCATCTCGGCTCGCTCCTCTCCTGATCAGCAATTGCAAAGACCTCCAGGTGCGGGAAAACACCCTGCCCCGCCGGAACACCATTATGCGCTTTTTGCAAATGCCCTTAAGAAATCGTTTTTGTATTGGTATATATTATACAATACACTGTACCATTAGTATAAAGAAAAGAAAATGTTTTTTTTGCAGTTTCGGGGGACTTTTTTCAAGAAGCCCGCTAAAGCTGGGGGCCGGATACATCCCTGCCGGCTTTAGAACAAAAAATGTTTTTCAACCTCTTCTGCTGTGATCGGGCGGCTGAAAAAGTATCCCTGTGCTTTTTGGCAGCGGACAGATTGTAAAAACTGCACTTGCTCTTTTTCTTCAACCCCTTCCGCAATCACTTCGAGGCCTAAATGATGGGCCAAATGAATAATTGTTTTCGTAATCGCAACATCTTTCGGACTGATTTGCAATTCGCGCACGAATGATTGGTCAATTTTAAGTATATCAATCGGGAATTTTTTAATATAGTTCAGGGATGAATAGCCTGTTCCAAAGTCATCAACCGCGATTGTAAGGCCCATTTCTTTTAATTTACGGAGAACAGCCAGTATCTTTCCCCTATCTTCCATAGCACTTTCCGTGATTTCAATTTCAAGAACGGCCGGCGGCAACTGGTATTTTTTCAGGGTTTGCCCGATGATAGCTGGCAGGTTCGGATCTTGAAACTGTCTGGGTGAAATATTGACCGCCACCTTGATATCAGACCGGCCCTTTTTCCGCCATTCGGCAATCTGCGCACATACCTGATTGATAATCCATTCCCCTATTGGAATAATCAGGCCTGTTTCTTCTGCAAGCGGGATAAATTTTAACGGGGGAACATTTCCGAATTTCGGGTTCTGCCATCTTAACAACGCCTCAAAACTTTTGATTCGGCCCGTATTTAAGTGCACTTGTGCCTGGTAATGGATTGACAATTCATTTTTCTCTATTGCCCTTCTTAAATGGGCTTCCATTAAAATATAGTTTTGAAAATCCCGTTCCATTCGTTGACTGTAAAAGCGGAAATGTCCTTTCCCGCTTTCTTTCACATTAAACAGCGCTGTATCCGCATGCTTAATTAAAGTTTCTTCATCGCTTCCGTCATCCGGATAAACGCTGATGCCAATGGATGGCGTCAGAAAATAATCTTCACGGCCAATCCTGAACGGTTCGTAAAATGCTGATAGAATACGGGCCGCATCTTGTTCGGCTTGCGGCCTGGAACAGTTGGCAGACAGCACAATAAATTCGTCGCCGCCCTGGCGGTAAACTTTATAATCTGTTAACGGAAGCTGTTCAAGCCTTCGCGCCGTGCGTTTTAATATTTCATCCCCGACATGCTGCCCGAGAATATCATTAAAGTATTTAAAACGGTCCAGATCGATATATAGAACAGCGAACTGCGATTGCAACGCTTTTGCTTCCTCAATTTTCTGTTTCAAATGTTCCATCAGCGCATGCCGGTTCCACAGTCCGGTTAAAGGTTCATGCATCGATAAATGCGGCTGTGACTCAAAATCAGCCGACAGGTTTCCGGACAGCAGGCAGACGCCGGTTACATCTCTCGTAATGGCAATCATCCATTGTATTTTGTGATCACCGCCGCGTATGCCGGACAGCTGTGTGTGGTAAATGAACAGGCGGCCGCTGCTCATTTGTTTATGTATAAAGTTTACCGGGGCGCCGCTTTCCAAAACGGCTTTGCAGGAGTTTTCAAATTGGCGGGCTGTTTCTTGAGGCAGTGCTTCATGAATGAACCGGCCCGTTTCAATTTTCCCCGCGCCCGTTTCATTGACAAATATAAATCTGAATGCCGGTCCCTGTTCGATCTGTATCACGCTTACAATATCGGCAAGCTGATGCAGCGATTCCCGGTAAAATAGCCTATCCAATTGATCAATGGGGTACTTTTCCTGATCCGTTGGTTTCTCCCTGTTCATAAAATCATCCTTTTCTCCCGAATAAGCAGGGAACAGTTTAACTGTGAAAGAGGTAAATACCAAACTCCCTGTATTTCTTTTATCGGTCAAATTCTGCTTTGTTTTACAAGAAAACGATGAAAAGAAATCGAACAATAACATTTTGATTAAAAAAGAAAAACCGGATATACGGGCGCACTAAAAAGGAAAGCGCCAGGCTTCATCAAGCCTGGCGCTGACCAACCTTTTTAAATTTGTTCCCTCCTTGTTCCTGCCTGCTGCCCGGTTTTGTTTAGGATAAACGGCCACCAATTTGCATTGCCCAGTGTTTTGACAATCACCGGAATGAGAAGCGGAAGAATGACAAAAGCGTAGAGCAGCAGCCCTGAAAGCGTCAATACTGCAATTTGCAGCAGGGACAGCACACCGGACGGCATCATCGCCGCAAACGTGCCAGATAAAATAATGGCAGCTGAAATGATGACAGTCCCCATATTTTTCATGGCCAAAAGAATCGCCTCGGTGACGGGCAGGCTGCGATTTTCATTGAATCGTTCCATCAGGAAAATCGAGTAATCAATGCCGAGTGCAATTAGAATGACAAAACCGAAAAACGGCACCGCCCAGCTGATGCCGGAGTAGCCGGCGATATCTACAAAAACGAACCCGGTCAAAGCGACTGATGTATAATAGGCCAACAACAAGGAGGCAAGCAAGTACAGCGGCATGATCAGCGACCGCAGGAAAATCATCAGTACAACGGCAATACCGGCCATCATAAACGTCACTGTCCGGGCATAATCCGCTTTCGACATTTCCTGTAAGTCATGGTTCATACTTGTAACACCGCCGATCCCAACATGGGCATTTTCCAACTTTGTTCCTTTCGTTGAACTTTTGACCGCCTTTTGGATATCATCAACGGAACCCATGGCAGCATTTGAATAAGGGTTCTGGTTAAGCGTAATTTGAAACACTACCATTTTTCCGTCTTTTGAAATGTAGCGGTCAAGCGCATTTTGGTAATCCCTGCCGGCCAGAAGTTCATCCGGGATATAGACGCCCGACTGCTGCAGGCTCGTTTCATCCGACAAATCATTCAAATAGGAACCGGCATCATAAAGCCCGGCCTCAATTTTTCCCAATCCTTCTGAATAAAAATCACCGTAATGACTTCCGTTTTTTTCAGTCCTGTCTGTGAACTGTCCGCCACATCCTCATTAATCAGGCGGTTTCCTGTCATCATCGCCTGTACGCCCGGCGTTTTGATTTCCTTGTTTAACTGCGTGCGTACCGTTTTAAAAGAACGCTGTCCGGGATCCACTTTCAAAACGGCCATCACCGTTTTCCCATCTTTGGATATAAGCTGGCTTTTTAACAACGGCTGCTTGAAAGGGCTGGTGACTGTTTGGATGGACAGTTGCTGTTTACGGTTTTCAAGGCGGCCGATTGTTGCTTTGATGCGGTCCATATATGTATCTGTGAGCCGGCTTTCGCGATGGAAAACAAGGATCACATTCGTGCCGCCTGTGCCTGCAGCGGAATGCCGGCTTTTTATTTCATTCGCCAATGACGACGCATAACCTTCGGGAACGTTAATCTGCCCTTTTTCCCGCACGAGCGGTTCCATCGCCGGCGCTTTCCAGGCGAATAGAATGCCCGCTGTGATCCATAATAATAGAATAACCCACTTGAATTGTACAACACGCTTCATGCAAAGGATTCCCCCTCTTTCAATTTCTGCAGCCGCTAGGCATGTAAAATAATTGGGATATTATCTCCTGCTGTCTTTCCAAACCCTGTTTTAAGTAGTATAATTAACGAAAAAGTATAATTATTCGCCAATGAAAGGAGTTCTATATTTGAATTCGTATAAGTTTACTCCATTAAAGCCTACAACTCAAAACCTCTCTTATGCTATTTTCACGGTGAATCGCCATGCGAAAACCGCTACAAACCCGAAATTCTTATACTTATTAAAGAAAAAAGCAATTGAGAAAATGATCCATGAAGGCAAAGCGCTGAAAGTCGGGTTGCATTTTTCGGAACATCCAAAGTACAGCCAGCAGCAGTCAGACGTTTTGGTTCGCTGCGGCGACTACACCTTTCATATTCCGCCATCCAAAACCGATTTCAAACAGCTCCCTCATCTTGGCAAACTTGATCACTCATCCAGAAACCCGAAATGCCGTATGTCGCTTAGCCAGGCAAAACAATTGCTGCAGGATTATACCGGGCTGAAGGAAGACCATAACCCCCGCCAAAACCGCGGTTTAAACAAGAAAAACAACAAGCCTGTCTTTAAAAAATTGGGAGATTCTTTTTTTTAAATAAGCGATGGATGCCGTTTCAATAGACCAGACCCCCCTCACCGTATGAGGGGGGCTTTTCTTTTTACAAAGCTTTTTCATCTACCGCAAGAATTAAACGGTTAATTTCCGGCTTGCTGATCTGTGCGTCCGCACCGACCGATTCGCCTTTATGCCGCAAGCTGTCCGTAATGAGAGATGAAAAAATGATAACCGGCAGGACTTTTAAGGCAACGTCTTCTTTGATTTTTTTCGTAAGATGGTGCCCGTCCATCTGCGGCATTTCAATATCCGTAATCACCATCTGCACTTCATCAGCAATATTTTTGCCTTCCTGTACGAAACCGGCAAGATAATCGTAAGCCTCTTTCCCATTCTCAAAAAAGACCGTTTGCACATATCCCGCTTCAGATAAAGTATCATGCAGCAGACCCCTCAGCAGTGCGGAATCTTCCGCCAGCACAATCCGTTTGCTGCTGCGTTCCCTTTTCCCTAATTTTTTTACATCTTCAACCCTGATGCTTGTTTCCGGATTGATTTCTGCAATCATTCTTTCATAATCCAGCATCAGGATCATGCCGCTGTCTTGCTTGACAACGCCGACAATGTGTGAAGCTTTTCCCGTATACATATCGGAAGGTTTTTCAATCCTGTCCCAGGAAAAACGGTGGATTTGTGTGACATTATCCACATGGAACACCACTTTTTGCTGATTGAATTCCGACACTATAAATTTATCATTTTCAGGATTTTCCTGAGGCGGAAGACCGAGCACTTTGCGCATATTGACAACCGGCAGGACTTCCCCGCGCAGCTGTATGAGTCCCTCTATGTAAGGATGGGCATGCGGAATCACCGTGACCGGCGCCGGCATGATGATCTCCTTGACCTTGATTACATTGATGCCGTATTTGTTTTCCCCAATATGAAACTCGACTACTTCAAGTTCGTTTGTTCCACTTTCCAGTAAAATACCTTGCTCCATATTCATGTAATTGCCCCCTCTCACCTATTTTTAAATTATAGCATGAAAAAAATCCTTCCAGGTATAGTTGTAAAGCTTTTATATTTTTCTTTTTTTAAAAGTATATGTTCACCATCGCCGTTTTCCGTGTGTCCATGGTAAGATAATAATATCAATCCATGCCGACCTCCGATGGAAAAACCGCGGTATTGGATGTTTGAAGGAGGAAAAGTCAATCTTGGAACACTTAATCAATGAACACGTACGCGGAATTGAAATCTCCGGGATCCGCAAATTTGCTAACATGGTTGCCGGAATTGAAGATATGGTTTCTTTCACCCTTGGCCAGCCGGATTTTCCGACACCGGGGCATGTGAAGCAGGCAGGAATTCGTGCAATTGAGGAGAACGCCACCGCTTATACCCATAATGCCGGCGACCTTTCTTTAAGACAGGCAGCAGCCAAATTTGTAAAGACAAAATACAGCCTTGACTATGATCCGGAATCAGAAGTGATTGTAACGATCGGCGCCAGTGAAGCGATTGATATTACTCTGCGGACGATTCTCGCACCCGGTACAGAAGTACTGCTTCCGGGCCCGGTTTATCCGGGGTACGAGCCGCTCATCCGTCTGTGCGGCGCCAAACCGGTCCATATTGATACGCGGCAGTCGCAATTCAAAATGACGGCCGGACTCATTAACAATGCCCTGACGGAAAAAACACGTTGCATCATTTTACCGTACCCGTCCAACCCGACCGGCGTTACCCTTTCAAAAGCAGAATTAAAAGAAATTGCCGATTTATTGCGCGGCAGGGATATCTTTATACTGGCAGATGAAATTTACAGCGAACTGGCCTATGACCACCCCCATGTTTCAATCGCCTCTTTTTTGCGCGAGCAGACAATTGTCATTAACGGCGTCTCCAAATCGCATTCTATGACAGGCTGGCGCATCGGCTTTGTGTTCGCTCCTGTTTGGCTGGCAAAGCAAATCTTAAAAGTGCACCAGTACAATGTTACCTGCGCTTCTTCCGTCTCCCAAAGGGCCGCCCTCGAAGCCCTGACAACAGGGATAAACGATGCCGGAGCCATGAGAAAAGAATACAAAAAAAGGCGGGCATTTGTATGCAGCAGGCTGGAAGAAATCGGGCTGCAATATGTGAAACCGGACGGGGCTTTTTATTTCTTTGTACAGCTGCCGGAGTCCTGCACGCTATCATCTTTTGATTTTGCAGTTGCCCTGGCGGAAAAAAATAAGGTCGCCGTTGTGCCGGGGAGCGCATTTTCCAAATACGGCGAGGGCTATTTCCGGATGTCTTATGCCTGCAGCATGGATAACCTGGAAAAAGGGCTTTCGCGTATGCAAAACTTTATCAAGAAAAAAAGCTGATGGTTTCCGCCACCAGCTTTTTTCTTATTCCATATAATATTTGATTAAAGCCTGTGTACCGCTATTTTCTTCGCCTTTTTCCGCGAGGGCATCGTACAATTTTTTGCTGAGCGCAAGCCCCGGCAGCTCCAGGCCCATTTTTTCCGCCTCATCAAGCGCGATTTTCATATCTTTAATAAAATGTTTGATAAAAAAGCCCGGCGAATAATCTTCTGAAAGCATTCTCGGTACCAAATTAGACAGCGACCAGCTGCCGGCAGCGCCCGCACTGATTGATTTCAGTACCTTTTCAGGGTCAAGGCCGGCTTTTTGCGCATATACAACCGCTTCCGTGACCCCGATCATATTCGAAGCAATCGCAATCTGGTTACACATTTTAGTATGCTGCCCCGCTCCCGGGCCTCCTTGCAGAACGATATTCACCCCAAGGACAGAGAAAATCGGTTTCACAGCTTCAAAAACAGCAGCTTCACCGCCAGCCATAATGGTCAATGTCCCTTTTTGAGCGCCAATATCGCCGCCTGAGACGGGTGCATCGAGTGCGCTTAATTTCTTTGCCTTGGCTGCCTCGTATATTTTCTTTGCCAGTGTCGGGGTTGAGGTGGTCATGTCAATAAGGATTGCCCCCTCATGTGCTGCATTTAAAAGCCCCTGCGCACCGAAATAGACTTCTTCGACATCGTAAGGATAACCGACCATCGTTAAAATGATATCGGCTTCCCCGGCAACAGCCTGCGGTGAAGCGCACCATTTGGCCCCTTGTTCAAGCAGCGGATTTGCCTTCTCTTTTGTGCGATTGTACACGAAAAGTGTATGGCCTGCCTGAAGCAAATTCTGTGCCATACTCCTGCCCATTACGCCTAACCCGATAAATCCGATTTTTTCCATCTTTGAACCTCCATTCCCAATTTTTTTAAAGCCGTAAAAAAGGAGCCTGTTCAAAGGACAAGGCTCAAAGTCAAATGGGGGTATAAGAAAGAAAACAATCTTATGCGCTTATTTTCTTTATACCCGCCATGGATAAGTTTTAAACCAATTGCCCGTTAAATGGATTTTATTTTCCCGCCATCAACTAAAAAGCTGCTTCCGGTAACATAAGAATTTGCTTCAGAGGCGAGGAAAGTTACAAATTTGCCGAACTCTTCCGGTTTTCCGTACCTGCCAAGCGGAATGGATTGCAGCTCATGTTCCTGCACCTCTTCCATTGATTTTCCTGTTTTTTCAGCTTTGATTTTATCGAGATGGACGATTCGGTCTGTTGCAATCCTGCCGGGTCCGACCGTATTCACCAAAATATTGTAAGGGGCCAGTTCTTCAGCGAGCGATTTCGATAAGCCGACAATACCTGTTCTGAACGTATTAGATAAAATCAAGCCCGGGATTGGTTCTTTGATGGAAGAAGAAGCGATATTAATCAGCCTGCCGCCATTCCTCTTTAAAAGCGGCAAGGCCTCCCGAATGATCCGTATGTAAGAAAGCAAGTTCAGTTCAAATGATTTTTGCCAATCCTCATCGCTCATATCTTCAAAATTTCCTGCCGGCGGGCCGCCCGCGTTGTTCACTAAAATATCGAGTCTTCCAAAAGCGTCCTTTGCTTTTTGGACCATGGCCCTGATGTCTTCCATTTTGGTAATGTCAGCCGTCACATATTCCACTTTTCCTTTTCCAAGCGCAAGCAGTTCTTCTTTTACAGATTGGAGTTTCTCCCCGTTTCTGCTTGCAATCACAACATTGGCGCCTTCCCGCACAAGCTGTTCGGCTACCGCCTTCCCAAGCCCCTGGCTGGATGCCGCAACAAGCGCCGTTTTTCCAGTTAAGCCTAAATCCATAAAAATCCCTCCCGCATGAAATATTTTAACAACCTGAGTTCAAGCCTGTCTCCATTATAAACGATTTGTTTTTAAACATGCATGGATGAAAACCCACAAGATAAAGTGAAACTTCCATCAGTGGGGGTTTTTCTACATCCCCCACTGATGGTTAGTTGAACCAATCGGACCTTTACGGGCAGTTTGATCTCCCACCTATCTTCTTCGTATTCTGATTCTTGAGATGGGAGTCTTACTGCCCGTTAAGTGTGGGATAATCGAGTAGGAGGGGGTGATTAACCCCCGACCTCTCACACCACCGTACGTACGGTTCCGTATACGGCGGTTCAACCAAATAAATGACGCTTCTTACAATACTTTTCATACAGGCTTTTCAGCCCTTGGTGACTCCAGTACGAGTTGCCAAGGGTTTTGTGTAGTATTGGGCTGTTAGAAATCCTCCAATATGCTTTTCTTGAGTTTCCCCATTCATATGCCTTATAGTGAGGTACTCCTAATCGAATGAGATTTCTAATCTTAGTTTTCGTTTTCTTCCATTGTTTCCACATGATCATCCGAAGCCTTCTTCTGATCCACGCATCTAACCTTTGGAAAACGCTGGGGGTGTCGGCAAGCGCAAAATATCCGCACCAACCCACTAAGTATTGATTGAGCTTCTGAATTCGTATTTTCATCGGCATTGCTTTTGATCTGCCAGTGATTTTCCGGATTCTCTGCTTCATCTTCTTGATGCTTTTGCGGGCTATTCGGACTTTCGGTTCTTTGTTTGCCGTAAAACTGAACCCTAGATAATCTCTTTTCCAAGGACGATCGAAGGCTGTTTTCTCCCTGTTCACTTTTAATAGTAATTTGCTTTCAATGAACTTTGTTATTCCCTCCATAACCCTTTGTCCAGCTTTCCTGCTCTTGACATAGATGTTGCAGTCATCCGCGTATCTGACGAAACGCAAGTTTCTACGTTCTAACTCTTTGTCCAATTGATCTAACATAATGTTAGAAAGCAGGGGGCTAAGGGGTCCGCCTTGTGACGTTCCTTGTTCATTGGGTGATACAAGGCCGTTTTTCATGATGCCGGATTTCAGAAACTGGCGGATCAAATAAAGAACTCTGCCATCCCTTATCTTCTTACCGATAAGGTACATGAGTTTATCATGGTTGACTTTGTCGAAGAACTTTTCCAAGTCCATATCTATGACCCATCTGTGTCCTTCTTTAATATAGGATCTTGCTTTCCGGACAGCTTGGTGACCCCGTTTTCCAGGACGGAAACCATAGCTGTTTTCGGAGAAACCGGGGTCAAAGATTGGCATCAAGACTTGATTCAGTGCCTGCTGGATGAGCCGGTCCATCACGGTAGGGATTCCTAACTTCCGTTTGCCGCCGTTCGGTTTCGGGATTTCGACCCGACGGACTGGCTGCGGCTGATAGGTTCCCTTGAGCAGGGAAGTGCGGATTTCATGCCAATGTTCCATAATATACGGTCGTAATTTGGAAACCTGCATGCCATCTACACCATGGCTCCCTTTATTCTCTTCTACACGATGAAGTGCTTTCAGTAAGTTTTCACGTGATAAGACCTGTTCCATCCTCATTTATATTGCTCCTTGCGTGAGTTTTCTTTCTTTCAATAAACCTGTTCTGGCTCCACCCTCTTGAAGTCCCTCATGGAATTCACCACTACTTTCTTCAAGCAAGTCCCTTACGGATTGTCTGTGTCATTGCCATACAGAATTTCCAGACGAAAACTTCTCTTTGATTGTTCAGTCCTTCCAAAGTGGGTGCGACCCCCTTTGTACTATGACCTCTGCTGACTTCTGACTGTTCAGTAACCTATCGCTAGGTTAGTTGCCACTTTAGTCGGCGTATCAGTCAGACCTCCCTGGGTAAGACTGTCCTCTTTTCCTCCACCTATCTGCCTCATTTACTCTGTATCACCTTTGGCAGTACGGACTTTACTTTGTTTCGCAAGCTCATCCAATGATACCTAGCCTTATATGAGGTTCGTGTTCCTCAGACCGGAGGTTTGCCGCCCGCTTCCTTCAGATTCCGCATCACTGCGGACACCCTTGCGTTAGGCTATCGCTACTACTGCCTTCACGATTCGGGACTTTCACCCTATAGAGTGCAGCCATGCCAGGCGCAATCGAGTAGGAGGCTAATCATTATTTGATTAGCCGACCTCTCACACCACCGTGCGTACGGTTCCGTACACGGCGGTTCTAAAGTTTACGACCTTACAGACAGATAATAATCCAGAAAACTTATATACCTTGCTCTTCGGAAGAGTTCGTTTGTTAAGGTTCTGGTTAAGATATGGCTGCCGGCAATTCTCCAGTAGCCTTTTCTTGTGTTTGCCCATTCCCAAGCTTTACTTTTATTGATCCCTAATTTCTTGAGCCAATAAAATCTTGTGCGTACTCTCTTCCATCT
>NZ_KB893991.1:0-23086 GCF_000374345.1 Heyndrickxia acidiproducens DSM 23148
AATTTTAGATGCCTTATAATGCAAGCGTATGCGATATTGTAAACGAAACTTTTTATACCGCTAATGAACGTCATTGTAAATCAAATTTTGCACCGTGATGGCGTTCATCCTGCTAATGAACGTGATTACAATCTACTTTTTTGCCGGAGATGGCGTTCATCTCGCTTATGAACTTCATTACAGGTCAATTTTTGCACCGGGGTAGCGTTCATCCTGCTAATGAACGTGATTACAATCTACTTTTTTGCCGGAGATGGCGTTCATCTCGCTTATGAACTTCATTACAGGTCAAATTTTGCACCGTGATGGCGTTCATCCTGCTAATGAACGTTATTACAATCTGCTTTTTTGCCGGAGATGGTGTTCATCCCGCTGATGAACGTCATTGCAATTCAAATTTTGCACCGGGATAGCCTTCATCCCGCTGATGAACGTGATTACAATCTACTTTTTTGCCGGAGACAGCGTTCATCCCGCTAATGAACTTCATTACAGGTCAAATTTTGCACCGGGATAGCGTTCATCCCGCTGATGAACGTCATTGCAATTCAAATTTTGCACTGAAATGGCGTTCATCCGAAAACATCTGGATTTTCTGCAGTATTTTTTGAGGTTTTCAGCGGGCTTTCCTTCCTTTTTTAAAATTGTCCATTTTTAGCAGTATTTTGATAACCTATTGTGTCCGGGTGAATGGGGTGCTTTTTTCGCTAAAATGGCCATTGTTTTGATAAAATGTGACAAAATTTAGCGGTTTTTGAAGAAAAATGATAGAATTTGGATGAAAGCGGTTGATAATGAAAAGGATTATGTTAAAATATCATCAGACGGAGGAATGAAACATGTTAGCAGAAGAACGCCATCAACTCATTTTGCAATATTTAAAACAACGGCATATTGTGAAAGTCCAAGATTTGGTGAACCTGCTGAATGCTTCTGAATCTACTGTCCGCCGGGATTTACAGGATCTGGAATCCATGAACCTGCTGAGGCGTGTCCATGGAGGCGCTTCGCTGCTGCAGCACAGAAGTGAAGAACTGGATATGGGTACGAAAACACTCAAAAACGTTCAAGAAAAAAGTGTAATTGCCCAATTGGCGGCACGGCAGGTCAAAGATAATGACTGTATCTATTTGGATGCCGGAACGACGACTTTGGAAATGATCCCATACATAAACGCGCGAGATATAATCGTTGTTACGAACGGGCTTCCACATGTTGAAGCGCTTGCAGAGAAACGGATCGTGTCCTATCTGCTGGGAGGGATCATGAAGCGCACAACAAAGGCAGTCATTGGCGGCATTGCCATGCAGATAATTAACCGTTTTCGCTTTGATAAAGCATTTTTAGGTGTGAACGGGATTGATATAGAAATGGGATTTACGACACCTGATCCTGAAGAGGCGCTCATTAAACGGCGTGCAAAAGAATTATCTGCGCAAACTTTTGTGCTTGCCGATAGCAGCAAATTTTCAGAAGTGGCCTTTTGCAAAATGTTTGACATCCACGAAGCAGCTATTATCACTGAGGCACTGCCGGAGCCGGTAAAAACTTCGATTTTGGGCAAAACAAAGGTGATCAGCCAGGAAGAGGACGGTTAAACAGAGCTTCCCGGCAAGCCGGAACAACATGACTTCCAGCTTGAGTATGTGCCGCACTGAAAGTCTTCTGCAGTTATATCACTAAAATCCTTGTAAATGACGCAAAATAAGGTGAAACTTCCATCAGTGGGGGTTTTCCTTCATCCCCCACTGATGGTTAGTTGAACCAATCGGACCTTTACGGGCAGTTTGATCTCCCACCTATCCTTCCTTTTTCACCTTGAATCTTGAGGTTGGAGTCTTACTGCCCGTTAAGAGTGGGATAAAGTGAAACTTTCACCAGTGGAGGGTTTTCCACTCATGAAATTCCGAACAAAGTCTTGATAAATGCGCCATGTTCCTCTTTTATACCGGCCAAAATGCATTTATCCCATAGGTATGCTGGTTTGACCTCCAAGAAATAAGGTAATGGTTTTGTAATGAGAAAAGGAGTGAAATCTAATGAAAATAACCGATTTATTGGTTCAAGAAACCATGGTTATGAATATGCAAGCGACCAAAAAAGAAGAGGCCATTGATGAATTAATTGCCAGCCTTGCAAAAAGCGGCCGTATCAATGACCCGGTTCTTTTCAAAGAAATGATCTTAAAACGTGAGCAGGAATCAAGCACAGGCATCGGCGACGGAATTGCGATGCCGCACGCCAAGACAAAAGCCGTCAATCAGGCAACCGTTGTCTTCGGCCGTAGTGAAAAAGGCGTCGATTATGAAGCTTTGGACGGCCAGCCGTCATACTTGTTCTTCATGATTGCCGCTCCTGCCGATGCAGCAGATACCCATTTACAAGCACTGGCAGCATTGTCAAGGCTTTTAATTGACCAGGAATTTGTCCAGCAGCTGAAACAGGCAAAAACACCTGCTGAAGTCACGAAGTTATTCGATGACAGACAGCAGGAAAAAGAGGAGAAAGAAGCAAAAGAAGAAGAAGAACAGGCAGCCGGAGCCGGCACAGGTTCGGATGAAAAATTTATTGTTGCTGTGACGGCCTGCCCGACTGGGATTGCCCATACCTATATGGCTGAAGATTCTTTGAAGAAAAAAGCTGAAGAACTTGGAATTCCCATTAAAGTGGAAACAAATGGTTCCGAAGGCGTTAAGCATGCCTTGACAAAAGATGAAATTGCACGCGCGGCAGGTGTTATTGTCGCTGCTGACAAAAAAGTTGAAATGGCCCGTTTTGATGGCAAACGCGTGTTACAAACGCCGGTCAGCGATGCGATCCGCAGGCCTGAAGAGCTGATTAATAAAGTGCTGGAGCAGCGGGCGCCGACGTATCATGCGGATGGCACGGCGTACAATGATGATGAACCGGCTGGAAAATCGTCGGTTTGGGGAACCATTTATAAGGACTTAATGAACGGGATTTCTCATATGCTGCCATTCGTAGTTGGTGGCGGGATTCTGCTTGCAATCTCGTTCTTAATTGAAAATACAGCTGGCGAGAACAGCACGATCTTTAAAATGCTGAGCGCAATTGCCGGCGGCGAAACAGGCGCATTCCACTTCTTAATCGCAATTCTCGCCGGATTTATTGCCTCAAGTATCGGTGACAGGCCGGCATTAATGCCAGGTATGGTCGGCGGTTACTTGGCATCCAGCTCGAATGCCGGTTTCCTTGGCGGTTTAGCTGCAGGTTTTCTGGCAGGTTATGTCATTGTTTTCTTGAAAAAGATTTTTGCAGGAATGCCTCAAACGCTGAGCGGATTAAAACCGATCCTGATCTTCCCGGTCCTTGGCCTGCTCATTACCGGCGCACTCATGTACTATATTTTAGACCCGGTTTTCAAATGGGCAAATACCGGTTTGATTGGCGCATTGAACAACTTAGGTACCGGAAATGCGGTTATACTGGGAATTGTATTAGGCGGTATGATGGCGATTGATATGGGCGGCCCGTTCAACAAAGCAGCTTATACATTTGCAATCGGCGTATTTACATCCAGCGGCAACACAAATGGTTTAATGATGGCAGCCGTTATGGCCGGCGGTATGGTTCCGCCGCTTGCAATTGCCATTGCTACAACTTTCTTTAAAAATAAATTTACAGAAGAGCAGAAAAAAGCCGGCATTACCAACTATATACTTGGTTTATCGTTCATTACAGAAGGTGCAATTCCATTTGCGGCATCTGACCCGCTGCGTGTGCTCGGGTCGAGCGTAATTGGTTCCGCCATCGCAGGCGGCCTGACACAGTTCTGGCATATCAACGTTCCTGCTCCGCACGGCGGCATTTTCGTTGTTTTCCTTGCCAACCATGCAATATTGTTCCTGGTTTCAATTATTATCGGCGCCATCGTTTCAGGTCTTGTCCTCGGGATTTGGAAACGCCCGCCTGAACAAAAGGCTGCTTAATTTTGTAAATATGGGTTGTCCTGCCAGCCGGTTATTCGGCGGTGCGGACGGCCCATTTTTGTTTGCCCGCGGACATTGTTTTGACTGGAAAATAGACCACAAAAAATCAATTTAGGTACGACTGCGTGATAAACTTCGGTTTTGGTGAGTGTTATTTGGAACAGGCAAGATAAAATTTTGAACCGGGAATTGGAGTTTAACTGGCTGAAGACCATGGTGGGCAGGAAAAACGGAATTCCATTACAAAGCGGATTGGCAAAGGAGTTCGGCTTCAATTTTACAAAAGTAAAATATGTTGTTTTTTGCCGGATTCGTTGGAAATAAACCGTTGAATCAGGTAATTTTTAGGAGTAAGATTGATACATGCTATAGTGCTGTCCGGCATGCGGGTGATCGTCCACACATCCGGACGCTTCTGAAACCGATTTCCCCGGTTATTTTGCCATTTCTGGTTAGAAATATAAATCTGGCTATTTAAGAGGCAAGGATTTGGGTATAGTTCTAAAGAACACTTTTGGATGCTATATAGAGAAAACAAGGAGAATGTTCTAATGGATATGTTTTTAATTGTTTTCATCCTGCTCTTGCTTATTGGAATTTCAAACATTATAAATCACTTCATGCCGTTTGTCCCGGTGCCGCTGATTCAGATTGCTTTAGGTGTGGTATTTGCTGTTGTGCCGGCTGGGGGCCATATCCCATTGGAACCGGGTTTGTTTTTTGTATTGTTTATTGCCCCGCTGCTTTTCTATGACGGCAGAAATGTTTCGCGAAAAGCGATGTGGAAACTGCGGGAGCCAATCTTGCTGCTGGCGTTTGGCCTTGTATTTGTTACCGTTTTTGCAGTTGGCTATGTCACACATCTAATGATCCCTTCGATTCCGCTCGCTGCTGCGTTTGCCCTGGCAGCGATACTTGCCCCCACCGATGTTGTTGCGGTCAGCGCCATTTCTGAACGGGTAAAAATTCCCAGAGTGATTATGCACCTTCTCCAGGGGGAAGGGCTTATAAATGATGCCTCAAGTCTTGTGGCGTTTAAATTTGCTGTTGCCGCCGCAGTCACGGGATCTTTTTCAATTCTGCAGGCAGGTGGCAGTTTCCTTCTCATTTCAATCGGCGGATTTCTGGGCGGCACGCTGCTGGCTTATTTAATTATCCGTTTCAGAGTGCTGATCCGCCGCTTGGGTATGGAGGATGTAACTGTCCATATGCTGATTCAAATCCTGACGCCTTTTGTGATTTATTTGACTGCAGAGCATTTTCAGGTTTCCGGCATTTTGGCAGTTGTAGCCGGCGGGATGTTTCATGCAATTGAGCGGGAACGGGAGCAGTCCCCCAATCTTTCCTATCAAGTAGTTTCACGCAGCACTTGGAAGGTGCTATCCTATATTTTAAACGGGTTGGTGTTTATCCTTCTTGGCCAGCAAATGCCGGATGTTTTAAGCGAAATCTGGCAAAATCCTGATTTTAATAGCGGCAGGTTGATTTCCTATATTATGATCGTAACCGCGGCACTTTTGCTTCTCCGTTTCATTTGGGTGTATGCATCCTGGTGGCTCGGCTGGAAATCAAAAAGGGCGGCATTGACAAAACCTGCCATACAGCCGGCAATGATCACAACGGTGTCCGGTGTACGCGGGGCGATTTCACTGGCGGGGGCTTTTTCCATCCCGTACACGCTTACAAATGGCAATCCCTTTCCCGGCCGGTCACTGATGATTTTAATAGCAGCTGGTGTGATTTTACTGACGCTTTTGATTGCCAGTATTTTTCTGCCAATTTTGGCAAAAACGGTTAGTAATAAGGCGGATCAAAGCCAGCGGAATGCAGAAAAAAATGCTTCCATTCAAATTAAAGAGGCGGCCATCCGCATGATCCGGAATGAAATCAATGACCGTAACCGCGAAGCTGCAGCTGCAGTGATATCAGGCTATGAAAACACGCTGCACCAGCTGAAAACGGAAGAAAGCGAAATGGATACATTGGCATTCAAAAAAATTGAAACACAAACACGAATGAAGGCACTCGAGGCAGAGACCCGCTACATTGAGGAGCTCCTCGAATCGAAGCGCATTGACAGGGAAATGGCCTATCTGTTTTTTGAATATATTCGCAGAATGGAGGTTGCCGTAACCCATAAAATGAAATTCAGGCTGCTGAATATCTGGACGATTTTTCAAAAAGTCCTGATCCGGTTTTTTCAGTTTTTTTATCCGAATAAAGAACGGCTCCGCAGGCAACGGCGGCTCCGCTATTTAAAAATCAAGCAAATAAAGATTGAAATGGCGGAAGCTGCGATCCATGTACTGAGATCCGGCATTAATGAAGAAAACAGGGAAATTTCTTTTCTCGTGATCAGCGAGTACCGGAAATTTATCCGCAATTTAAAAAGGCCGAGAGATCTCGAGGCATCGCTGCATTTTATCCAGCAGCAGCGGGAACTCCAGGAGAAGGCTTTTCAGGCGGAACGGGACGAGATCCAGTCGCTGTTTGAAAAAGGAAAAATTTCACGGGGAACGGCTCGTAAAATCCGCCAGCAAATTAATATTAGGGAAGTGTACTGGCTGGAAGAATATCATTTGCATGGGTGAATCCTCATAATTGAAAAAAATGCAGTGATCAATCCGGTTTTCTTCTATTTTTAATGGGAGTTTGGTAAAATGGGGAAATCGAATCTGTCTTCAAAGCTGCTTTTTAACGGGGCAGGCTGTGAAGTTTTTCCATAAAAGCGCTTCGTGTTTTTAAAAGCGCAGGTGAAAAGAAGAGGTGAAGAAGATGGGAGATTCGCCCATATCTAATCGGAAAGCAGATCATATCCGTGTCGTATTAGAAGAAGATGTTGCAGGCAGACAAACGACGACAGGTTTTGAGCATTACCATTTTGAACATCAGGCACTGCCTGAACTCGATTTCAATGAAATTTCGATTCAGGCGGAATTTCTCGATAAGCCGCTTAAAGCACCGTTTCTGATCAGCTCTATGACCGGCGGTACCGCACAAGCCCGCGTGATTAACCGGAATCTTGCGGCAGTCGCGGAAGAAAGGGGCTGGGCATTCGCTTTAGGTTCAACGCGGGCTGCACTGGAGAGCCCGGAGCAAGCTTATACATTCCAGGTTCGCGATGTGGCGCCAAATATCCCGGTATTGGCCAATTTAGGCGCTGTCCAGCTGAATTACGGTTACGGAACAGAGGAATGCCTGCGAATCATTGAATTGACAGGAGCAGACGCACTGATTCTGCATTTTAACAGCCTTCAGGAAGTCTTCCAGCAGGGCGGGAATACGAATTTTAAGGATCTGATGGGGAAAATTGAAACCATCTGCAAAAAACTCCCTGTTCCCGTAGGTGCCAAAGAAGTCGGCTGGGGGATCAACGGGCAGCTGGCGGAAAAACTTTTTTCACTCGGCATTTCTTTTGTTGATGTTGCCGGCTCAGGCGGGACGTCATGGAGCCAGGTGGAGAAATACTTGACAACGGATCCGCTCAAAAAAGCGGCAGCAGAAACATTTGCCGGCTGGGGAAATCCAACCGCGGCGTGCATCACAGGTGCGAGAAGCCTCGGTGTAACTGGTCCGCTCATTGCCAGCGGCGGGATGAAAAACGGATTGGATGCGGCAAAAGCCATTGCGCTTGGGGCAGATCTTACAGGCTTTGGCCGTAAGCTCCTCGCAAAGGCAGTGGATTCAACTGCTGCCTTGCACCGTACCTTTGAACAGACTGAGCTGGAACTGAAAATTGCCATGTTTGGCATCGGGGCAAAAGATTTGCAGGCTTTGCGTGAAACGCCCTATTTGCAAAAAAGAAACTAAAAGCGGCAGGGGTTGCTGCAAAAAAAACAGCCGTTTTCCCAAAAGCGGGAAGCCGGCTGTTTTTGCGCCCGGTTATTTTTTCGGTGCCGAGAAGTTTTGGACCTGTTCCATCAGTTTGTTTCGTGATTTCTTGTTCCGCATGAGATATGCAGCACCTAACGCAACTGTAGTCATCATAAGTTTTTTCCTATCCATTTGAACACTCCCTTTTCTTTGCCGTATGTTCGTACTTTTCCCTTTGTACGGGCTTTTAAACAGAATGGATAGAAGATGCAGCGCTTCAGAAGGCAAAAAAATAAGGCAAACAGATAAAATGTTTGCCATTTTGATTTTTTATTGAGTTAAGCGGCGCCTTTATTGATGTGCGGTTTGTGCGCTTGTTTATGGAAGAATTTTTTTACTGCCGGTACTGCGAAACGGTCCAATCCCCAGAAGTAAGATGCGCTGCCGGTGAACAGGAGAATGATTGCAACGGTGTAAAGAACCGGGTTTGTACTGGTTGTGCCGGCAAGCATAAAGTTGAGGTTCATCAGGGCCCCGGCAAGTAAAGCAGGAATCGTTGCCAAGCCGACGATCAAGCCAATTCCGACCAGTAGTTCCCCGTAAGGTACCAGTACGTTAAACAGTTCAACATTCGGCAATGCAAAATGGCTGATGAAAGAAGCGTACCATCCTTGCACGGCCGGATTTTCGCCGCCTGTTTGGGCTAATGCGCCTTTTAAAAATCCGCTAGCGTCAAATCCGCCTGTTATTTTTTCAATTCCGGCTCCAAGCCATTGAACGCCCAGCCAAATTCTCAAAATCGCCCAGATGATACTTATTTTAGAATCATGATACCATTTCATGACTTTCATCTCCCCAATTTATTGATTGTAAAATTCCAATTACCACATGTGGGCAAGTATATGTGAATTATTTCACATACCTTACATTGTTAGAATACAATATTTTAACAGGAAGTACAATGGATTTTTCAACCTGTCACCAATTTGTGATATTTTTCACATATGTGTAGTGTTTATTCAGGCGCTTTCATTTTATGCGGTTTTTACAGGGCTGCTATGTACAAAAGTGTCATGAATATGTTAATGGTTGAAGCACGTTTATTCAAGGATCGAGTGCTATAATCAAGTTAGGATGGTAACGGTTACAATCCAGCCGAATAAAAATAAAAGGAGTTGAGCTTATGTCAACAGCATCCTTGAAAGCGCATTTTACCTATGCGGATTATGCAAAGTTGGATAAAGATACACGCTTTGAAGTCATGAACGGGCAGGTTTATATTATGTCTGCCAACCCGATGCCGCGGCACCAGGAAGTGGCCGGCCAATTGAAAAATACTTTCTCAGAACGCTTGCGGGGAAAGGATTTTAAACTGTTTTCATCACCGGCCGATGTCTGTCTCGGCGGTGAATTTGCCAGTCCTGAAACGATTGAGGAATGGGTGCAGCCTGATCTGGCCATTGTATGCGGGAATGCCAGAAGCAGTGGCGGAAATCTTATGGGCACGCCGGATTTCATTGCAGAAGTCATTTGCCCCGCGACAGTGAAAAAAGACTGCATCGACAAGTTTTATCGTTATGAAAGAGCGGGTGTCCGCGAATATTGGCTGGTGGATCCGTTCAATGAAATGATTGAGGTGTATGTTTTAAAAAATGGCAAGTATGAAAGGAACGGCGTTTATTTTAAAGCGGATCGGATCCCGGTTACAATTTTGCACGGTACTGCGATTGACGGAAAAGAGATCTTCCGGCTACCTGGTTTCGAATGAACCGGCAGATGAGAGAAAATGGCAAAAGAAGGCGGATACCTTGACATCCGCCTTCTCATCATGTTCAAGCCGAAAGATCTTATTCGGGATTTTTTCCAAACGTCCCTTCAAAAACAGATGCCTTCACCGGCCGGCGTTCGGATGGGAATTCCCTTTCCTGCAAACCGGCAGGCAGCGCCTCTTTCTCCCCGCGGTAACCGATCGCAACCAGGGCGTCGATCGCATATTCTTCCGGTATGTTTAAAACTTCACGTGCTTTCGCAAAATCAATGCCTGTCATCGGATGGGTAGCCAATCCTTTTTTCACAGCTTCCAGTGACAAATAACCCCAGGCGGCGCCGGCATCAAATGAGTGTGAACGGATTGTCCCGGTTTCGCTTGTCGTTTTCGATACGATTAAAGCAAAGGCAGGCACGGTTTTGCACCAGGTTTGATTAAATTCACCAATGAAGGACATAAACTTTTCCCTGTCCTCTTTTGTACGGGCAAGGATAAAGCGCCAAGGCTGGTAATTATAGGCAGACGGCGCCCAGCGAGCTGCTTCAAACAAGCTGAGCAATACCTCTTCAGGTACTTCTTTTTCCAAAAAAGACCGCGGCGACCATCTTTCCAAAAATACCGGTTCTATCTCGTACTGCGCTTCGCGGGGTGATACTTTATTTAACATGGTGTAACCTCCTCGTCATTTATTCCTGTTCATTTTAAAATAATTGTACTTCCCGGACAAATGTTTAAGCTCGGGGGCACTGAAGAAATAGGCCGGGCGAAAATATGTTTTCCCGGCAGAAATATTGTATAATAAAGATAACACAATGAACTGTACGAAAAATTGAAATAGGAATGGTGCGCTTTGACAGAATTATTACTTTCTATCAATGATATTAAAAATTTATATTCAAACGCGGTCTATCGGCGTGGTATGTCCTACTACAAGCGCGGGCTCGTGAAAGATTTATGGTATGATTCCTCTCTGGAACAGTGGAATGCAAAGGTGTATGGCACTGAACCTTATGATGTCCGCATTGCGTTTGAGAACGGCTATGTCAATTCCGACTGCAGCTGCCCGGCTTTTGAACAATATGAAGAATGTAAGCATGAAGTCGCTGTCATGCTTGAAATTGCAAATCGTGCAGGAAAAGGGACTGAAGATCAGGCGTCTTATCTGGAGCGGAAAATGCGGGAAAAGACCAACCGTTTTATGGACATCTTTTCGGCCTTTCAGCAAAGCCAGAACGGGACGAGCAGCCATGGGGCGAAAAAGCGGCTGCAGGTTGAATATCTTTTGAAAGTGGCACGCCATTACCATTCGAATCGTGATCTGCTTTTGACTGTTGAAATTAAAGTCGGCCCTGAACGAACCTATGTCGTCCGCAATATCCAGGAATTTCTTGAAAAAGTCAGCAATCAAAGACCGCACGAGTTTACGAAAAAATTCACCTATGACCCGCAGGAACACGAGTTTTCAGAAGCGGACCGGGAAGTAATCGATCTGCTGTTAAAAGTGCTCACCACCCAGCAGTTATATGAAAGATCATCCTATGACTGGGGTTATTCATCCAATAAAGACAGGGGGCTGATGATTCCTCCGCTTTTGGCAAAGCCCCTGCTGGAAAAACTGAAAATGAGGCCCTGCAAGTTCGAAACCGGGTATCATGGGGGCGGTTCCTTTGATATCCAGCCGGCGCACGCTTTGCCGTTATCTTTTCAGCTGGACGAACAGGGCAAGGGAAAAGACGGCTTTTCGCTTCAGCTGGAGAGCCTCAGTGAAATTCTCTTTTTTGATCAATACGGGCTCGTCTTTCATGATGGCATTTTTTACGAAATAAAACCGGAACAGATCCAGCTATTAAAAGAACTGATTCTGTTTTATCACAGCGGGAATGATGCGGTCCCAATCAGCAAGGACCAGATCAGCCCGTTTCTTTCCAATGTGCTGCCGGGGCTGAAGAGAATCGGGCAAGTCAGGATTGCCGATAAAATTAAAGGGCAAATGGTACAGCCAAAACTCCAAACCAGGATTTATATGGACGAGGAAGATGGACGGATTTCGCTGCGGATCGAACACCATTACGGCGGCCGCATCATCGACCCGTTTGCACAAGCAGAAGCGGAACCGGATGATGATGTGATTTTGATGCGTGATCTCGAAAAAGAGCAGGAAATCATGGCGCTTATTGAACGGTCGCCGCTCAAATATAATGGCAGGCAGCTGTATCTGGAAGATAATGAAGACGCATTGTACGAATTTATTTTTGACATTTTGCCAAAGCTGGAAGATATAGCCGAAGTGTATATTGCCGGTGGCGTAAAATCCTATTTCCAAACGTCACGGTATTCGCCGGTTACCTCAGTGGATATTGAATCCGGCGGCAATTTCCTTGAAGTTCACTTCGATATGGACGGCATTGACAAAAACGAAATCAGGAATGTGCTGCAGTCCGTTGTTGAAAAGAAGCGTTACTACCGCCTGCCAAATGGTGCATTTGTTTCACTTGAAAATGAGGAATTCGAGCATATCGGCCAGTTGCTCGATGATCTTAATATATCTTCAAAGCAGCTTGGGCAGGATAGTTTGAAAGTACCGCTTTACAGGGGCCTGCAAGTCGACGAAATGATGCGCACAAAAGACAAGTATGCCGTCAAATTCGGAAAATCCTTCCGTAAACTGGTCCAGCACCTGAAAAATCCGGAAGACATCGATTTCGACTTGCCGAAAGGGTTAAATGCCAAAATGCGTGATTACCAGGTCGTTGGTTTTCAATGGTTCAAATCGCTTGCCTATTACCGGCTTGGTGGTATTTTGGCCGATGATATGGGGCTCGGCAAAACGCTGCAGAGCATATCCTATATTTTGTCTGAGAAAGAAAGCAACCGGCAATCAAAGCCATTTCTCGTTGTGTCGCCCGCTTCCCTGACCTACAACTGGAAAAGCGAGTTCGAAAAATTTGCGCCCGGCCTGCACACCGAAGTCATTACCGGTACGCCGGCTGAACGCAAGGAATTTTTCGAAAAAGGTGAGCTTCCGGATGTCATCATTACGTCTTATCCGACGCTGCGCCAGGATATTGGCGAATATCAGCCAATCGAATTTGACACGATGATTTTAGACGAAGCCCAGGCAATCAAAAACTATGCCACGAAAACAGCCGCTGCAGTCCGGAATATCCAGGCCGGCCGCCGTTTTGCATTAAGCGGTACACCAATTGAAAATTCAATTGATGAATTATGGTCAATTTTTCAGGCGGTTCTGCCGGGATTCTTCCCGGCGCAGGCCGAGTTCCGCAAGATGGAGCAGGAAAAAATTGCGCGTATGGTACGCCCGTTTATTTTGCGCCGTATTAAAAAAGATGTGCTGAAAGAGCTGCCGGATAAAATTGAAACCAACCATCTATCAGAGCTTACAAAGCCGCAAAAAGAGTTATACTTGGCTTACTTGGAGCGGATTCAGCAGGAAACGGAAAAAACACTGAAAGAAGGCGACTTCAACCGCAACCGTATTAAAATCCTGGCCGGCCTCACGCGTCTGCGCCAGCTGTGCTGCCATCCATCCCTTTTCGTGGATAATTACAAGGGCGAATCAGGAAAACTCGAGCAGCTCATCGAACTGGCAAAGACCGCGATTGAAAACGGCAAGCGCCTGCTCATTTTCTCGCAGTTTTCGAGCATGCTGAAGATCATTCTCGCCCGCCTTGAAAAAGAGGGAATTGACAGCTTTTATCTCGATGGCCAAATCCCTTCCCGGGACAGGGTCGAAATGGCCGACCGCTTTAACAGCGGCGAGAAAAATGTCTTTTTGATTTCTTTAAAAGCGGGCGGCACCGGCCTGAACTTAACCGGCGCCGATACGGTCGTGCTTTACGATCTGTGGTGGAACCCGGCTGTTGAAGAACAAGCTGCCGGCCGCGCCCACCGCATCGGCCAGAAAAATGTCGTCCAGGTCATCCGCCTTATGGCCCGCGGCACCATCGAAGAAAAAATTTACGAACTCCAGCAAAAGAAAAAAGAACTCATCGAAAAAGTAATCCAGCCAGGCGAAACCATGCTGAACAGCTTAAGCGAGCAGGAAGTACGGGAATTGTTGAGTATGTAGGGACTGGTGTGCGGATCCAACCAGGTTCAATATGCAAGTGGTAACGAAACGGAACAGACCGGTAAGGTGCAGATTTGGTGATTGCAGCTTACCGGCCTGTTTTTTTGTATGGGGATTGGGCGACGTTAAGTTTTGGGTGTTGAAAGGACAGAACTGTGGAAATTAGCTCTGCGTATTTTCAGCCTATAGGACAAATTTGATGAAGTTGAAGGTGATTATGTCTTATAGAGAGATTCTAAAGGACAGTATGAGGATTTAAAGCAGTAGCTATGTCCAGTAGAACGAATCTATAGGACAGACTTCGAGTTAAGAGATGGGGGAATGTCTAATAGAGAAAGTTTAAAGGACAGAATCTGGATGCAAGGAGGCATTCTGTTCATTAGAGGGCTTCTAAAAAAATACCTTGTAGGTTCTGGGGGGTTAAAAGTGGGATCTCGATGTGATAAAAAGATGTTTAATAAATTGGTATAGACCTAAGTCTATTTTTGTAAAAAATCTTTTTGAAAATTTTATTAGGTTCCATATTATGGTCTTCTCAAATGGTATAATAAAAAGAAATAAGCAAAAAGGAGGGGGTATTATGGCATATATTGCGCATATTCGAGAAAGTGACAAGCGAGTACAGACTGTTGAAGAGCATCTATTAGAAGCGAAAAAATTAGCTGAATCATATGGAGAAAAAATTGGGGTTAAACACATAACGGGACTAGCCGGCTTACTTCATGATCTGGGAAAATATACTGATGCATTTCGAAACTATATTTTGGAAGCGGTATACCACCCGGAATTACCGCCGAAAAAGGGGAGTGTTGACCATTCTACTGCAGGAGGCAAACTTTTATTTGAGTTTTTCCATTCAAAGTTAAACGGTTATAAAGCAGTGTTAGCCGAAATCGTGGGCAATGCAATAATATCCCACCATTCTTATCTTCAAGATTTTCTCAGCCCGGAGTTGGATTCAAAATATTTGAAACGCGTCCAAGATAAGGAATTAGAAGAATTTGAGAAAACAAAGGTTAATTTTTTTAAGCATGTTATGAGCCAATCAGACTTTCTTGACTACGTAAATCAAGCTGAAGAAGAACTGAAAGCATTCCTTATGATTGATCCTACTAAAAACCTTGCCCACAAGTTAATGTTTTTAACAAAGTTTATATTTAGTGCATTAATTGATGCGGACAGGACAAACACTAGATTATTTGAAGAAAATAAACTTGAAGATGCTTCTTGTGATACTGAAACTCTTTTTAACCTATATTACGACAGACTTATGCTTAAAATTAACAGTTTTAAAGAAAAGTCGAATGCCCAGTCACGTATTAATCTGCTGAGATCAAAAATGTCCGATCAATGCGATTCGTTTGCCGGGAAGCCATCCGGTATTTATACCCTGTCTATTCCAACAGGTGGGGGGAAGACATTGGCGAGTCTGCGCTATGCTTTAAAACACGCCAAACTATATGGCAAAAAACATATTATTTATGTTGTGCCTTACACTACAATCATTGAACAAAATGCGGAAGAGGTCCGAAAGATTTTACAAGACGATGCTAATATTTTGGAACATCATTCTAATGTAGTTGAAGACGATGATAATGATGAAAACCAGGATGGCTTAATGAACTTAAAGCAAAGGCTCAAACTGGCAAAGGACAATTGGAATGTGCCGATTATTTTTACGACAATGGTTCAATTTTTGAATGTCTTTTATGAGAAGGGCAGCAGAAATATCAGACGGTTGCATAATATGAGCGAAGCGGTTTTGATCTTTGATGAAGTTCAAAAAGTCCCAGTGCCTTGTGTGTCTCTATTTAATGAGGCATTAAATTTTTTAAAAACGTATTGCCATTCCAGTATTCTGCTCTGCACGGCAACACAACCTGCACTTGACTTTGTTGAACATAAGTTACAGGTAAACCCTGATGCGGAAATTGTCCATGATTTAAGCGGTGTTATACAGGCATTCAAAAGAGTTGAGATTATTGACAGGGCAACAAATGGGACATTCAATACTGAAAAGCTTTGTGATTTTATTGAAGAAAGGATTCAAGATGTTTCAAGTATGTTAGTCATTCTAAATACGAAAGGGGTTGTTAAAAAACTATACGAGCAGTTAAAAGAAAAAGGAGAGGGGCTTAATATTTTCCATTTAAGCACTTCAATGTGTGCAGCTCATAGAAATCATTTTTTAAAAAGGATCAGAAGCCAGCTTGCAGCCGGAGAAAAAATCATTTGTGTAAGTACTCAACTGATAGAAGCAGGAGTTGATGTAAGTTTTGATTGTGTTATCCGTTCTTTAGCGGGTTTGGACTCGATTGCACAGGCTGCAGGAAGATGCAATCGCCATGGGGAAAAGGAAGTTGGATATGTCTATGTCATCGATCATGAAGAAGAAAATTTGGATCGCCTTCAAGAAATCAAAAAAGGCAAAAACATCTCCAAAAAGATTTTAATTGATTTAAGACATGATTCAACTGTTTATGAAGGTAATATTCTTTCCACAAAAGCACTGGAAAAATATTTTAAAGAATTCTATACAGACTTTGAAGATGATTTAAATTACAATATCCCAAGTCTTGGAAAAAACATGACCGATTTGCTGACTTCGATGCCTGATGATAACAACAGTTATGCTCAAGCATACCTTCATAATAAAAATAAGTCATTGCCATTATATCTGGCTAATAGCTATTTTACAGCCGCAGAAAAATTTCATGTCATCGATGATAGGACAACTTCTGTTCTCGTGCCATATGAAGATGGAGGGAAGGAGATTATTTCCGAATTAAATAGCAATGCTTCAATAGAGGATTTAACAACATTGATGAAAAAAGCCCAGCAATTCACCATTAACCTCTACAGACGAGAACTTGAGAGACTACAGAAAAATGATGGACTGGTTATGTTATTTGACGGTAAAATCCTTGCCTTGAAAGAAGGGGCATATGATAAAGAGTATGGGTTAAATATTGAAAATGACAGCCAGCTAGGTTTTGCGGTAATTTAAAAACCTATCTTCATGATAGGTTTTTAAATAATACAATATATTTTTCAATCCACGCTTAAATTAGGCGACGCTTTATTATAGCATAAAATAAACAAAGAAAAATAGGGTTCATATATTGTATTATTAAAGTGAAAGTGTATAATAAAATTGTCTAAATGATATAAATAATGAAAGGGGTGACATAGATGAGGAATGCAATTGAATTTGAGTTGTTCGGAAAATACGCACTGTTTACTGATCCGTTAACAAAACTAGGAGGAGAGAAGCTTAGTTACCAAGTGCCAACCTATCAGGCGCTTAAAGGAATTGTGGAGTCAATTTATTGGAAACCTACCATTCTTATGGTTGTGGATGAGCTGCGTGTGATGAATCCAATTAGAATGGAGTCAAAAGGTGTACGGCCCATTGAATATGGGGGCGGGAATACACTTGCGAACTATACTTACTTAAGAGACGTACGGTATCAAGTAAAAGCCCATTTTGTATTCAATCCACATAGGACGGATATGGCTTTTGACCGTAACGAAAATAAACATCACAATATTCTTAAACGCTCTCTCAAAGCCGGGGGCAGGAGAGATATATTTTTGGGCGCCCGGGAATGCCAGGGGTATGTTGAACCTTGCGTATTCGGTGAAGGTAAAGGTTACTACGATGATACGAGTGAAGTTTATTTAGGAACAATGGTGCATGGCATTAATTATCCAGATGAAACGGGACGACAGGAAATGGAAGTTCGGTTATGGAATCCGGTAATGAAAAATGGCGTGATCCAATTTATTCGACCTGATCAATGTAAACTCATCCGAAAAATCACTGAAATGAATGCAAAAATTTTTAGTGAAGAAAATGTTGAGTCAGCGGATGAATTGCTGAAACAATTGGAAGAGGGGGGGAGTCAATGAGCTGGCTGTTAAATTTATATGAAACGTATCAGGCAAATTTGGGGCAGGTAGGAAAGATTGAGAAGAAGAGGAATAATCAGGAATATACGCTGCTTCCTATATCCCATACAACGCAAACTGCCCATATAGAAGTAGAAGTAACTGAGGACGGTAAATTTCATTCAGCACATGTGGTTGATAAAAGTGATGCAAACACATTAATTCCTTGCACGGAAGAATCAGCGAGCCGTGCCGGTAGCAAGATAGCACCTTATCCACTGCATGATAAGCTTAATTACGTGGCTGGAGATTTTGTTGCTTATGGTGGGAAGATAAAAAAAGAAGAGCCATTTTCGTACTATATCAGCCAACTTGCTGAATGGGCCAATTCCTCGTATGGAAATGCAAAAGTCAGAAGTATTTACACCTATTTAAAGAAGCGGCAGTTAATTCAAGATTTGGTAAATGAAAGGATTCTATACTTAGATGATGATGATCAGCTAATAGAAAAATGGAACAGTAAATACGGTAACAAACCCCCGCTATATTCAACAGTCACCGGAAATGCAGAAAGCGCTTTTGTACGGTTTACGGTTTATTCACCTGATAAAATTTTAACAAAGGTATGGAAAGATCCTGAAATGTACGATTCTTTTATAGAATTTTATCATCACTATTTAAGTGATAATGATCTTTGCTTTGTTACTGGCAATTATCTGCCCAGCACAGAAAGACATGCCAATAAGATAAGAAATTCAGGAGATAAAGCCAAATTAATCTCTGCGAATGATACAAGCGGATTCACTTTTAGAGGAAGATTTTCAGATAGTAGCCAAGTCGCGAGTATCAGTTACGAAGCATCTCAAAAAGCGCACAATGCTTTAAAATGGCTAATTAACAGGCAAGGGAAAACAATTGATAATAGAGTTTTTCTTGTTTGGGAAAACAGCGGAAATAAAGTGCCATCATTAACAGAGGATTCTTTCGATCTAAGCAGTTTGGATCCTTTTTCGATAGGTGGGGAAAATAATCATTCTTTTACAAATCAAGAATTCGCCAGGGAATTTTCCAAAGCAATTGATGGATATCGAAACAATCTAGCAACAGAGGCGGATATTAACATAATGGTTCTTGACTCAGCTACTACCGGTAGACTGGCAGTCCTTTATTATCGCAATCTAAATAAGGAAATTTATTTTGACAGGTTGGTAAAATGGCATACAACCTGTGCATGGCTGCACCGATACCGAAAAAATAGTGAAAATCATTTTGTCCCATTTTACGGTGCTCCTGCAACGAAAGATATTGCGTTTGCCGCATATGGCCCAAATGCGAGTGATAAAGTGGTAAAAGGATTAATGGAAAGAATGCTTCCCTGCATTATTGATGAGAGGAAGATTCCTTTAGATATAGTCAGAAGTACTTTTTATCGTGCATCTAACCCTGTTGCAATGGAGAAATGGGAATGGGAAAAAACATTAAGCATTGCTTGCGCCTTAATCAATAAAGAGGAGGGATACAACTTGGCACTTGATAAAGAAAATGACAATAGGGACTATTTATTTGGTCGATTATTGGCTATTGCTGATGTACTAGAAAGGAATGCCTTAGATGCGAGTGACAATCGCGCTACAAATGCAGTCCGGTATATGAACGCATTTTCCCAACATCCGGAACGTACATGGAGAACGATACAAGCAAGTTTACAGCCCTACCAAGCAAGACTTGGAAATAAAAGTATCTATTATTCAAAAATAATAGATGAAGTAGCTTCCCGTATTTCTTTTGAAGATTTTAACGACAATCCGTTATCTGGAAAGTATTTGCTGGGATTTTACAGTCAAAGATATGACTTATATCAGAAAAAGAGTAAAAATATACCGTCTGCCGATGAACCGCAAAGTGAAGAATAATTAATAATTAGGGGGAAATTAGTATGCCAACATTAGATCACAAAATTGATTTTGCAGTTGTATTGTCTGTAACGAAGGCTAATCCTAATGGAGATCCGTTAAACGGAAACCGGCCGCGGCAAAATTACGATGGATACGGAGAGATTTCAGATGTCGCGATTAAAAGGAAAATTAGAAATCGCCTTCAGGATATGGAAGAACCCATCTTTGTTCAATCAAATGATCGGACAACTGACTCATTTAAGAGTTTAAGAGAACGTGCTGAGGCAAATCCAGAGTTAAGTAAAATATTAAAATCTAAAGATGGCTCCAGTGATGCTTTTGCCATGATTGCATGCAAAGAGTGGATTGACGTGCGAAGTTTTGGACAAGTATTTGCATTTAAAGGATCTGGCAATAAGGGCGTATCAGTTGGAGTTAGGGGGCCGGTCTCGATTCACACTGCTACTAGTATAGCTCCAATAGATATAACTAGCATGCAAATAACAAAAAGTGTGAATTCAGAACCTGGCAAAGATAAGGGCTCAGATACGATGGGCATGAAACATCGCGTGGATTTTGGTGTCTATGTTTTTTATGGCAGTATCAATACTCAATTAGCTGAAAAAACAGGTTTTTCAAGCGAAGATGCCGAAAAAATTAAAAAAGCTCTTGTGACTTTATTTGAAAACGATACATCTTCTGCAAGACCGGAGGGAAGTATGGAAGTCCACAAAGTTTATTGGTGGGAACACAGTTCAAAACTCGGACAGTATTCATCTGCAAAAGTTCATCGGTTATTAGAAGTTAAGCCAATATCAGACCGACCTAAAACATTTGATGATTATTCCATTACTTTAAACCAATTAGAAGGTTTAAAGGTGGAAGTTTTGGATGGAATTTAACGAAGAAGACAATTACCTGATGTTATCGGGCATCCAGCATTTTCAATTTTGCAAACGCCAATGGGCGCTCATTCATATCGAACAATCCTGGGAAGAAAATGTAAAAACGGTTGAGGGGCAAAATCTTCATAGTAAAGCCGACAGCCCCTTTATCAGAGAAAAACGTGGTGATAAATTAATTGTTCGTGCAATGCCGATAAAATCAAATATATTAAGATTTTCCGGAATTTGCGATGTAGTTGAATTTATAAAAGACGAAGACGGTGTCGAGATTTTTGGAAATGAGGGGAAATACATTCCTATTCCGGTTGAATATAAACATGGCAAACCAAAAAAGAATGATTCTGATATTTTGCAGATCGCTGCACAAGCGATGTGCCTGGAAGAAATGCTCGTATGTGAAATTAACATAGGTTACATATTCTATAATGAAATTAAGCGTCGTGTTGAAATTCCCATTACCCAGAATGAAAGAAATAAAGTGAAGCAAATTGCAGAAGAAATGCAGGATTATTATAAACGAAGATACACACCTAAAGTAAAAACCGGTCCTTTTTGCAACAATTGTTCCCTTCAAAACATCTGTGTGCCAAATCTAATGCACAAACGCTCCGTGAAAAGCTATATAGAAGGGAAGATTTCTGAATGAAAAAACTTCTAAATACGTTATTCATCACACAACCGGACGTTTATATGTCTTTGGACGGAGACAATATCGTGCTTGTAAAAGATAAAGAACAACTTGGAAGGCTGCCTCTGCATAACCTTCAAGCAGTGGCGGCTTTTGGCTATGCAGGTGCAAGCCCGGCATTAATGGGTTACTGTGCTGAAAGAAATATTTCACTTGTGTTTTTCACCATGAATGGGCGATTTTTAGCAAGAGTGATCGGTGAAAGTAAAGGCAATGTCGTGTTAAGAAAAAAACAGTACCGCCTATCGGATGATGAAATGGCATCCGCAAAAATAGCACGTAATTTTATAGTGGGAAAAATATATAACCATAAATGGATGATAGAAAGGACAACAAGAGATTACCCATTACGGATTGATGGTGCCCAGTTTAAGGAAGTATCACAATATCTTTCTACAATTATTAAGCAGGTCAGGGATTGTGAATATCTAGATACTTTAAGAGGGCTAGAAGGACAAGCGGCTATAAGCTACAATAAACTTTTTGATCAGATGATTTTACAGCAAAAAGATGATTTTTATTTTCATTTCCGTTCCCGCCGTCCGCCTTTAGATAACGTAAATGCGATGTTATCATTTGCTTACACGCTGCTTGCCAATGACACTGCTTCTGCTTTAGAGGGCGTTGGACTTGATGCTTACGTAGGTTTTATGCATCGAGACAGGCCCGGACGAGTATCATTGGCTTTGGATGTAATGGAAGAATTAAGAGGCGTGTACGCAGATCGCTTTGTTCTTTCAATGATTAATATGAAAGTACTTAACAAAGATGATTTCGTAAAAAAAGAAAATGGTACTGTAATTATGACAGATGAAGCAAGAAGAAAATTCCTAAAGGCCTGGCAAAATAAAAAACAGGAAAAGATTACTCATCCATTTCTTGGAGAAAAAATTTCTTGGGGATTAGTGCCACATACTCAAGCCTTGTTATTAGCACGCTACTTAAGAGGAGATTTGGACGAGTATCCACCTTTTCTATGGAAGTAGGTGAACCATTTGCTTGTAGTGATCACGTATGATGTTTGCACGATAACGAACTCGGGACAAAAACGATTAAGAAAAGTTGCCAAGGTTTGCCAAAATTATGGACAACGGGTTCAAAATTCTGTTTTTGAATGTTTTGTTGACGCAACTCAATTGGCTTCATTGAAGATCAAACTTGAAAACATTATTAACCCCAAGGAAGATAGCTTAAGATTTTACCAGTTAGGTAACAGTTACAAGAATAAAGTATCGCATATTGGCGTAAAGAGTTCTTTAGACTTAGAGGATCCCTTGATCTTCTAGTGCGAAGGTAAAGCTCGCATGATATTATTGGTGGCTTCGCACCAATAAAACACCTAATATTTCCCATATATTGGATGGTACTGGGAAAAGTTCTTTAGTATACTAAAGAAAATGGCGGTTTTTGATCCATTTTTCATCTAATTTACTTAATTTTTATAGAAAATCGCTGTCGCTCCCTACATGGGGGCGTGGATTGAAATGACAGTATGTTTAATTTACGTCAATTCCTTAGTGGTCGCTCCCTACATGGGGGCGTGGATTGAAATATGCTAACACCTATCGGATCCGAAACAAGGTATGTCGCTCCCTACATGGGGGCGTGGATTGAAATCAAATCGGTGATAAAAAATTTGAAGCAGATTTTTGTCGCTCCCTACATGGGGGCGTGGATTGAAATCTTCGCCCGGTCAACGTAGTCAACTGCTAGGTCGGGTCGCTCCCTACATGGGGGCGTGGATTGAAATAGTTTGCTCAACAATGCCAGGTTTTGGGCGGCCGGTCGCTCCCTACATGGGGGCGTGGATTGAAATGAATTTACAACGGCGGGGATGCTATTGTGGATCCGGTCGCTCCCTACATGGGGGCGTGGATTGAAATGAGCACAAATATCCCCATAAACTCAGCCTGGTTGTCGCTCCCTACATGGGGGCGTGGATTGAAATTGGAACCGTAATTCCGCTTCGGTTCGCGGTATAAGTCGCTCCCTACATGGGGGCGTGGATTGAAATCACGAGCTGTTGACCTAAAAGCTCGTTTTGTGTTGTCGCTCCCTACATGGGGGCGTGGATTGAAATACTTTT
>NZ_KB893991.1:25581-63267 GCF_000374345.1 Heyndrickxia acidiproducens DSM 23148
TCGTCGCTCCCTACATGGGGGCGTGGATTGAAATAAGATTTGCTTCGGCTCTCGCCCTGCAGGTTTGGTCGCTCCCTACATGGGGGCGTGGATTGAAATCGTAACATCAACAGCCGTCAAACGTTGATATGACGTCGCTCCCTACATGGGGGCGTGGATTGAAATATTGATGAAGACACGGTTGTTGTAGCTCAGTATGGTCGCTCCCTACATGGGGGCGTGGATTGAAATCGTGCTGGCACTTGTTATGCGCGCCCAATGTTTGTCGCTCCCTACATGGGGGCGTGGATTGAAATAGTTCCGAATATTCCGGTTTGCACATTTAGTTTCAGTCGCTCCCTACATGGGGGCGTGGATTGAAATTTCTCTTGTCATTAATAACCGCCCTTTTGCCTTGGTCGCTCCCTACATGGGGGCGTGGATTGAAATTATCCATAAACACAGGAATTGCAGAAAATCTATGTCGCTCCCTACATGGGGGCGTGGATTGAAATAGACAGTTGCTCTAGCCATTTATGTAAGTAAGGAGTCGCTCCCTACATGGGGGCGTGGATTGAAATAGCGTATTGCTCCCGGAAAGCACCTTGGAGCCTTTGTCGCTCCCTACATGGGGGCGTGGATTGAAATTGTGGAAAGAAATTGAACGTGACGATGAACTGAGTCGCTCCCTACATGGGGGCGTGGATTGAAATGCCGATAATCGCGGTAATCGTGCGGCAAGTTTGGGGTCGCTCCCTACATGGGGGCGTGGATTGAAATGCAACAAAGCTGTTCACCTTTTTAAATATTCCGGTCGCTCCCTACATGGGGGCGTGGATTGAAATGATAATTTCTCGAATAATGTCGTCAATATTTTTAAGTCGCTCCCTACATGGGGGCGTGGATTGAAATCGCTCATGCCGTAGTCCTTGGCGATTTTGGTAAGTCGCTCCCTACATGGGGGCGTGGATTGAAATCCGATTCGGTCAATAGACATCCACAAGATTTTAGTCGCTCCCTACATGGGGCGTGGATTGAAATAAAAATATAAAAACCAGCGGCTAATCCAAGGTCAGTCGCTCCCTACATGGGGGCGTGGATTTAAATCACTTTGTCCCATGAGATTGAACTGAAACTTCAAGTCGCTCCCTACATGGGGGCGTGGATTTAAATAATCATAGGGAAAAATGTGTCATTCACCTTTGTGTCGCTCCCTACATGGGGTGGGGATTTAAATATTTTGAATATGGTTTACATAAAGACCTGAAACAGTCGCTCCTACATAGGGAGTGTGGATTTAAATTAAAAAGTGCTGTAATGATTTCATCAATGTCAATACCGCCCTTCCATGAGGGACGAATTGAATTATTTGGGGAAATTTACTCCAAATAGTGTTTTTCGTCACTTCAAGTACGAGCGAATGAAATGAATTTTTATCATTTCCCGAGTATAACTCCACAGTGATATCGTAATCAATATGGGGTATTTAACATCTTAATAACTTATACAGTAAGAATAATCTATTTTTTATCTTCTTCTATCGTTCAAACAAAAAGAAAAATTGTAAAGCACAGGGTATTGTGCATCTTAACAAAAAAAGTCTGAGGCAAAAGCAAGGCTCACTTTACCCCCCACTGATCCTCAGGCTCGTCCAGCTCCAGCTTTTTCAGCTCTTGTTTCATCTTCTCGGTTTCCAATAGATAGTTTTCGTTCTTTAGCTTTTCAAGTTCAAGTTCTTTTTCCACAATTTGTAATTTGAGTTTTTCTCTGCCTTTTAAAAAGTTTGTGACGATCGCGATGATGGGTACGGAAAAGGCCATGATAATGGTTGCCAAACCGGTCAAATCCAATATAACACGCTCCCTTGCCTGCTTTATTTGCTTTCATTATACTATAATTTTCTGCAATTTCTGCAGTAATTTAAAAATCCTGCCCGGCGATCAGGCAGGATTTTTTTGGAATATATAAAGTGAAACTTCCATCAGTGGGGGGTTTCCTTCATCCCCCACTGATGGTTAGTTGAACCAATCGGACCTTTACGGGCAGTTTGATCTCCCACCTATCTTCTTCGTACCTTGAATCTTGAGGTGGGAGTCTTACTGCCCATAAGTTGGGATAAAATGAACTAAACTTTGCTGCGCTGTTGCCTGCTGTAAAAAGGAGTAATCATGCAAATGCAATTTGATGCCAAGTCTTGATGTAAAAACTTAAGTTCACTTTATATAGCCTTTTCTAAAATCAGCCGGTATTCCTCAGCCCTGCTGCAATGCCGTTGATGGTAAGCAGCACTTCCATCAGCAAGTCTTCCGCTTTCTCATCGGCATTTTCGTGTTCACGCAAGCGGGAGATCAGGTAGACTTGGAACAGGTTTAACGGATCCACGTACGGGTTGCGGAGCCGGACGGATTCTTTGATGTTTGGTGTGTAATCAAGCAGTTCATTCTGCCCGGCAATTTGCAGCACCATTTTTTTCGTCAGCTCGTATTCATCTTTAATCAAGCCGAAAATCCTCTTGGCAATGGATGGGTCTTTGACCATTTCCGTGTATTCTTCCGCAGTGGAAAGTTCGGCTTTAATCAGCGCCATTTGCAGGTTATTGATCGTCGCCTGGAAGAAGGGCCAGGATTCGTACATTTGCTGGAGCAGTCTTAAGTTTCCGGTTTTCTCCACATATCTCGACAAACCGGTTCCGGCCGCGTACCAGGCTGGGAGCAGCTGGCGGCTTTGCGTCCAGGCGAATACCCATGGAATTGCCCGGAGATCTTCAAAACGGGCGCTGCCTTTTCTGCTCATCGGGCGGGAGCCGATGTTCAGGTCACCGAGTTCGTTTAGCGGTGTTGCCTGTTTAAAATAAGTCAGAAAATCCGGATCCTGAAATACTAAGGCCTGGTATTTTTCCAAGGCATAATCGGAAATTTGATCCATGGCCTGCATGGCTTCTTCATTCGGTGTTTTGCCCTGCTTTTCGTTCATTTTTTGTTTAGTAATTGCGCACATCATCGTCGTTGTCGCCTGTTCAAGGCTGCGGTAGGCGATATCCGGAAGCAAGTACCGGGAAGATAAGACTTCGCCCTGTTCGGTAATTTTCACACCGTCACCCAATGTTACAGGCGGCTGGGAGAGAAGGCTTGAATATAGCGGGCCGCCGCCGCGTCCGAGCGAGCCGCCGCGGCCATGGAAAAATTTCAGCTTGATACCGTATTTGGCGCCCATCTCGTGAATCTCTTTTTGAACTTTATAGAGCAGCCAGTTTGCGGTTAATGTACCGCCATCTTTGCTGCCGTCCGAATAGCCAAGCATAATTTCCTGCAGATTGTTGCGGACGGTTAAATGGTTCCGGTAGATCGGAATCCGGAATAAGGTCTCAAGCATATGCGGGCCATTTTTCAGGTCTTCGATGGTTTCCAGCAGCGGCGCGATATGGATTTCACTTAAAATGTCCCCATTCGGATAGACACGGTATAATCCGGCTTCTTTTGCGAGAACCAGAACCTCCAGCACGTCGCTGACCGACTCTGCCATACTGATCAAATACACTTCAATCGAGCGTTCACCGAATGTTTGGTGGGCGCGTTTGATCATCCGGAACGTATTGATGACTTCCTGCGTTTCCGGTGTGAAAGTATCGTAGATTGATATCATCGGCCGCGGATCGTTTAAGGCTTTCAATAGTACTTTTACTTTTTCTTCTTCCGGCAGGTGTTTATAATCGGAAGCAATATTCACATTATAGAGCACTTCCGCAAGGGCCGACTCGTGCTCACCGCTGTGGTTGCGGACATCCAGCGAAGCCAGGTGGAAGCCGAATAGTTCGACTTGGCGGATGACTTTGCGCAGCAACTTGATCGGATGGCTTTCAGGATGGTGGCGGTTGACGCTGTCCCTGATCATATAGAGATCCGCCAGCAATTCCTCGGCAGAGTGGTACCCGCCATCATGGTGTCCGACCCGTTCCAGTTTGTGGAGCATAATGGTCAGTTTTCGCCGGTAAATTTCATCTTTTGTTGGCCAAGCTTCTTCGGGCATGGTCTTTTCTTCGTTTTCCACGGATGCAACCAGGGCAGGGCTGGATGCCACTTTTTTTGAGGAATGGCTGAGCAATTCCCTGAGTGCAGTGAGCGATTCTTTGTATTTCTTTAAAACAAGTTCGCGCTGCATTTCAAGTGTCTGCCAGGTGACTTCCGCTGTTACATTTGGATTGCCGTCCCGGTCTCCGCCGATCCAGGAGCCGAAGTGGAGATAGGATGGAACCTTAAATCGCTGTCCGTAAGATTCATACAAGTAATCCTCCAAATCTTCGTGAATGCGCGGGAGTACATCGAACAGGACATTTTCAAAGTAGTACAGCCCGTTTTGCACTTCATTGGCAACGGTTGGTTTTTTATCGCGGATTTCGGAAGTCTGCCAAAGAATCGTAATTTCGTTCAGAATCGTTTCCTCAATGACTCTCTTTTCATAACGGGTGCTTGTGTAATCCCGCATTTTCAGTAAATCTGCAATATGTTTATGAATCTGCAGAATCGTCCGCCTTGTTGCTTCTGTCGGGTGGGCGGTAATGATCAGTTCAAGCGACAGGCTGTCAAGCAGTTCTGTGATCATTTCAGCCGACACATGGTCTTTTTGCAGATTTTCAATGCCGTCTTCAAGGGAACCCGGCTGTACTTTGTGCGTATCCGACTGGTATTCCCGGCGGCGTTTAATCCTGAAATTTTGCTCGGCGATATTAAACAATTGCAGATAAGTTGAGAAAGCGCGGATGACTTCCTGGCGGTGCGGCTGCTTCAGCGCTGTAATTTCGGCTTTTAACTGCCGGTAAAAAGATTGATCATTCGTCTCCCTTGCTTTTTGGGCGAGGGAACGGATGTTATTAATGGTTTGGAGGAGAGGCTCACCGCCTTCGTACAAGATGACTTTGTCTAAAAGGCCGCCAAGAAAGTCCATATCGGCCTGCAAATTTTTGCGGTTTGATGACTTGTCTTCAATCTGATGCAAGAATGATCGCTCCTTTTTATCTGATGCAAAAATACAATGAAAAGCTTTATTATTTTTATTATACTTGTAAACTTACAAAAGTCTAATGCTTTACAAAATTTAAAAATATATACCCGCTGATTATCAAGTTTAAACCAATCTTTCTTCCTTTTTGGGCCACTTTTTTTAAATGTGCTGAGGATGTATGTATGATCATTAATAAAAATTTAAGAATGAGAAAGTAGAATTTAATGGAGGAAACAGTTAAGGGGGAAGCTTTCTCGTGAAGAAAGTTCATTTATATGAAATTGACTTTATGCGCGGTTTTATCATGCTTGGTGTGCTGTCCGTGCATACGATGTCGGCGTACGACAGCCAGTTGAAGGATTGGACGCAGGCTTTTCTCGTGATGTCGGCAGTGCATTCGTCCATGCATGTGATGCGGATGGCATTTATGTTTATCACCGGGCTGGTTTTATTTATTACGAATTACAGGCGCCCATTTCAAACCATCGCCTTTTGGAAAAAACGGCTCTTTTTCACGCTGATTCCGTATGTATTCTGGAATGTGGTTTACCTGCTGTTTAGAAGTGCCACTCATTCAATTGAATTTCATGGGTCGCTCCTGTCATTTTTTAAGGTCTTGATTCTTTCATTCATTCATGGTGACCAATTTTATATTTATTATGTTTTGGTGATTTTTCAGCTTTATATTATTTTTCCGCTTATGCTTTACGGGCTGCGGAAATTTCAAAAATATCATTTGCAGATTTTCTTCTGGAGTGTCTACATCCAACTTGGAATGACAGCTTTTATAAAGTTCGGGATTCCGCACCTGGATACATCGCACTGGCCATATCTCCTGTCACATTACGGCGTGTTTGTGCTGACTTACCAATGCTACTTCATGGCCGGGGGAATTGTGGCCTGCCACTATGAAAAGATTACAGAATTTATTGATGAGCATGCTTGGTTTTTAACCAGTGTTTTTGGTGTGAGTCTAGTTTTAATGTGGGTTCATTACTATTTTAACCGGATCATTCTGAATGAAGATGACAAAAGGGCGCAATCTGTGCACCAGCCGGTCTTTCTCCCGTATGCCTTGCTTGTGGTTGCTCTAGTTCTCTTTTTAGGAAGGATATGGGCAAAACGGCGGACGGAGAAAAAATGGCAGCCGTTCAGCCGCTTTGTGCAGGTGGCGTCGCAAATATCATTCGGCATGTATTTGGTTCAGCCGTTTCCTTTGTATGTATTGAATGTAGTGATTATGCCCCATTTGGTTAAGAATCCTTTTGTTTTTTACGGGTCTCTACCGTTTAGTATTTTATTTGTCTATTTTTCTTCTATGCTGATTGCCTATGTTTTCTATAAAACGCCGGCTCTTTCCTACTGCATTGGGAGAAAGTCGAGGCTTCCCGTGCAGGCCAAAGCGGTGCAAATACCGGGAAAGCAGCAAATATGAGATTGATAAGGAGCGACAAAACATGTCCCAATTAACCGAAAGATTGAACCAGTTGTTATCAAGTACAGATCAATCGATCATTCAGGATGGCGGGCGTTGGTATACAACCCGTGAATTAAAAGGAGATATGGAAAACGTTCAGAGCCGGCTTGCCCAGGCAGGCGTCCGGCCCGGAGACCGGGTATTGCTCAGCCTCCCCAATTCCTATGCGTTTACGGTTATCTATTTGGCTGTGATCGATTATGGTGCTGCTGCGGCGTCGATTAATCCGGAGATGCCGGGATATGAGCTGCGAGCTTTCTTGAACCGCTGCAAACCGGTTTGCGGATTTGCCGGCGGATTGCATGCAGATGCATTGCTGGAGGACGGGGAATTACAGCACACATTACAAACTGTTTTTAAAGTGGACAAGCAAAACTTCGGCATTGAACCATTCATAAGGCAAGGTTCAAGCTGGCAGGCAGGCTTCAGAGAAGGCGGGCAGCAGTTGGAAAAAAGCAGTGTCCCGGATGGCGAAGCAATTGCAATTCTTTTATATACATCAGGAACAACCGGTCATCCGAAAGCGGTGGGGATTACCCATGACCAGGCATTTGCTTCGGTGCAAAATATCATTTTTTCTCATCAGCTGACATCCCATGATATCACTTACTGCTTCCTGCCGCTTTTCCACATTAATGCGCAGGTTGTTGCTTTGTTATCAACATTGCTCTCCGATGGGAAAATTGTCTTTGCGCCGAAATTCAGTGCGTCTAAGTTCTGGAAGACGGTGTGTGAAGAAAACATCACATGGATTTCAGCGGTTCCTGCCGTGATTTCTATTCTCCTCAATATTGAAAAGCCAAAGCAGGTTCCGGTGCATTTGCGTTTTGTACGCTCAGCCTCGGCACAATTGCCAATTCTGCATGCGCGCCGTTTTGAACAGAAATTCGGCGTTCCGATCATTGAATCGTACGGCATGACGGAAGCCGCAAGCCAAATTTGCGTTCAGTCGCTGCCGCCTGCCAAACGGGTGCTGGGTTCTGTCGGCGTTCCGTTTGGCCTCGAACTGGCGATTATGGATGAATACGGCCGCAAGTTAGGGCCGAAAGAAGTGGGCGGAATTGTGATCCGCGGCAAGAATGTCATAACGCATTATGTACAGGCCGATAACCAAAATGATTTCCAAAACGGCTGGTTCCATACCGGCGATGTCGGCTATGTGGATGAAGAAGGCTTTGTCTTTATCGTCGGCCGCAAAAAGGAACTGATTAACCGGGGCGGTGAAAAAATCAGTCCGTATGAAGTGGAAGATGTCATCCGCCAGCTCCCGGGCATTCAGCAGGTTGCAGTAATCGGCATTCCGGATCCAAAGTATGGGGAGCAAGTCGCGGCATATGTTGCAGCAGGGGAAAAAGGAGCAGCATCGCAAGAAGAATTGGCCCAAGCCATTCTTGATCTTTGCCGCCAATCCTTGTCCAGCTACAAATGTCCGTCAAAAATTAAATTTGTCAGCGAAATCCCTGTTGGACCAACCGGAAAAGTCCAAAGAATCCGGCTGAAACATGAGGTTGTTGCGCAGAAAAATTGGGGGCAGCCTGCTGCAAGATAGGGTGGCGGCGTGCCACAGTAAGACCAGCCAAAGAAGAATAATTAAACAGGCTTGCGTTTTCTCGGCTTGCAAGAATCCTCAAGTGAGGAGCGGAACCGGGCCTGCGCGGAAAATACAGTTCATTAAAAATGAAAGAAGGATCGGCGTGAAAATAAAAAAACAATTTTATATATGGCTTGCGTGTTTGGCGGTGGCAGCATCCGTTCTGGCAGGCTGCACTTCAAACGCAGATGGTTCCGCCAACCGTAAAACCATTCGGATCGGCTATCAAAAGGGTGACCTTTTCCATATTACAAAATCGTATGGCGCTTTAACGAAACGCCTGAAGGAAATGGGTTATAAAGTAAAGTGGAAGCAATTTCAGGATGGCTCAGCGCTTGTTGAGGCCTTGAATGCAGGCAGCATTGATTACGGCAGGACCGGGGATGTTCCGCCAATCAGCGCGCAGGCTTCCGGATCTGACATCGTGTATGTTGGTGCAGGAAACTCGAAGGCAGAAGGCAGCGGCATTCTTGTCTCCAAAAATTCTTCGATCCAATCGCCGGCAGATTTGAAAGGAAAGAAAGTGGCTTTTTCTAAAGGATCAAGTTCCCACTATCTTGTGGTAAAAGCCTTGCAAAAAGCGGGATTGACACTGGATGATATCACACCGGTTTACCTTGATCCTGCGGAAGGGCGCATTGCTTTTGAAAAAGGCAATGTAGATGCATGGGTTGTTTGGGATCCTTATACAGCTTCCGCGGAAGTGAATACGGGTGTAAAAATGCTGGTGAGCGGCGAAGGGTTGACAACGGACCGTGATTTCATAATTTCGGTAAAAAGCTATGCCAAGTCCCATACGAAAGTGACCAACGCCATTTTGGAGGAAACTGAAAATGCGATGGAATGGGCAACCAAGCATAAGGATCAGCTCGCTGCTAATTTAGCAAAGGATTTAAAAATGGATAAAAAGACAATGGAACTGGCAGTCTCACGCCGCAACTTTGGTGTCAGCAAGATGTCAGCAGATGTTATAAAAGAACAGCAATCGATCACAAATCTGTTTTATAAATTAAAAATCATTCCGAAGAAAGTCAATGTTCAGGATGCGGTTTTGAAATAAAAAGGAGGCGGCCAGGCATGCGAAAAAAATTGCAAAATTTGGGAATGAAGCTCATTTCCTGGGTGATACCGATTTTGATTGTAATCCTGTGGGGGATTTTAAGCCAGGCGGGGATCATCCCGACGAAAATATTGCCGTCCCCGGTTGCAGTCGTCCAGGCCGGCATTCATTTAACCGAAACAGGAGAATTGGCTCAAAACATCAGTATCAGCCTTTTCCGGGCATTATTGGGCTTTTTCATCGGCGGAGCAATCGGTTTCGTGCTCGGCATCTTAAACGGGATGTTCCGGCTTTCGGATTTACTTGTTGATACTTCCGTGCAGATGCTGCGCAATATCCCGCATTTGGCTATGATTCCGCTGGTCATTTTATGGTTCGGGATTGATGAAACATCCAAGATTTTCCTTGTGGCACTCGGCGTTTTATTCCCTGTTTATATCAATACTTACCACGGGATCAAGTCAGTTGACAAAAGCTTGATAGAAATGGGGAAAGCATACGGATTAAGCGGATGGACCCTGTTTTTTCAAGTCATATTCCTCGGTGCCCTATCTTCCATCCTTGCGGGTATCCGCTATGCGCTCGGCGTAATGTGGACCACACTGATCGTCGCGGAAACAATCGCATCAAATTCCGGAATCGGCTATATGTCGATGAATGCCCGTGAATTTATGCAAATGGATATCATCGTCCTCAGCATCATTATTTATGCAATTCTTGGGAAAATATCGGATCTCATTGCTAAGTTTTTTGAAAACCGATGGCTGCACTGGAACCGGCAGCTGCAGTAACACAGGCACTATTCTCTTGAATTTAAATTTGAAAGGGGAGAGCAGGACATGAAAGAAGCCGAAACGATTTTAAAAGCCGATCATGTTACGAAATCTTACCGGGATCTTCAAGTATTAAAAGGTATCAATCTGGAAATTAAAAAAGGCGAGTTTATCGCCATTGTTGGAAAAAGCGGCTGCGGGAAAAGTACGTTTCTCCGTCTCATAGCAGGTCTTGAACAGCCGACAGACGGGGTCATTGAACAAAATGGCAAAGCGGTTGGCGGCATGAACCCACATGCGCGCATGATGTTTCAGGACGGCAGGCTCCTTCCTTGGAAAAAAGTGATTCACAATATCGGGCTGGGTTTACAAGGCAACTGGAAAAGCAAGGCAATGGATGTCCTGTGCAATGTCGGGCTCGGGGACAAAGCTGCCCATTATCCTTCAAACTTGTCAGGCGGCCAGAAACAGCGGGTGGCACTGGCCCGTGCACTTGTCCATCAGCCGGAGCTGCTGCTGTTGGATGAACCGCTCGGAGCTTTGGATGCACTAACAAGAATGGACATGCAGAGCCTGATTGAAAATGTCTGGAAAACGAACGGGCTCACCGCAATTCTTGTTACCCATGACGTTGAAGAAGCAGTTCGTCTTGCTGATCGTGTGATTCTGTTACAAAATGGCAAGGTTAAAATGGATAAGAGAATTGACCTGCCGCGTCCGAGGTTGCGCACGCAGTCTGCTTTCATTGAATACACTGAAGAAATTTTGGAACAAATTCTTAATCCCCGCGCAGAAAATGATCATGCCCCCAATTTAAAAGTAATCAGCAATTCTTCCTATTAATGGGACAAACCTGAGTGCGGAAAACGAAAGAAGGTCAAATCTTGATCATTATGAACGGTTTAAAGGTGCGAAAAGATCAGCGATTGATTCACTCCCGGTGGCGGTCCGCCGGGCGGGATGCTTCAAAAAGAATAGGGGACAACAGCTGCCGCGCAAGTTCTGCCTGCGGTTTTTTTTACACAAACACAAGGGGATATGTTAGAAAATGACGATTTTCTGGAAGTGTTTCTTACACAAGTAATGAAAAATGGGTAAAAAAATAAGATAATGAGTTTATCTGGAAGTGACAGTCTGATCTGGAGTTGAAAAAGCGGCAATGAAAGATCCAGGAGAGGTGGAGAACAACGAGGAGGGAGAACGTATGAAAAAAGTTTTTTTAGCGATCGGACGCTCTTTTTATGAGGCTTATCCGCAAATCAAGGAAAATATCGAGAGCCTTGGCGCAGAGGTTTCTTGCCTGATTGGGGATTATGCTGCTGATAAGCAGGAATTAATAGCAGGTTTAAAAGATGCTGATATTTATATTAATGGAATTGAAAAAGTGGATCAAGAAATCATAGATGCGGCGCCATCTCTGAAATATATTTTAAAGTATGGCACCGGGGTGGATAATATTGACCTAGATTATGCAACGGAAAAAGGCATATCCGTTTCCAATGCACCGGGACAGAATGCGTCGGCTGTTGCCGAACTGGCCATCGGGCTGATGCTGTCGGTTTCCAGAAAAATTCCGCAGTCACATGCTGATATGCAGGCTGGAAATTGGCGGATTGCAATGGGAAACGGACTTGATGGAAAAAGGCTTGGGATCATTGGATTCGGCAGTATCGGGCAAAACATTGCGCGAATGGCTTCAGGGTTCAATATGGAGGTTGTTGCCAGCGGTACATACAGAAATATGCAGGCGGCGCGGAAATGGGAGGTATCCTTTACAGAACTGGAAGAACTGCTGGCTACATCGGACTATGTGATCGTCAGTACCTCACTGAAAAGCTCCACCTATCATTTGCTGGACAGAAAAAGGCTGGGCCTGATGAAGCCTTCTGCGTATGTCATTAATATTGCAAGGGGCGACATTATTGATGAAAGTGCTTTGCTGGAAGTACTGCAGTCGGGAAGAATCAGAGGAGCCGCACTCGATGTTTTTTCAAAAGAGCCGACCGACTCGAAGCTCACACAGCTGCCGAATGTTGTTGTGACTCCACATATCGGCGGGGCAACGGAAGAATGCGTACGCATGATTGGAAAAATGACAGAAGAAAATATTGGAAATTTTTTAAGTGGGCTTCCGCTTATGAATCTTGTCAACTCCCCGGCAGCAGTCAGGCAGAGCTGATCGGGGCCTGGTGCCTGGCAACCCCGTCCGCCTTTATGGATCGGGGCTGTTTTTTGTTCGTTTAAGCTGCTTCCATTCTTATCCTTATCCAAAAATAAGCAACCGGCACTGCACTGCAATTAATGAATGACGGAAACAGCAGTCCAAACCGTCCGGCAGCAAAATATATCGTGGTGAGGTAAATTTCTTTATTCGATTGAAAACTTTTTTAAATCTATTTTTTAAGTAAAGTATAAAGTATCAAAAGTTTGGAAAATGTAAACGGATAATTGGAAGGAAAAACGCATAAACGTCCAAAAACACGCAAAAAGGAGGAATAACTTTCATTTTTTCGCCATAAATATTGTGAATTTGCCCGTAAAAAGGTGGTATACTAGGCCTGTGGCGTGAAGGGTAGCGTGAAGAACGGTCATTTTCAGTCAACTCCAGCCACGGCTTTACATAAGGTACAGGCACTTAGGGAATGAAGTTTGTTTAAATTCTCTTGGTTTAAGGAAAAGAGATAGTATGAAATCAGTTTAATTCGGTACAATACTTCTAGAATGATTCATATTTGACCGTACTGCCATGTACTTTTCACTGCTGTCGTTAAGTACAGCGGCGGCCCGGGTGGACGACAGGTAATTGTTTCATCCATTCTGCTGGTGCTGTACAGTGGGTTTCATGAGTTAGAAGGAATTCTTAACTTTTTAAATAGGAAAGGAAGATTGACACATGAAAAAAGTAAATCGTGTTGCTGTAATCGGAACTGGTGCAGTAGGAACAAGCTACTGCTACGCTATGATTAACCAAGGCGTTGCAGAAGAACTTGTTTTAATTGATATTAATGAACCAAAAGCTGAAGGGGAAGCAATGGACCTGAACCACGGCCTTCCATTTGCGCCAACCCCAACAAGAGTTTGGAAAGGTTCTTATGAAGATTGCGGAGCTGCTGACTTGGTTGTTATCACTGCTGGTTCCCCGCAAAAACCTGGTGAAACAAGACTTGACCTTGTTGCAAAAAATGCAAAAATTTTCAAAGGCATGGTCAAAAGTGTAATGGACAGCGGTTTTAGCGGAATCTTCCTGGTTGCCAGCAACCCTGTTGATATTTTAACGTATGTGACTTGGAAAGAATCCGGGCTTCCAAAAGAACATGTTATCGGTTCAGGCACTGTGCTTGACTCTGCACGCCTCCGCAACTCTTTAAGCGCTCATTTCAGTATTGACCCTAGAAACGTGCACGCCGCTATTATTGGTGAACATGGTGATACTGAACTTCCGGTTTGGAGCCATACAACGATTGGCTATGACAGAATTGAAAACTACCTGGAATCAGGCAGAATTGATCAAAAAACTTTGGATGAAACGTTTGTAAATACAAGAGATGCTGCTTACCATATTATCGAACGTAAAGGGGCTACCTTCTACGGTATTGGTATGAGCCTGACCCGTATTACAAGAGCCATTCTGAACAACGAAAACAGCGTATTAACTGTTTCGGCATTCCTTGAAGGCCAATATGGAAACGAAAATGTATACGTCGGCGTGCCTGCTGTGGTTAACCGCCAAGGTATCCGTGAAGTCGTTGAAATTGAATTAAATGAAAAAGAAAAAGAACAATTCAACCATTCCGTTAAAGTTTTAAAAGAAACAATGGCGCCGGTATTATAAGATCCGGTCTTAAGGCCAGGCTCCCTTTCAAAGGGGACCTGGCCTTTTTGATTTCCGCAAGTCCAACCTAAAGCTTATCCCCACATAACGGGCAGTAAGACTCCCAAGATTCAAGGTGCGATGAATAGGTGGGGGCCTTACTTGCTCGTATGGGTTTTACTTTTTTTATCCGGATATGAAGCAGGCGGGAAGACTTACAATATTGGCGTGAGCAGACATGAACCAGAGTTGTAGGGATGTAAAGAGCGGGAAAAGACATGCTGGCATGATGCAGAACGTATTACGGATTTTTTTCCAAACGAAAACGCCCCCGTGAACCCGGGGGCGTTGAAACAATTGTAGTCCTATTAATTCAGAATGGTTACTTTTACAGTGCGCCTCCCCCATGCGATGGAGGCCTTTTTGTTTGGCATCAGCACATCGATGATATGGCCTTTGATGGCTCCGCCTGTATCTGCGGCAATCGCAGTCCCATAACCTTCGACCCAGACCTTACTGCCCAGAGGAATGACAGAAGGATCGACAGCGATTAATTTCATGTTCGGGTTTTTCTTAATGTTATATCCTGATGCTGTGACATCCAGGCTGGTATCTTCATGGCTGTAAGATGTTGCCGACACATAAAACGTTTTGCCTGATGGGCTCGTGCTTGAAGCGGTATCCTTCTTTGCAGGAGCTTGAGCTTTTACAGCCTTACCCGTATTTACAGTTTTATCAGTGTTTGCAGTTTTACTACTATTTTCAGTACTTGCAGTTTTATTCGTCTTAGCCGTTTTTACTGCTGTTTCTGCTTTAACTTCAGAAACTTTTTCTGCTGCTTGCTGGCGCTTCTGCTGCTGGATTTTAGCAGCTTTTGCATCCGCCGCCGCCCGCTGGGATTTTAATTCATCTTGAATCTTAGTAAGCTGGGATTGAATGCTGGATTTGCTTTGTTCTGCTTGCGAAAGATCTTTGTCGATATCTGCATACTTAGTTTTCAAATCGGATAAATCCTTTTCTTTTTTCTGCAGATTGTTCCGAAGTTTGACCTGGCTGTTTTCAAGATTTTGCTGTTCCGTTTCCAGCAACTTTTCCTGGCGGTCAATTTCTTTTTTGTCATTTTCAATTTTGGTGAGATCGGCTTTTTGTTGTTCCAAAAGCTGGCTGTCGGCATTTAGCAAAGTGGAGACAGCGCCGATCCGGTTAATGAGGTCACCAATGCTTTCAGAATTTAACAATGTTTCAATGACGAAACTGTATTGATTATTTTTTTGCATCGCAACAAGACGTTTTTTAATCACGCCTTCTCTTGAAGAAACTTGATCTTCAAGTTTAACAATTTCTTCTTTTTTCTTTTCAATCAAATCGTTTGTCGATTGGATTTTATCCTCTATGGCTGAAATTTCTTCTTTATTTTTCTGAATTAAAGATTGTGTGGCATCCCAATCTTTTTCCACTTTCGCCATTTCATCCTCAACAGATTGTTTTTCTGTTTCTTTGTTTTGAATGGTCTGTTGGTTCTCATTAAGTTTCTTTTGCAAGGATTTATGATCTGTTTCTGCATAGGCACTCAGTTGGGACATACCAAGTGAGATGGCAAACGCCATAACAATAATTCGCCTAGTTAATTGCATAAGACAACTCCTTTCTCCGTATTACAGTTATAACATAAATAGGTACAGGACAAGATTACAATACTATTAAATTCATATTACGGGAGTGGAGAACGGTTTCAATTAATAGAATTAAGGGAATATATTAATTTGGATGTTTATTCTATAAATTTATAGTAGCTTATGATGTGTGGAACGTTGCATTTTGTTTTATAATTTCGATATACTGATTATTTTCAATTGGAGGGAGTTACATGGCAATCGTTGATATTACCATTTTTCCGATGGGGACAGGATCTACCAGTGCAAGCCATTATATTGCAGAAATAGAAAAAGTGCTGGAGCAGGAGCGGGGCAGGGTGAAGATCCAGCTGACGCCGATGAGCACGATCATTGAAGGGGATATCCATGATTTGTTTGAAATCGTGGAGAAACTGCATGAGGTGCCGTTTGAACATGGGATCAAGCGTGTGGAAACGAATATCCGCATCGACGACCGCCGTGATAAAAAATTGACAATGGAAGGGAAACTGGCATCTGTAGCAGAAAAAATGCAGAAAAAACGTCCGGAATAATAGAACCCCGGCACAAAGGCCGGGTATGATAAAAGGAGGTTTGGCCAGACTCTGGGGGAAGTCCGGGCCAAAATGGTTTGCTGCAATTCCTTGCCGCTATATATAGCTTATACGAGCAATCCTAAAATAGAGTGAAAGAAAAATGATAAAATGATGAGAATCTGTGAAAAATGATCTGTAAAAAGATTCACGCCCGGCCCGCTTCCAACCGATGCAGGTTGCACGCGGCCCCTATTTTTCAAAAAGGTGAGCGGAAACCGGTCAGGCCGGCCCGCCGTTTTATTATGCATGAAGAAATTTTACACAAACCGGATCCGGTACATGAACATCTTTTTGCAAAACGGATAATCTTCCCGTTTCAGGGTCTCTTTCAAACAAAACGAGATTGCCGGAATTTTGGTTGGATGCAATTAAGAATTTTTCGCTTGGGTCCAAAACAAAATCGCGCGGCCATTCCCCTTCTGTAGAAGTGTATTCAACGAGAGTGAGCTTGCCTGAATCAGGGTCCGCTGAGAAAACGGCAATGCTGTCGTGGCCGCGGTTTCCGGCGTAAACAAAGCGTCCGTCAGCGGAAACATGAATTGCGCTGCCCTGGCTGTTTTCCGTAAAGTCTTCAGGAATTGCAGAAATATATTGCAACTCCTTGAAACTGCCCGATGTTTCATCATATTGCAGAGCAATGACTTCATTGCTAAGTTCTGTCATGATATAGGCATGCTTATGGTTCGGGTGGAATGCGAGATGCCGCGGGCCGCTCCCCGGGCGGACATTCAGAACGGCAGTCTCGGCCAGTTTTCCTTCTTCTGCTGTATACGTTGTCAATGTGTCATTACCTAAATCCACCGTGACGATATATTTTTCATCCGGGGTAAATCCTGCAAAATGGACATGCGGCTTTTCCTGTCTGGCGTGGTTTGGCCCTGAGCCGGTGTGTTCAACGACAGCAGCTGCCGGAAGCAGGCTGCCGTCCGGATTTACCGGATAAACCGTGATAGTGCCGTTATGGTAATTAGCAGATGTAACCGTTTGTTTTTTTGAATCAACACTTACGTGGCATGGAGAAGCGCCATCCATTAACTGGCGGTTGATTTCCTTAAGCGCTCCGGTTTCAGTCTCAATGTTGAATGCGGCCACACCGCCCCGGCTGCCCTCTTTTACGACAGCATAAAGATTGCGGTTGTCCATGCTGATATTGACATAAGTTGGGTTGTCCAATTTCGCGGCAACGCTCACATTTTCAAGCCGTTTTTTTTCAGTATCAAGTGTAAAAGTATAAATGCCTTCACTGTCACCTTTTGTATAGGTACCAACGTATCCAGTCCATTTTGATTGTCCCATGTAATGTTGCTCCTTTCCAATGATCTTGTGAATATTATAGCATGAATCACTTTTCCCGCACTCCGGGACACACGGAAAACTTGTAAAATCATCAAAAAAAATGTCAAATATTTCATTTCTGTATCATAATTGAAAGCGAACTGAAACCTTTTGTCGAAAAATCTTTGCTAAAATAATTTTAAGGAAAAAACTGCACATGCCGGTGAATGATGTACAATAAACTTATATAAGCGGCCCTGATGCCAGTAACCATCATTCTCTTCTTTGAGCTGCAAGACCCCGGGGGAACGTATGCCACAGCCGGGCCGTGATACAGGAGAAAAATGCGCTTTCCGGTTACAAAACTGAATTAAAAATTCGAATCTCACTAGTGGAGGAGAAGTATGAAATTAGAAGACCAATTTGTCAATAAAACTTATTATGAGACATTTATGAAAGAACACGAAACACGCCAGCCCATCGAAGTGCTGGGAGACGCATTTGTGGAAGAAAATGCGCTGGAGACTTCGGATCTTTCTTATATCCGCTTTGCGCAGGGGGAAATTTATTTCCATTACAAGGATTATGAAGCAGCGGTTTTCAAATGGGAAAACATACATAATGACTTTGAACCGTGGGCGCAGAAAAACAGGGGAGATGCTTACTATGAGCTTGGCCTGCCAAGCATGGCTGAAGAGATTTACAAAGCCATTGAAACGGATTCCGTTGTCTTAAAAACAGAAGTGGCGCTGCAGCTGATTACCCTTTATATTGAAGAGGAAAAAACGGATCAGGCGGTACAGATGATTAAACAAACGGTTGCTATGAATCCGGATTATCCGGATGTCACGAAAATTGCCCGTGCCTATTTTGAAAAAAATGAAGACTGGATGAATGCAGTCGAACTTGCTGTCAATGAAGCCGTACGAACAGAATCGCTGCAATGGTTTGATGTATTAAAAACTTATATTGAAAAAGGCTATACGAGCACGATTGCACCCGATTATTTTCGGGAAGCTTTGTTTGTTTTATACAAAGTGGACCAAATCCATTTTGAACAAATGGCAGCTGCACTTTGGAAAACGTATCATTCAGATAACAATTATTTGAATTGGATTCTTGAATTTAATAATCTTTTTGCACAAATGGAAATTCACTCATTTGAAACATGGCATGAACTTTCCGCCATTTATCAGAAGACTTACCTGGATCTAATCAGCGGAAATTACTTATTGAAACAATTGACCGGAATCATGCCTGGCATTTTATCAAACTGGATCAGAATTACAGATGGCAGCCATGCACTGGCAGCATCTTCCAGCATTTTGGCCTGGAATGACCTGTTTCCGTCAAGCATTTCGGATAGGCAGATTCATGAAGCGGAAACGATCTTGTATCAGGCCGACCAAAATTTCGACCAACTGGAGTACCCGCTGGAATTGTTTGACACAATCATCAAATGGGCGAAAGTACACGACTTGTCTGTCAGCCAGCGCCTGAAATGGACTATAAGGGAATTGCTTGATTTTGATACCCGCCATGTGATGGTTGCCGGCATGAATGGCAGCGGGAAAACGGCATTTATCCAATCTGTTGTTGCAGACCGGCTGCCGGAACGCCCGACCAGCCATGTGATGGTTGCGCGCCATGATGAACAATCCGTGCTTGCTGTCGTTTCTGATCAAGGCATTATTACGGCTGCGGAAGAAAACGGTTTGCAGCTTGAGGCTGATGCGATATTGGAATGGCGGAGCCCGAGCCAATTTTTAAAGGAAAATGCCATGACCTTAATGGATACACCGGGATTAAACGGGCCGCAAAGAAGCAAAGTATATCAAACCGTATATTTTGCAGACGCCCTGCTGTTTGTATTAAATGCCAATGATCCGCTGACCGATAATGAAATCGATGCCCTCTTAAAAATAAAAGAGCGGGTGCCGGATATGAAAATTCATTTTCTGCTGACGAAAATGGATATGATTTACAGCAAACAGGAGGCGGCAAACCTGGTTGAAGAAACGAAAGAAAAAATGAAAAGCCGTTTTCCGGAATCCGAGCTGCTGGCCTACTCTTCCAATTATGCGAGCCGGGAAACGGTCAGTGAATTATCGGAATTTATCCAGAAAAATTTCCGAATCCAGCATATTGAGGACCTGCGCACAGCAAAATTGATTCGTTATATCCGCGAATCGATCACGTATTTATTAAAACAAAGGCTGCAAAATGAGAATGATTTGATTGATTCCATCCACCGCCGCGAGGACATGCATGCCAAGTTAAACGGGGCGGTCAACCAATTAATGGATGTGGAAAATGAGCAAATCGGGCTCATCCGCTCATCCTATAATGGCATACTGACCTCGATAAAGAGTGAACTGCTGACAAGGATTCCGGAAATTTTACGAAAAAGTTCTGATTTTATCAAAGAAAACAGCGATTTCCGGAAAATTCATTTGCAATTAAACGAAGAAATGAATAACCGGATCCGCCAAATGCTGCAAAGCGAAATTTTGCCGAAATTCTATGAGCTGGTAACCAATTGGATCGCCGACTCGGAAAAAGAGCTGCAGCAAAGCCAGGAATATTTGGACGAAATGGCAGAAGGCTTTAACCAGCTTTACGAAGAAGACATCATTGCACTCGCCTGTGACTTTAAGGTGCTGGATGACTGGCGCCGCGATGCCGACCGGATGGCGAATGGCATTCACTTTGAGTCAGTAAATATTTTATTGCGCCATACGCCGTCACAGGTGCTGCTGAAAAGCGCAGGCAAACTGCTCGGGGCGCTGTCCCAGAACAAAGCCATGCTCTACAATAAATATAAACGGTTTATCGAAACCCAGGATTACACGGACATTGCCCATTTAATCACCAATAAGGTACTGCTTCAGTTTGAATTATTTGAGCAAGGCCTTGACCGGGATATCCGGATATTTTTCAAAAATCCTGAATCCGTTCTGCGCGAAACCATTGCCGAAACGGAGTCAACGGTAGCCGCAGAGAAGGAAACTTTAGCGGATATGAAAGAAAATCCGGAAGTGTATCAGGATCCGCTAAAATTATTTGAATTAAAACTGCACCAATATGAATGGATGCTGGCGGCAAAGGGCATGGCCCCGCAAAAAGTGAATTAAATTAGGCGGAAAATTCATGAACGCTATCTGGATAAGAAAATTGTGTCCAGATGCGTTTCATAAGCCTGATGAACGCCATTTTGACAAGAAAATTAGGGTCAAAAGCCTTTCATGCGCAAAAAATGATTAAAAGAGGTCCGGTCCGCAAGCTTAGCCGCCGATAAAATCAGGCGGGGTTTCGGGGCCGGGCTTTTTTCCATCCTTTTTAGCTGTCCCCTCTGATACATTCGTGATACTATTAAGATACAAATATGGATTTGGGGAGAAGGGATGTCTTCGTGAAGCGTATTGACAGAATCTATGCATATTTAACCGAACAGTCACAGGGGAAAACGCTGGAAGACTTTATCCGCATGGAAGGTTTTACGGCGTCCGATATTGCGGACGATCTTGGAATATTGCGCAATAATGCCAGTGCTGAATTAAACAAATTGCTGCGCCAACATTTAATCATTAAGATCAAAGGGCGGCCGGTGCATTATCTTGTCAAAAGCTGTATTGAAAATTTGATACAGTGTAAACTGCCGGAAGATGTGAATGAATTTGATCATATTCATGAGGTGATAAATGTCCGGACTGCCGCTTCGGCTCCGGATGGGCACAAGGGACCTGATGCCCTGGAAGATCCAAGCCCGTTTGACGATTTAATTGGAGCAAAGTCCAGTTTGAAAGTCCAGGTTGAACAAGCAAAAGCCGCCGTACTGTATCCGCCGCACGGGTTGCATACGTTAATTGTCGGCCAGACCGGGGTCGGGAAATCGCTGTTTGCCAATATGATGTTCAATTTTGCAAAAGACTCGGCGCCATTTATGGACGATGACGCGAAATTTATTGTGTTTAACTGTGCGGACTATGCGAATAACCCGCAGCTTTTGCTTTCACATATTTTCGGACATACAAAAGGCGCGTTCACTGGCGCGGATACCGAGAAAGACGGACTCGTTGCAAAAGCGGACGGCGGGATGCTTTTTCTTGATGAAATTCACCGCCTGCCGCCTGAAGGACAGGAAATGATCTTTTATTTCATGGATACGGGCACTTACAGCAAGCTCGGGGAAACAGAACGGCACCATAAGGCAAATGTGCTGATCGTTGGTGCAACAACGGAAGACCCGGAATCGTCCCTGCTGAAAACATTTGTCCGCCGTATCCCGATTTTGATCCGGATCCCGTCTTTTGAAGAGCGTTCGTCAAAGGATAAAATTGAAATTTTGAAATTCCTGCTTGCCATTGAGGCGAACCGTGTCCAAAAACCCATTAAGATTGATGCCGAATCGATGAAGGCATTAATCGGGAATACGTCTTTCGGGAACATCGGGCAATTAAAATCCAATATTCAGCTCGTTTGCGCAAACGGATTTCTTCACTGCCTCCACGAAGACGTCATTAAAATCCAGTTTAAAGACCTGCCATCAGAGATTAAAAACGGTTTCTTCTATTTAAGCAGGAAGCGCCAGGAAATCCAGGAACTTTCAGATGGGCTGGAGTCATTTTTTACCGTATATCCGGAGGGGGAAAATAAAGCCCTCTTTGAAGAGGATCCATATGAGCCGGATTTCAATCTTTATAACATTATTGGCGATAAAGTCAGCTTTATGATGGACCAGGATGTATCTGATGAGGACATCAACCGGTTTTTAAAACTGGACATTGATATCCACTTGAACAAGTTTTACAACAAATTTTCAAGCAATGCGCTGAACCGCGAGAAAATTTTAAAGATCGTCAGCTCCGATATTCTTGATTTCAGTGATGAAGTGCAGGATGTGGTGGAAAAGCGTCTGAAACAAAAGGTAAATGATCGCTTTTTGCTGGCGTTCAGCCTGCACCTGACATCCTTCCTGAAGCGGGTCAAAAACCAGCAGGCCGCCTCGTATACCAATATTGAAAATGTAATTAACGACCGCCCGCAGGAGTATCAGCTGTCAATGGATATATGCAAAATGATCGAAGACCGCTATCATGTGCATGTGCCGGTAAAAGAAGCGATGTATTTAACAATCCTGCTGACCTCTTTACTGGATAACCAGAAGGCTGATCAGGTTGCCATCCTTGTCGCCGCCCACGGGAGCAGTACGGCGAGCAGCATGGTCAGTGTGGTGAAGAGCCTGCTTGGGGAAACGAATGTTGACAGCATTGATATGCCGCTCGACTTAAGCCCGAAATATATATTGGAAGAAATGAAGAACAGGGTAAAAGAAATTGACATGGGCAAGGGTGTCCTGCTGCTTGTGGATATGGGTTCACTGACGGGCTTCGGGGAGATTATTACAAATGAAACAGGCATTAAAACCCGGACGATCGATATGGTCACCACGGCCTTAGTCATTGAAGCAATCCGGAAAGCGACCATTATGGAAATGAATTTAGACGATATTTATGAATCACTGAAAGATTTCAGGGGATACGGATCCTATCAGGTGGAACAAACCAATCGAACCAAACCGCAAAAGCCGTCTGCCATTCTCTCTGTTTGTTCAACAGGGGAAGGCGCGGCTGAAAAACTGAAGCAGCTTGTCGGGCAGCTGCTGAAAAGCATTGGAAGAACCGAGATCAAAGTGATTCCGCTGCCGATCAATGAGGTGGAAAAAAGGCGGGCAGCATATATGGAAAAATATGATATCCTGTTAACCGTCGGAATTGCCGATCCGAAAGTCAACGCCCCGTTTATCCCGATTGAATCGCTGTTTATGGGGGAAGGGGAAAGCCAGGTTGTCCGTTTGATCCAGAACCAGCAGCTGCTGCCGTCCAATCCGCGGTCACCTGTAATGGTGCGTGAAATGAGCGAGGAAAGTTTAAATGAGTTTCTGACTTACCTGAACCCGAAAAAAATAATTGGTTCGATAACTGATTACGTAGCGAGCCTTGAAAAAATAAGCGGGCGCGCCTTTAACAATTCCGCCAAAATTAATTTGAACCTCCATATCGGCTGTGCCCTGGAACGCGCGGTCACCCGTAACAGCCTCGTTTATAAAAATGAAATACCGAAAGAAAAAGCGGCACAGATAGAAGAATTTAAGAAAGCGGCACAGATATTTTACGACAATTTTAAGATTCAATTAACCGATGACGAAATCTATTATATTGCGGATATGATCGAAAACATGCCTGTGAATGAACAGGTTACAGTTTCATGAGACAAACCGGAAAAAGAAGAAAAAAACTTTTTCCGGCTTTTTCAGGATAAAATACTGTTTTCAATCTTGTAAACGATTAATCAGTTCACCATTCCGGATTTATCCCCGAAAAAAAAAAAGACAAGCTCCAACCTGTCTTATCTTGTACGCAAAACTATGACTTTTTAAATTTACCCTTCAAGCCGCGTTTGATCACATCAAAGAAACTTAATGATTGGACCATATGGCTCGGATCAACGTATTCACGAATCGCCCGCAAAACTTTTTTCGGATCTTTAGAAGAAAAGGTATACGTCCCATTACGCTTTGTCCGGATCGCGAAACGCGGGATCCATTTCCCTTTGAACATGACTGAAGCGATGACGTAATCAACTTCTTCCCAGGGAATTTGAATAAACTTACGGGCATCACGATTATTGAAGAACTCAAATCCCTTGTCTCCGACCATGATCTTGCCATAATCCGTAAGTCCGATATGTGAGGTTGCATCTATAACTAAATCGACTTTTGTATTGATTGACTGAACCATTTGACCGACTCCGTTTCTTTTCATCATCATTATTATACGGTGCTTTATCATTTTAAGCAAAAAAATACCCGGGGATCAGTGCGGGCGTCTTTTTCAAAATCGGATGAGACCGATTCAGTGTAAGTAACAACGAAGCACAGACACCAGATCATCATTTAATCTTTTTAAAAAGCCCAGGCTAAAAAAAGCCTGGGCAAGCGTCTTTATGACTACATTAAGTGAATTAAGTGGAAGACGATCCCAACCACGAACAATCCAAGAATCATCACGATTGGAGAAACTTTCTTCTTAAGCAGCCACATGCAGAGAAGCGTCAGCAACAATCCGGCTAAACCAGGAATTAAGCTGTCCAGGTTGTCTTGTAAAGTCGTTACTTTAGTAGAATCCAGTGAAAGACCGGCCGCTTGTTGTTCCAACGCAGATTTAATCCCTTCCGCTCCTGAAGGCAGTTTATCCCAGTCAATATAAGCGCCTTCGTCAAGTTTAACTTTAGAAACAGTTGGCGTGAATTTTACAGACACCCAACGGTTAACTAATGAACCGAGGATGAACATACCAAGGATTGATGCGCCTTTCGTAATATCCTGGAGTAAACCGCCAGATAAGTCGTCCGTAATTTTAGAACCGGCTTTGTAGCCAAATTCCTGCGTATACCACATGAATCCCATACGAATGATATTCCAAAGTACGAAGTAAATAATTGGCCCAAGGATGTTACCGGTCATAGCAAGAGAAGCCGCTAACGCACCAAGGATTGGTTTAACCGTGAACCAGAAAACCGGATCCCCGATACCTGCTAAAGGCCCCATCATCCCGACTTTAACCCCTTGAATGGCTACGTCATCAACCGGCGCACCATTTGCACGTTCTTCTTCAAGTGCTAAAGTTACACCAAGAATAGGTGAAGCGATATAGGGGTGAGTATTAAAAAACTCCAAGTGACGTTTTAGTGCAGCAGCACGATCTTCTTTTGTTTTATATAGTTTTTTGATTGCGGGAATCATTGAATAGGCCCAGCCGCCGTTTTGCATACGTTCATAGTTCCAGGAACCTTGAATGAAAGTTGAACGCCACCAAACTGAAATCCGATCCTTTTTAGATAATTTAATTTGTTCTGCCATTTGTGCCCGCCTCCTTCTTAGTAATTATCAATAATGTCGCCTAGTGGATCACCGGTGTTGCCATTTCCGCCATTACCTGAACCGCCTTGTTTGGAAAGAGCTAAATAGATAAGTGCAAGCGCCACACCGATAGCACCCAGACCGATCAGTGTAATTTGTGAAACAGTCGCTAATACGAAACCAATTGCGAAGAATGGCCATACTTCTTTTGCAGCCATCATGTTAATAACCATTGCATAACCAACAGCTACAACCATTCCCCCGCCGATTGCCAAGCCTTCTGTCAACCAATCCGGCATGGCTTCAAGTAAGCCTCTAACCGGACCTGCACCAATCGCCAAAATTAACGCAGCCGGGATTGCAATCCGTAACCCTTGCATGATAATTGCGATGATGTGCCACATTTCAACTTTTCGGATATTGCCTTCTCTGGCTGCAGCATCCATAAAGTGTACGAATGCAGTTGCAATCGTACGGACAATAATCGTCAATAATAAACCTGCAACGGCAAGCGGAACGGCAATCGCGATTGCGGAAGATACACCGGCTTTGCCAGCGCCACTTAAAACTAAAATAATGGCAGATGCAACTGATGCTAACGCAGCATCCGGTGCTACAGCAGCTCCGATGTTTGCCCAGCCTAAAGCGATCATTTGCAGGGTACCACCTAAGATAAGGCATGGGACTAAGTTTCCTGTAACTAAGCCGATTAATGTACAGGCAATGATGGGTTGGTGGAAGTGGAATTCATCCAAAATGCCTTCCATACCAGCTAAAAATGCTACGATAAAGACTAATAACATTTGAATAATATTTAAATCCATGTTGATTCATCCTCCCTTTTCTCCTGATCATCAGGATTATTTTTGTTTGTTTAACTCCTCTTGAGCCTTCTTGATAATTTCGTCCATGTTGCCTTTTGAATCGCTTGGAACTTTACGGACATCGAATTTCAAACCGAGTTTTTTTAACTTAGCGAAAGTATCAATATCATCTTGGTTAAAAGCCAACACCTTATTGGGTTGAACTTTACCAGGGGAGTGTGCCATAGAACCAACGTTGATTGTCTTCAATGGAACGCCGCCTTCAACCGCTCTGAGCGCATCCTGCGGGTTTTCGAAAAGAAGTAACGCGCGCTGGCCGCCAAAATGTTGATTATCTTTTGCAAGTTCGATCATTTTATTGACAGGAACAACATGTGCCTTTACACCTGAAGGAGCGGCCTGTTGAATCAATTTCTTACGAAGTTCATCCTTAGCTACTGCATCAGATACAACGATGATACGTGTAGGCCGTGTCGTTTTTGTCCAGGCCGTCGCTACTTGCCCGTGAAGTAAACGGGAGTCGATCCGTGCTAATACGTATTCAAATTTACCGGGGGCGCCTGCATTTGAAGGCTTGGCCGCAGTTGCAGCAGATGCAGCAGCCGGTTGTAATGTTTCAGGCCTTACTTTAACCCCTTCTTGAGCTGCGCCTAAAATATGTGCGGCAATTTCGTGCGCTGTGTTCATTGAGAAGCGTGATGAATAAGCTTCAATCAACATTGGCAAGTTCATGCCGGCAACAATTGCCCATTTGTCTTTGTGTTCTTCAAACAAGCTGTTGGCTTGGTTGAAAGGAGTTCCACCCCAAAGATCGATTAAGAACAATACTTCGTCCTGATTGTCGAAAGAGGCGATTGCTGCTTTCATTTTTGCCTTTACATCATCCGGTCCTTCGCTCGGCATCAATGTAACAGCTTTTACATTTTCCTGTTCTCCAAAGATCATCGCCCCGGATTGCAAGATACCATTGGCAAATTCACCATGACTAGCAATGATAATTCCTACCATCTTTTTACCTCCTGTTCTCCTATTCTGATTGTTACAGCTTTAATCCTATAAATAAGTTCAAAAAACCTGTAACCTGAATTCAGTCATGCAGCATCTTTTCTTTTTTGAGCAGTTGGATCAGATCCATTTTTCGATCTGCAGGCACTTGGCGGATTTCCAGTTTGATTCCTAAATCGGCTAACTTCACAAAGGATTGAACGTCTTCATGATTCAAAGAAATAAAATTAGTGACCATCTTTTTGCCCTCACAATAACGCATGCCGCCGATATTAACCGTTTTCAAACCAACACCTGCTTCAACTACTTCCAGTACGTCTCGCGGCGAAGCAAACAACAACATGATCCTCGTTCTGTCAAACAATCGATTTTGATAAAGCTCAAGCAGTTTTTGCTTTGTGATGACGTGTGATTTGATGCTTGGCGGTGTCGCTTGTTTTAAGAGAAACTTCCGCAACTCATCATGGGCGACTTCATCACTGACCACTAAAATTCGTTCGATCCCCATGGCTCTCGACCAAACAGTAGCAACCTGGCCATGAATCAATCGATCATCAATGCGCGCAAGTCGTATATCCATTACCATCCGGCCACCTCCTACGAAAACAAGACTCAGATGCTAAAAGCCTTGTGATACGCTGAGTACAATGACACGCTTTTTTGTACTCACTAATAATATATGCAAATATCGTGCCAAAATACTGTATTGAAACCGTTGACTTTATCAGCTTTTAATTGATACACAAAAAAGATACACAAAATAATACAGTATAATATATTGTTTTGTGTATTGTTGCCATACTGCAGGATTGAAAACAAACAAATAATCAGCAAACCGATCCGTATAAGCCGGGCCAACTGGGAGTAGTGATCAGACAAATGATCTTCCTGATTGGAATTGTTAATGCAAGTTGTAATTTTTTCAATGTTATGATATGTTCTTATTGGGAACTTCACTGTTTCATACAGCCGTGCCGTTTGTCTTGCACAGAAATGAAAATGCTTACATTTTATTTTTTTGAACGGAGGATGGGAGATGGAAAAAACAACGGCTCAATTTGTCCCCGGCCTGGAAGGTGTAGTGGCCATTGAAACGGAAATTTCTTTTCTGGATACCATTGAAAGCGAGATTGTTTTAAAGGGGTATGATTTAATCGAACTATCCAAAACCAAAAGCTATTTGGACATTGTCCATTTGCTGCTGGAGGGGGTACTGCCTAATGCAGCGGAAAAGGCTGCACTTGAAGAAAGCGTAAAAGGGAATTATGAAATTCCGGATGCTGTCCTGCAAATTTTGCAGTTGCTGCCGAAAAAGACACACCCGATGGATGCGCTGCGGACGGGTGTTTCCGCGCTTGCAGGTTATGATGGAAATTTGCTCGACCGCGGGCATGAAACCAATTTGAACCGCGCCTTGCAGTTGCTTGGCCATGTTCCGAACATCGTCGCCAACAGCTACCATCTTTTACAAGGCGAAAAACCGGTAAAGCCACGCAAAGATTTATCATACAGCGCAAATTTCCTGTATATGATGACAGGCAAAGCGCCATCCGAAATGGAAGAAAAAATTTTCGACCGCTCGCTTGTATTATACAGCGAACACGAACTGCCGAATTCCACTTTTACCGCAAGAGTGATCGCCTCGACACTTTCCGATCTCTACGGCGCACTGACCGGTGCAGTTGCTTCATTAAAAGGCCATTTGCACGGGGGCGCCAATGAAGCGGTCATGGAAATGCTGAATGAAGCAGGCACGGTGGAAAAATTTGAAAGCTTGCTTTCTGCCAAACTGGCAAAGAAAGAAAAAATTATGGGTTTCGGCCACCGCGTTTATATGAAGAAGATGGATCCGCGGGCGCTGATAATGAAAGAAGCGCTAAAAGAATTAAGCCGCGAGCAGGGAGATGATTTGCTTTTGCAAATGTGCGAAGCCGGTGAAAAAATGATGGCGCAGGAAAAAGGCCTTTATCCGAATCTGGATTATTATGCAGCACCCGTCTACTGGATGCTTGGCATTCCAATTTCGCTTTACACCCCGATCTTTTTCAGTTCAAGAACTGCCGGCCTTTGCGCCCATGTTATGGAGCAACATGAAAACAACCGCTTGTTCCGCCCGCGTGTGAGGTACACAGGCCTGCGCGGTTTGCATGTAAATGAAACAATTTAGGGAGGGGCAAGTAAAAATGGCCAGTATAACGTCAACCAATGAAACTGTTGAAAAAAGAGATATTTTAATTGAAGAAATTGCCCGGTATGTGCTGGAAAAAGAGATAACGAGTACGGAAGCTTTTGAAACGGCGCGTTACGGGCTGCTGGATACGCTTGGCTGCGGCATTCTCGCCCTGCAATATCCGGAGTGTACCAAAATGCTCGGACCGGTTGTGCCTGGAACGATTGTGCCAAACGGGACGCGTGTGCCCGGCACTTCGTATGTGCTTGATCCGGTTCAAGGTGCTTTTAATATCGGCTGCATGATTCGCTGGCTTGATTACAATGACACATGGCTTGCAGCGGAGTGGGGGCACCCCTCCGATAATTTAGGCGGGATCCTGGCCGTTGCCGATTATGTGAGCAGAACGCGTGTGGCAAACGGGAAAGAACCGCTTGAGGTACGCGATGTGCTGGAAGCGATGATCAAAGCCCACGAAATCCAGGGGGTCCTCGCATTGGACAACAGCCTCAACCGGGTTGGCCTTGACCATGTATTATTTGTGAAAGTGGCGACGGCAGCTGTCGTGTCAAAGATGCTTGGCGGCGGGTTGGAAGAAATCATGAATGCCGTTTCCCATGCATGGATTGACAATGCTTCCCTCAGAACGTACCGCCACTTCCCGAATACAGGTTCAAGAAAATCGTGGGCGGCCGGGGATGCGACCAGCCGGGGAGTTGCGCTTGCTTTGATTGCGGTGAAAGGCGAAATGGGTTACAACACGCCGCTGTCCGCACCGGGCTGGGGTTTTCAGGATGTGCTGTTTAAAGGAAAAGAATTAACCCTTGCAAGGCCGTTTGGATCGTATGTCATGGAAAATGTTTTATTTAAAGTGTCATATCCGGCGGAATTTCATGCCCAAACAGCTGCGGAAGCCGCAGTGAAACTCCATCCGCAAGTCGCCGGGCGCCTTGGTGAAATCAAGAACATCACGATTACAACCCATGAGTCGGCCATCCGCATCATTGACAAAACCGGGCCCTTACATAATCCTGCCGACCGTGATCATTGCATCCAGTATATTACTGCAGTCGGCCTGCTAAAGGGTGATATCACAGCAGACGATTATGAAGACGAGGCTGCGGGAGATCCGCGTATTGATGCGTTAAGGGATAAAATGACCGTTGTCGAAAACAAAAAGTACAGCATCGACTATCTTGACCCGAACAAGCGATCAATTGCCAATGCCGTCCAGGTTTTTTTCAAAGATGGCACAAGCACGGAAAAGGTGGAAGTCGAATATCCGCTCGGCCACCGTTTCAGAAGGGAAGAGGCCATTCCAAAAATCGTCCTTAAATTTTCAAATAACCTGGCAACCCACTACCCGGCAAAGCAGCGGGAACGAATCGAAACGGCCTGCCTGCAGCCGAATCGCCTGGAAAATATGAAGGTGAACGAATTTGTTGAGCAATTTACTTTGTAGAAAGGATGTTGCACCATGGTTTGGATTGTCAATCAGCCAACCACGCAGGAAGCCCTTGCAAAGCGCTTCAAGGACTTAATAGGAGCGCCCGGAATATTGCAAATCCCGGGGGCGCATGATGCGATGGCCGCTTTGGTTGCAAAAAATACAGGATTCGAGGCGCTCTATCTATCGGGTGCCGCTTATACCGCGAGTAAAGGCCTGCCTGATCTCGGAATGGTTACCTCAACAGAAATGGCAGAACGTGCGCGGGAACTTGTCCGTGCTGCTGATCTGCCGGTACTTGTTGATATCGATACCGGTTTTGGCGGTGTATTGAATGTTGCCCGCACCGCTCGTGAAATGGTGGAAGCCGGTGTGGCCGCCGTACAGATCGAGGATCAGCAGCTTCCAAAAAAATGCGGCCATTTAAATGGCAAGCAGCTTGTTGAAACGAGTGAAATGTGTGAAAAAATTAAAGCAATAAAAGAAGTAGCGCCAACGCTTATGGTTGTGGCACGGACGGATGCAAGAGGCGTGGAAGGCGTTCGGCAGGCTTTAGATCGGGCAAACGGTTATGTGAAAGCAGGCGCGGATGCGATTTTTCCGGAAGCACTGCAATCAGCTGATGAGTTCCGCATGTTTGCCGAAAAAATCAAAGCGCCGCTGCTTGCCAATATGACTGAATTTGGCAGAACGCCGTATTATACCGCGGATGAATTTGCAGAGATGGGTTATCAAATGGTGATTTACCCGGTCACATCGCTGCGCGTGGCGGCGAAGGCATATGAGCGCGTGTTTGAAAAAATTAAAAATGAGGGGACCCAAAAAAACGCCCTTTCCGATATGCAGACAAGGAAAGAACTGTATAGTACCATTTCCTACGATGACTTTGAAGCGCTTGACCGGTCGATTGCAAAAACAGTTTTACCGGTGGCGCCTGCAGATCAATAGGAGGCCGGAAACACAGAACAACTGCCCAAAAAATGCTCTTTTGGGCAGTTGATTGTTTTTGATTAAGATTTGCTGGAATTGTCCACGTTTCCTGTACCGCCCTGGTTAACATGGGCTTCTTCTTTCTTAACCGTTTCAGAAACATGTTCTTTATCATTGACCGTGTGTTTGCCAATGACAATTTCTTCTTTTTTCACTGGCTTTTTCGTGACTTCCACTTGCTCTTCTACAATCGGGACTTTTATGGTTTCGGAACCGTCAACAGGTTCTGAAGCGCTATTTTCGTCAACCGGCCTGCGTTCTACATAAACTTCTTCGTGTTGGACTGGAACATCGAAATTCCTTTCCTCTGTTTTGACCTCTTTGTTGACTTTTACTTCACCTGTTTTTACAGGTTTTTTATTTACATGAAGTTCTTCTTCACGTACATCCAGCTTCTTTTCCTGGTTTGTCGAATAAGTTTCATCAAATTCATTCACCGGATTGGCGCCCGCTTCACCAATGGTTTGCGGGTCGGATGAGGCGTTGCCTGCTGTTTGCGGATCGGCTCCGGTTATACCTGCATCATCACCAGTATTGCCGGACCCGTCAACATGGCTGTCATCAAGAAGTACCAAATAGTTCCCGGCGTTGATTTCCTGGGAGTAGCGGTCCAATTCACCTTGTGGAATATCAAGATTGGTGAGACGTTTTGTGTTTTGGTCGTAATAGCCTGGTGTAAAGAATTCCTTAATCTTGTCCCAAAGATTTTCATTTTCGGTGTTTGTTAATGCTGATGCATCATTTACTGTGGTACCTGTCCGGTTTTCTAAATAATCGGTATCATTTCCATTTGTGATCACAGAAATATTGGAGGGGTTATATCCTTTTGCAGTTAAGCTGTCAATGGCGTCAATCGTATCTTGTAAAGTTGGGTAGACTCCGGCAACAGTCTTTGCCATATTTATCTTCCTCCTTTGTGGGTTACATAAATTTTTTACCCGCTGCAGATAGAAGTAAACAAGTTTAAACTGTTGCAAATTGTGGAAAGACAGCTGCTTTATCTCTTTACAGCGGGAAGGAAATCAGCGAACATAGAAAATGAGGCAGGAGATAGAGGAGGCTATAATATGAAAGAATCAGCGTATTTATCCTATGATGCTACCGGATTGGCACAGTGTATCAAGCAGAAAGAGGTGTCAGCAGCGGAAGTGTTTGACGCGGCCGTTTCCCGTATTGAAAACATGAACCCCGAATTCAATGCGGTCATCCGCAAGCGGTTCAAGAAAGCGCAACAGGAAATGAAAGCGCTGGAGCTGGAAAACCAGCCGTTTGCAGGAGTTCCTATGCTGCTGAAAGACATTTCCCAGGCGGTTCAAGGTGAGGGGCTGTCATCGGGTTCGAAATTATTACAGCATAACCGCTCCAGCCGCGATTCCAATTTTACGGCAACATTAAGGGCAGCCGGTTTTTTGTTTCTGGGCCATACAAATGTACCTGAGTTCGGGCTGAAAAATATTACCGAAACAGACTGGCTCGGCCCGGCAAGAAACCCATGGCATCCGGATTATTCCCCGGGCGGATCAAGCGGGGGCGCAGCGGCAAGTGTGGCTTCAGGCATGGTTCCGGTGGCCGGCGGGAATGATGGCGGCGGTTCGATCCGCATCCCCGCATCATTTACAAGTTTAGTAGGGTTGAAGCCGACAAGGGGGAGAACGCCGGTCGGTCCGGGGGTTGGGCGCCAGTGGCAAGGTGCGGCAGTCGATTTTGTACTTTCGCGCACAGTGCGGGACAGCGCTGCGCTTTTGGATGTGCTGCAAACCCTCCAGCCGGAAGCCGCTTTTCAAACGCCGCTGTTTACCGGAAGTTTCCTGGAAGATATGGAACAGTCCCGCACGCAAAAATTCAGAATTGCCTTTTCAACGAAATCTCCTGTGGGAACACCTGTCAGCAGGGAAGCGGTGCTCGCCGTGGAAAAAACGGCTAAGTGGCTGGCAGCGCAGGGGCATGATGTGGAGGAACAGCAGCCGGAAGTAGACGGCAGGCGCTTGATGGAAAACTACTATTTAATGAATTGCGGGGAAATGGCCGCCGAATTGTCGGCATTAGAGAAAGCAATGGGGCGCCCGCTGACCCACGATGACATGGAGATCGTATCCTGGGTACTGTTTGAAGCGGGAAAACAAGTCACTGCAGCTGAATTTACAAGCAGCCTTGCAGCATGGGATACGGCTGCAGCCCGGATGGCGGAGTTTCATGCAACCTATGACCTTTACATGACACCGGCCACGGCTTTTTCTGCACCGAAAATCGGCGAACTGGCCCAATCCCCCGAGGAAACGCGAAAATTGCTTCAAGTCAGCCGTTTGCGGAAGTCTGAACAACAGGCGATGATATACGAAATGTTTGAACCGAGCCTTACGTTTTCGCCGTTTACGCAACTGGCTAATTTGACCGGCCAGCCTGCAATCAGCCTGCCGGTACATCTCACAAAAAACGGCCTTCCGCTCGGCGTGCAATTCATCGCGCCAAAGGGCAAAGAAAACTGGCTGTTCCGTATGGCGCGCAGCCTGGAACAATCCGAACTTTGGGTGGGGATGGCTGGAAATCCTTGTTTTCACAATCATTAAAAAACGTTTTCATAGCAGGGATTTCGAAGTATACTAGAATTGAAACCACCAAACAAAGGGAGCGAAAAGATGGAATCGATGAGGGAGAAATTTTTAAAATTGCCGGCAACCTGTATCTCAGACGCAATGAACGGGATGAATAATCTCGACCCGCAAATTAAACCATTAAGAAAAGATTTCAAACTTGCCGGCCGGGCATTTACGGTAAAAATGCCAGTCGGGGATAACGTCGCAGTGTTAAAAGCGATCAGGGAGGCGCAGCCCGGCGATGTGCTGGTCATTGACTCAAAAGGGGATACATATCGGGCGATTGCCGGTGACTTCGTGCTTGGCATGGCCCAAACACTCGGTATCCAAGGTGTCGTGGCTGATGGTGTGATCCGGGATATTGAAGGCGTGCTCGCGCTTGATTTTCCTGTCTTTGCTAAAGGTACGACGGTTGCAGCAGGCGGAAAAGCCGGTGCAGGGGAAGTCAACATCCCGATTTCATGCGGCGGTGTACCAGTCTGCCCGGGTGATATCATTGTTGGGGATGCAGATGGTGTCGTGGTTATTCCGCAGGCCATATCCGGGGAGGTTTACAAAAAAGCCGTTGAAAAACTGGAGAAAGATGAAAAAAGAGAAGCAAAGGTAAGCGGAAACCGGGAAGAAATTTTAAGGTATTTAGACAACATGCTGCCGCGGAATTAAAATCTCTTTTAAACCGGCTAATGGTGTAATTTGTGTTACAATAGAAGAAACAATAAAAGCAGGGGAGCTCATGTAGCTGAGAGGGTGCCTTTTCGGGCATCGACCCTTAACCTGATCTGGGTAATGCCAGCGTAGGGAGTCATATAAGGAAAAACAAGGTTTTCGTGCGTTTTCTTGAAAAGGGCTTTCTTGCGTATGGCAGAAAGCTTTTTTGTTTGGAAAAATAAACAGGAGGTTATGAAATGGAAAAGTCGAATCAAGTCACCGTTTCGTTTTCAGTCGTGCCGCATGCCAAGAATGATCATTTATACAGTGTCGTGGACCGCGCCATTGAAGTCGTACAGAAATCCGGCGTACGCTATGAGGTCGGTGCAATGGAAACAACGATGGAAGGCGATTTGGATGAATTGCTGGCGATTATTAAAGAGGCCCAGGAGGCGTGCACAAAAGCGGGTGCCACTGAAGTGATCACGTCGATTAAAATCCATTACCGCCCAAGTACCGGAGTGACCATTGATGAGAAAATTGCAAAATACCGCAAACCGCAGCCATCGCCATCGCATGCTTAAACCGGTATCGGCCGCATTGTGGATTTTGCTGTTAATCTGTGTTTGGCAGGCTATTACAGCAGGATTCCATATCAGCGGCTGGATATTGCCGAAACCAACGGATATTTGGGCTGAATTAACCGGAATGGGAAGCATGCTGTGGCCCAATATTTGGCAAACCTTAATAGAAGTTTTGGCAGGAATGGGACTTGCGATATTATTAGGAGCGTTAATTGCCGTCATGATGGATATGGTTCCGCTGTTCCGCCTGTTCATCCACCCGCTGCTTCTCGTCTCGCAAACGGTGCCGATTGTCGCAATTGCTCCGCTGCTGGTCGTCTGGTTCGGCCTCGGGTTGCGCCCGAAAATCATCGTTGTCATTTTAATCTGTTTCTTTCCGATTGCCCTGAGCATATTGGAAGGATTCCAGACTGTAGACAGAGGCCTTATTCAATTAATGAAAACAATGCATGCAACGAATTGGCAGCTTTACCGGAAAGTGAAAATTCCGGCTGTCCTGCCCTACTTTTTTTCCGGTTTAAAAATTGCCGTTACCTATAGTGTAATGGGCGCAATTATTGGTGAATGGCTTGGCGCAAGCGAGGGACTCGGCGTGATGTTAACGCGGGCAACCAAGTCCTTTATGACCGCGCGTTTATTTGCTGTCGCCGCAGTCATTGTCGCCATGACCTTTTTGCTGTACACCGCCGTCGAAGTGCTGCAGCGGTTACTGGCGCCATGGAATGATAGAAAGGAAGATCATCAATGAAAAAAGCATGGATTTTGCTTGCTGCAATGATGCTGCTGCTGGCATCCGGATGTTCAGGCAGCAAACAGGAAAATCGTGAAAAAGCGCTCCGGAAAGTGACGGTTGTTTTGGACTGGTTTCCAAATACCAACCATACCGGCCTTTATGTTGCGAAAACGAAAAATTATTTTAAAAAGCAGGGGCTGAATGTGAAAATCATCCAGCCGGGCGATAATATTACCGCCGAACAAATGGTCGCTTCGGGGAAAGCTGATTTTGGCGTAAGCTACCAGGAAAATGTGACCACCGCCCGTGTGGAAGGGGTTCCGATTGTGTCCATCGCTGCCATTATCCAGCACAACACGTCCGGATTTGCGTATGTGTCAAGTTTTTCTCGATAGTGTTTAAATATCGGGTATTTCAAGACACTCTTTTTGTACACTTTCGACTACCGCGCTTCGCTTGCTCTCCTGGATAAATGACATTAATTTTCAAATCAATGTCATTTATCCAGGTTGAAATTAAATTCTCAAGATTTTGCTTAAATTTCCAACTGCCGATGATGTGCTTGTAAACAAGCTGACCGACCCCCGTTTTACCCCAATTGACGGGCGCACGGACTGTTTAAGCAACTGGGACATCCTGATCGCTTGCTTCAATTCCCGATGTTTCCTCGCGCTTCTTGTACGGCGTTTCAGATAGGCTTCTTTCAATGTTCGGTTAAGAATCCCTTGTTTGATCTTAACCATGGCTTCTGCACCTTCTTTGCTCCAATGCATGCCACGTTTCTTCATCCGGAATGAAACATGTCTTTGGTTGGATTCCATTGCTCCCAGGCCTCTTGCACCTTCTGGCACATTTTCAAGCTTGTCTCTCCAATCAAAAATGCGTTCCCAGTTTTTTAAGATATACGAGCGGAAGTCTTTGATTTTCTTGAGGTTCTTTTTGTCCGTTAATGTGCTTTCGTACGTGTCCAAATACAGTGTGAATTGATCTAAATCGTGCGTTTTTATCGCCTTTCTAATCTGCTCCTTTATTTCACTCTTTCCGCCCCCAAATGTTCTGACGATGGCCTGTGCAACGTGGTATGCATCCAGTTGATTGAGCACCGGAAATTCCGATTGTGAGAACGCCGTTTGAAACCGTTCAGATGTGTATCCCGGCCCTCCGTCACTGTTAGTAATGATACGGGCTTTTTCAAGTGAATAGGTGCTGGCGGCGACAGCTTGGACTTCATCCCAGAATGTCTGGGTGGGTTCGGTTGTCATGATAACTTTTGGCTGGCGTAGAAAAACCCTTTTTCCATTGGTTCCCCACCCCTCATAAAGAATGGCATGGTGGACTTCCATATTCTGTTTCTTTTTTAACCCCCGGACGAATACGCCGTCAGCTTCGGCAAACAGGTAGTCTACCTTCTTCCCATTAGGCAGTGAGGTAGCCAATTCAAGCTCTTCTACAAGGGCCTGGTCAGATTCCACTTGGGTTTTCCCTACGCGTTTCACCATTTCCCCTACAGTTGTGTGACTGAGACTCACTGCCGTCCACTCTTTTAAAATATCAGCCGCCTCCCGATAGGTGTTCT
>NZ_KB893992.1 GCF_000374345.1 Heyndrickxia acidiproducens DSM 23148
TGAGAGGAGCTGTCCTTAGTACGAGAGGACCGGGATGGACGCACCGCTGGTGTACCAGTTGTCTTGCCAAAGGCATCGCTGGGTAGCTATGTGCGGAAGGGATAAGTGCTGAAAGCATCTAAGCATGAAGCCCCCCTCAAGATGAGATTTCCCCTAGTTTAACTAGTAAGATCCCTGAAAGATGATCAGGTTGATAGGTTCGAGGTGGAAGCGCGGCAACGCGTGCAGCTGACGAATACTAATCGGTCGAGGACTTGACCTAATTTTTGGCTGATTCAAGGTTTACTTGTTTTTCTCCTATCCAGTTTTGAAGGAATACATCCTTTACAACTCAATACGGTCCGGCAATAATGGCGAGAAGGCCACACCCGTTTCCATCCCGAACACGGAAGTTAAGCTTCTCAGCGCCGATGGTAGTTGGGGGTTTCCCCCTGCGAGAGTAGGACGTTGCCGGGCAAATGAAAAAGCCAGCTGTTTGATGCAGCTGGCTTTTTCATTTGTTTTTAAAATTACAAAAGTCTATTCAAAAAGCTGTTGCATCCTGTGCTGGGTGATTAAATGGAAATGATGAGATTTGATTCATAAATTTTAAAAAAAGGCGGGTCATAGTTATGGGAGGGAACCCGCTTTAGTTTAAGCGCCATTCAACTTCTTCACGAGGGCGCAAAGCCTGTTTCAAGTACAAGTTCAATGCTTCAAGCTGCCCGGCAACCGCTGCACTTTTCATCCCTTCAATGTGGGCCATTAAGATCAGGCCGTCCCATACATTGACCATAAAACGAACAATTGTTTCAAGCGGCTGGATCGGATCAAATTCACCGTGCTCTACACCTTTTTTAAGAAGCATAAGAAAATCTTCCATTGCAATTTTACCCCGCTTTTGAAAAAATTGCTTCCGGTCGGCGTTACGCCAACTGATCACGGAATATTCGTACATTACCATCCCGAAATTTCCGGTCACATCCTCTAAAACTTCACGCTGGTATGCCTGGATTGCATCCCAAATTTTCTCATGGCCGTTTATTAAATCATGGATATAAGCAAAAAATGATTGATCACTTTTCTTGATGACTGCACGCATGATTTCTTCTGTGTTTGAAAAATACTGATACAAATTCCCTCTGCTGATGCCGGCTTCCTTAACAATATCCTGCATCGTGACCGGCTCATATCCTTTGCGTTCAAAAACACGCTTTGCCGCATCCAATATATGATTTCTTCTTTGATTAAGATGTTCTTTCGATACCCTCGGTGACATCCGGATTCTTCCTTTCTATTTTTCTTATTGCAATCAAGGTGATCAATGCCAGCAGGCAGGATGCGCCGCCGGAAATTTGAAACGTAATCCCGACTCCGAGCCATTCAGACAAACCGCCGCCGGCTAAAATTCCTGTAAGAACAGCAAGTGTTGAGGCGCTGTTTATGGCACCGAAGACTCTGCCGGTATGCGTTTCCGGCGTTTTTTTCTGGACCATTACATCAAACGGGATGATGGCCATCGTGAAAGAAAAGCCCATCAGGAAAAAGATGCATGGGAAAACGATTTTTATAATACCGGTTGGCCAGCCGGTGCCAATGCTCACGGCAATAAAACCTGCGCCCAGTATTGCAGGGCTGAATATTAGTGCCGTTAATTTTTCTCCTATTTTGATCTTTGTAAAAATAGCAGAAGCCGCCAGCATGCCGATCCCGCTTGCAGCAATGCACCAGCCTGCAAAGTTAATCGTTGCATGTTTGATTTCCTTTAATAATATCATGACCTGAGAATCGGAAATTTGCAATGCAAGCATCATTGAACATAAAACAATCAGGCCGATTTTCAGGACTGGAAAGCGCATAATATAGCGGAGTCCTTCTGTAATAGAAGGACTTTCTGAACTTCCGGTTTCTGCCCTTGCTTCTAATTTTGGAACTTTTATGCCCGTTAACAAAAGGGCGGAGTGCAGAAAGGAAAGGACATCAAGATAGAAGGCGCCTTTAATCCCGATAAAGCTTATAAGTGCACCGCCAGCTGCCGGTCCAATGATTTTTGCACTGTTATTGATCATCTCACTGGTGCTGACTGCGGCCTGGATTTGATTTTCGGTTATGATTTGGCGCAAAACCCCGCTTTTAGCAGGGTAAAAAATTGCCGAAAATGTGCCTAGAAGCAGCAGGAACAAGTAAACTTGCCATAGCGAAGCAGCAAAAGCAATCCCCAGCACACACCCGCTTCGGACCAAATCGGCAGCAATTATCAGTACTTTTCGACTGTATCGGCAGCAATTATCAGTACTTTTCGACTGTATCGGTCAGCGATGATTCCGGCTGGTGAGCCAAGTAGGATGGAAGGCAGTACCATGCAGAGGGTGATGCCGGACATGGCGAGCGGACCTGCATCCCATTTGAAGGCGGTAAGTGCAAAAAGTGCTAAAATATGGAGCCAGTCTCCGAAATTGGAAATCGTTTGTGCACTAAGTAAAAGCAGCAACGGGTGGTTTTTGGAAAGCAGCGTAAACATATATTGTTCTCCTCCTTTAAATGACGCATGTGTCGTTTTATTTATTATAACGACAAACGTGTCATTTTACAAATATTTTTTCAAGGATTTACTAGCCGAATCCATATTGTGGTAAAATTTAGACAAACCAGTTTGAATGAAGGAGTGGGCAGGATGGCAAGTGGTGTTGTTGTTTCGCTGAATATTGGAAAACCAAAGGAACTTCCTTATAAGCAGAAAGTGGTACAGAGCGGCATTTTTAAAACACCGCAGGAAGGGCCGGTTTTTTTAGCAAAAGAAAATTTTGATGGGGACGGGCAAGCGGATCTCGTCCATCACGGTGGGGAAGATAAAGCAGTTTGTGTCTATGTTTCCGATCATTTTCCGGAATGGGGAAAGAAATTTAACCGTACTTTTGAGCCTGGGGCTTTTGGTGAAAATATCACGCTTGCAGGACTTACGGAAGCAGATATCCATATCGGCGATGTTTTTCAGATGGGGGACGCGGTTGTACAGGTATCCCAGCCGCGCCAGCCTTGCTTCAAAATTGCCGCCAGATATGGATTGGACAGTTTTCCGGCTGACATCATGGAAACCGGCTGGTCCGGTTTTTATATGCGTGTCCTGAAAGAAGGCTATGTCCGGAAAAGAGACCGGCTTATCCTCCTGGAAAAAGGGGAAAAACAGCTGTCCATCCTTCATGTTAATAAAGTGAGATATCATGACAAAACGAATGTTGCCGCGATAGAAGAAATTTTAAGCGTCGAAGCACTGGCCGAAGCCTGGCGGAAACCGTTCCGGAAATTATTGCTGCAGGAAGGAAATGGATAAAAGAAAGGATTAGGATCTTGAAGGCAGAAAATAAATTGATACACACCGATCATGCCATTCGCTACACGTATATAAAAACAGGATCTGATCAAGTGCCTGTCATATCAGCGAACCAAACCTTAAAACATACAGGTGGGGTATCGGCTTTTAACAAAAATAATTCCTATCTTTATCTTTTTATATTGACCAGGTGGTCGGTACGTGTTATATTGACACTGATCGACCACCTGGTCAATTTACAAAGAAAGGGTGTTGAAAATGCCCGTGATTGAATTAGATCATGTCAGCAAATCCTTTGGTAAGTTTATAGCGGTGAAGGATTTGTCATTGCAGGTTGAAAAGGGAGCGTTTTTTGGTTTTATCGGACCGAATGGGGCGGGAAAATCCACTACGATTCATATGCTGCTCGATTTCATCAAGCGCGACGGCGGCAGCATCAGACTGCTTGGGATGGAGATGCCTTCCGCTAATGTGGAAGTAAAAAAAAGAATTGGTTATGTACCGGGTGATGTCCGCTTCTACCCGCAACTCCGTGTGGAAGACATCATCCAGTGCAGTCTTGATTTTCATGGCCTGAAAGAAAACCAAACAGAAACTGCTGGATTATGCGAGATATTTCAGGTAGACCGCAGGAAAAAGTTTGGAGATCTTTCACTCGGCAATAAGAAAAAAGTGGCGATTGTCTGTGCGCTGCTCCACAATCCGGAATTGCTGATCCTGGACGAACCGACAAACGGGCTTGATCCACTGATGCACGCAAGACTTTTCCGATTGCTGAAAGAAAAACAGGGCCAGGGTGCCACTGTCTTTTTATCGAGCCATAATCTGAAAGAAGTAGAGGATTACTGCTCAAAAGCGGCTTTTATTAAAGATGGACGCCTGATCGGTGTGGAGGATTTGACGAAAGTAAATAAAAAATTTAAAGTCATTATCTTAAAAGGGCCGTCACTGCCGGTTGATCGAATGGCTGCGATCGGGGCCAAATGTATATTTGAAAAAGAAGGTGAAGCCCGTTTTCTTTATGAAAAAGATCTGGCAAAGTTGTTTTCTGTTTTGTCGGAAATGACACATGAGTTTGAAGATGTGGCCATTACAAACCGGGACCTTGAAGAACAGTTTATGTCAATGTATGAAAATCAGGAGGGGAACAGGCTATGACCTTATTTAAATTGGAATGCAAAACCAATTTTAAAAGTTCGCTCATTTGGATGGTTGTTGTTGCGGTTTTAACATTCGGGCTGATGTCTTTGTTTCCGTCTATGAAAGATACGATGAAATCTTTTGATATGAGCATCATGCCAAAAAAGATGTTTGAGGCATTTAATATTTCCGATTTGGCGTCACTGTCGACGGTAGAAGGATTTTACGGGTATTATTTTCAATATATTATGATTGCAACCGGGATATTTGCGGCGATGTCAGGGGCAGGTGCGTTAGCGAAAGAAGAAGGGGACGGGACAATTGCTTATCTGTATGCGCAGCCGGTATCGCGTTCCTCTATTGTTGCTTCGAAAATGTTTGCCGGCGTTGTGCTTTACAGTTTATACTGGGTCATTACAGTTGCTGTGTCTTATTTCATCTGCCTGTTTTTTCAAGGCACAGGAAACCAGGCAGCCGGTTTACTAACGAATTTTGCGTGTTTTTTGGTGGCCGGATGGGTTATGGGGCTGACTTTTCTTAGTGCCGGTTTTCTGATTTCGTCACTGTTATCTTCAAGTAAGCCTGTCACATCTTTGTCACTGGGCATTGTATTTTTAAGCTATATTCTTGGGGTGGTTGGAAAACTGCAAACGGATTTCAAAACGCTTCTCTATTTTTCGCCATTAGAAGCAGCCCTTCCAAGCAATGTATTCAAAAACGGCATCGAAGGGAATTATATGGTGACAGATATCACAGTGATCGTGGTCTGCGTCCTATCGACGTTTTGGATTTATAATCGGAAGGATTTGAAAGCATAGATGCCTGAATCGAAGGAGCAAGCGATTTTAGAGGCGGCCATCCATGAATTTGCGGCAAAAGGATATGAACAAGCATCTACGAATCAAATTGCAAAGCAGGCAGAAACATCCAAAGGGCTGGTATTCCACTATTTTGAGTCAAAAGAAAAGCTGTATGACGCATGTATTCGGTATGCCATCCATTTTACAATGAAGGAACTTGATTATGAAAACTGGCCGCGCACAAACCGGATGATTGACGACTTGAAGGATTATTGCAAGCGGGAACTGTTGTTTTTGAAAAAATATCCGGATATTTATCCATTGCTGGCAAGGGCAATCGCCAATCCGCCTGATAAGCTCGCGGGCAAGATGGGTGAATTGTTCGGGCGCATGACCGCATTGAGCCAGCAGTATTTTGCAGATATGATTGACAGACTGAATTTAAAAGAAGATGTAGACCGCAGTGTCCTTCAGGCAGTTGTCCAGTCGCATTTGGAATATTATAATAACCGCGTCATGGGTTATTTAAAACTTCATCCGGATGCCATGTTCGAGGAAATGATGCCGTTTTTCGAGCAGTTGATTGAAATGCTCAAACTTAGCTTGCAAGGATTGTTGAAAGATGATGGGAAATAAGTTAGCATCCTCATGCCAAAGATGCTGACATGTGTTGTCAAACATACCATTGAATGATTACCAAAACGGGATTATATGAAGCCCATTCTTTTTTTCTTTACCATTCTGAGCCGGCTGGGACATACTGTAGGATAGAATATGTAAATAAAGGATGAGACATGATGCTGGATACCCAATTAAAAAAATATATGAAGGAATTTAGTAAAAAGCAAGGAAGCAAAACTGTAATTTTATTATGTAAACAAGAACTCGACTATACCAACCGCCATCCAGCTTTTTTCAAGGATGAAAGAGAAAGTCTAAAACTGATTGAAGCGGACAACAGTACCCGCTTTGCCAATGCTTATATTGAGCGGGCCGATAAACAAACCGATGAGACGCTGGCAGTGGAATCCCCGGAATTTTTACAGCAGCCGCTTACCTATTTGAAAAAACATAAGCGGGAATATCTTTATACAGCTTCCGATTGGTATGACGTAATTGGTATTGATGGAATTTCCCTGGAACTGGATGATGTGTTTGGTCATTATAACTGTATGCTTGGGCTGAAGCTGCAGAAAAAATACGGTCCTGAAATTCAGGCTGCCCTTGATAGCCTGCTGGCAGGGGAGGGGTCCGGGCAGTTGATGTTCGAAGGCAATGAAGGCATTTGGGACGTAAACTTTGCCTTGAATCAGGTTCCCGGCTACCACGAAGATATGGTTTTATTGGAAGCTTTTATTTTGGTTTATGAAATTTTGTTTGCTTTGATGGAAAAACTCGAGCAGAGCATGCAACAATAATTTTTTTGACGCTTACACCGCGCCATCCTTAATTGGAGGCTTCAGGGGGTCTGATGCTTGCGGAGAGGAAAAACAAAAAAAGAGCAGGAGCTTGTGGACAACGGCTTCTGTTTTTGTATTGAAGAAAGTAATACAAATCTATATACTGTGAATAAAGAATATTTTTAAAAAAAGGGGGGCTTATCATGTGGAACCAAACAAAGGCGGCAAGGCGGTTATCGGTCCAATATCCGGTTATCCAGGCCGGCATGGCGGGCGGGGTTACAACGCCTGAACTTGTATCAGCCGTATCCAATGCAGGCGGCTTGGGCATGATTGGAGCAGGCTACATGGGGAAAAATGAATTAGAAACAGCAATCCGGGCGGTACAGGCGCAAACTGAAAAGCCTTTTGGCGTTAACTTATTTGTGCCTGAAACCCCGCAGGCAACGGACGCAGAACTGGAAAAAGCAAATGAGCTGCTAAACCCGGTTCGTGAAAAACTGGGCCTGAAAAAGAAAAATATAAAGCCTGCAGCTTCTGATCCCGTTTTTTATGAACAAATTGCACTGATTGAACGATACAAAGTGCCGGTGTGCAGTTTTACTTTCGGAATTCCGCCGCAATCTGTCATTGAACAGTTGAAAAGTCGGGGGATTTTGCTGATTGGAACCGCCACAACGGTAAAGGAAGCGCTTTTAAATGAAGAAGCGGGAATGGATTTGGTTGTGGCGCAAGGGAGTGAAGCAGGCGGGCACCGCGGCAGTTTTGCCGGAGACTTTGAGCACGCGATGATTGGACTGATGGCACTTGTGCCGCAAATGGCGGATGCTGTTCAAATTCCTGTCATTGCAGCAGGCGGTATCATGGACGGCCGCGGGATTCTTGCTTCGCTTGTTTTAGGTGCCGGAGCAGTTCAAATGGGGTCAGCCTTTTTAACAACCGTGGAAAGTGGTGCCAATCGTTTGCATAAGCAGGCGGTATTGTCAGCTGCTGAGGATCAGGTGGTGGTTACATCATCATTCAGCGGGAAACCGGCACGCGGGATTGAAAATGACTTTATCATAGAGATGAGAAAGCATGAACAAGCACTTCCAGCGTATCCGATTCAAAACAAGCTCACACAGGAAATCCGCAAAGCGGCAGGGCAGCAAGAAAATCCGGGTTATCTTGCCATGTGGAGCGGCCAGAATCCGCGGCTGAGCCGGGACCTTTCTGCAGGTGAACTCATCCGGGAGCTGGCCGGGCAGGTAGAGCAGTTGATGGGTAGTCATTCAGATATGGTTTTATAGGGCAACTTATAAAAATTGAATGAGTGTATGGGAGGATTGTGATGTTTACTTATCAAATTGACAGTGATGTATGTTTAAAATGTCCGGCATTAAAGGATGCAGAAGAATTGTTTAGGCTGACAGACCAATCACGGCGGTACCTGCGTGAATGGCTGCCATGGGTTGACGGGACGGCTGGAGCTGGTGATTCGGCAAAATTTATCCAATCCTGTTTGGCGGACTATGCTGAAAATAAAGGAATGACAGCCTTTCTTATTTTTAAAGGCAAGATTGCCGGTTCGATCAGTTACAACCGCATTGACTGGGCTAATAAAACTGCCCATATCGGCTATTGGCTCGGCGAAAAATTCCAGGGCCGCGGGATCATGACAAAGGCAGCGGCAGCTTTTACTGCATTTGCCTTTCAAGATTTACAATTAAACCGTGTCGAAATCCGTGCGGCAACCGGAAACGTTAAAAGCAGGGCTATACCGGAAAGATTGGGCTTTACCAATGAAGGAACTATCAGGCAGGCGGAATGGCTGTACGACCATTTTGTTGACCATGTCGTTTACGGTATGCTGGCTTCGGAGTGGAAAACAGGTATGAAAATGGATAATTAGTAAAATTTGCCTTACAATAAAAGAGATATAGTTGAAGGAGGCAATGTGATGGCACAATCTTATGAGCAGTATCTGCAGGATCACCGCGAACAGCATTTACAGGAATTGTTTGATTTTCTAAAGATTCCAAGTATCAGTTCATTATCCGTACATAAGGAAGATGTAAAAAAAGCCGCGGCATGGCTTCAAACCGCTCTCGGAAAAGCCGGGCTTGAGCATACAGAGGTAATGGGAACGAAAGGCAATCCGGTTGTATACGGAGACTGGCTGCATGCAGACGGGAAACCGACCGTCCTGATTTACGGGCATTATGATGTACAGCCGGTCGATCCGCTGCCATTATGGGAAAGTGAACCTTTCAAACCGGAAATCCGTGACGGAAAAATTTTTGCGCGCGGCGTCAGTGATGATAAAGGCCAGGTTTTTATGCATGTTAAAGCAATTGAGGCGCTTATGCAAACAGCAGGAACAATCCCGGTTAATGTGAAAGTATTATTCGAAGGCGAAGAAGAAGTCGGCAGCCCAAGCCTGCCATCTTTCGTAGAAGAACATAAGAAAATGCTTTCGGCAGATCTGATTGTGATATCTGACTCCGGCATGCCTGAAAAAGGGAAACCGGCGATCAGCTACGGGCTCCGCGGATTATGCGGTTTGCAAATTAATGTGAAAGGTGCTGCCGGTGATTTGCACTCGGGTGAGTATGGCGGCGGCGTAAGAAATGCTGCACAAGCGCTTGTTGAATTGCTGGCATCGTTCCATGACCATGACGGCCGGATTACGGTTGATGGCTTTTACGACAAAGTGGTGCCAGCCACCAATGAAGAAAAACAGGCTTTTGCCGCACTTCGTGAAAATGAAGATAAAATCCGCAAGCAGCTCGGCGTTCCCGAACTTTTCGGTGAAAAAGGGTATTCCTATGCGGAACGGACATCTATCCGGCCGACACTTGAGATCAATGGCTTAAACAGCGGTTTTACAGGTGAAGGTTTAAAAACGGTGCTCCCTTCCGAAGCGTTCGCCAAAATTACTTGCCGTCTTGTCCCGGATCAGGATCCATATGAAATTCTGGAATTGCTTAAAAAACATATAAAAGAACATGCCCCTAAAGGTGTGGCGATTACGCTTACTGAATTTGACAAAGGGTATCCGTATGTTACCCCGCTTGATAATCCTGTTATCCAGGCGGCAGGCAGGGCATTCGAAAAAGTTTACAAGGTGCCGGTTACCTATAAACGGGAAGGCGGCTCGATTCCAATTGTCGCATCCTTTGAACAAATTTTAAAACTGCCGGTTGTCTTAATGGGCTTTGCGCTGCCGACAGAGAACGCCCACGCGCCAAATGAGCATTTTGAACTTGAAAACTTTGAAAAGGGCCTTGAAACGATTTGTGCATACTGGCATGAGCTGGAGAATTTAAAAAAATGATCATCGCATGCTTTTGAGAAAAAAGGGAGACAAAACGAGACAAAGCGAGACAAAATGAGATTGCGGTCTCAATTTGTCTCGTTTTCTTTTTCACGGAATTAAAAAACGCCGGAATGACAACGCTGTCAAATTGGCATGGTACTTGCATTATGAATGTTGGAAGAAATGAAAACAAGGAGGATGGAATGAATGGAAACTTTGAGTAGCAATGCATTGCAGCTGAGCAAAGAAAAAGCGCAGTGGATGATACAAAAAATGTTCGAAATCCGGAAATTTGAAGACAAAGTTCATGAAATATTTGCACGCGGGATTTTACCGGGATTTGTCCATTTATACGCAGGGGAAGAAGCAGTTGCAGTTGGTGTTTGCGCCCATCTCGGGGATGCCGACATGATTACAAGTACACACCGCGGCCATGGGCATTGTATTGCGAAAGGCTGTGATATAAAAGGGATGATGGCCGAAATCTATGGAAAAGCAACCGGCCTGTGCAAAGGTAAGGGCGGATCCATGCATATCGCCGATCTGGATAAAGGCATGCTTGGGGCAAACGGCATTGTCGGCGGGGGATTTCCGCTTGCTTGCGGGGCAGCGCTGACGGCAAAGTATAAGAAGACCCGAAATGTAAGCGTTTGCTTCTTCGGGGACGGCGCCAATAACCACGGTACTTTCCATGAAGGCATTAATCTTGCGGCTGTCTGGAAACTGCCTGTCGTATTTGTCGCCGAAAATAACGGGTACGGGGAAGCAACACCTTTCTCTTATGCTTCCAGCTGTAAAACAATCGCGGACAGGGCCATTGCCTACAATATCCCGGGTGTGAGGGTTGACGGAAAAGATACTCTTGCGGTTTATCAAGCAGCGCAAGAAGCAATTGAAAGAGCGCGGAATGGCGAAGGCCCGACATTGATCGAATGCGTGACTTACCGCAACTACGGGCATTTTGAGGGCGATGCGCAAAAATATAAAGAAGAAAAAGAAAAAGCAGAACAGCTGAACGAAAAAGATGCGATTGAGCAATTCAGGCAATATTTGGTTGAACAAGGCTTGATGAGTAAAAGCGAAATTGACAGCCTTGAACAACAGGTGGACAACGAAATCGCGGAAAGTGTGAAATTTAGTGAAGAAAGCCCTTATCCTGATTCAGCTGAATTATTAAAAGATGTGTATGTCACATATTAACGGATCCTGTTCAACCAAAATTCAAATTAAAGGAGGAGTCATATAATGGGAAGGCAGATCAGCATGTCCCAAGCAATTAATGAAGCAATGAAACTGGCGATGAGAAAAGACGAGAATGTCATATTAATGGGGGAGGATGTTGCCGGCGGTGCAGAGGTTGACCATCTTCAGGACGAGGAAGCATGGGGCGGCGTACTCGGCGTCACAAAAGGGCTTGTAAAAGAATTCAGACGTGAACGGATCCTCGATACGCCGATCACAGAAGCCGGCTATATGGGGGCAGCGATGGCAGCCGCCTCGACCGGGCTGCGGCCAATTGCAGAATTGATGTTCAACGATTTTATCGGCAGCTGCTTGGACGAAGTCTTGAATCAGGGTGCAAAATTCCGCTATATGTTCGGCGGGAAGGCACAGGTGCCGGTTACTGTCAGAACGACGTATGGTGCCGGATTCAGAGCTGCAGCCCAGCACTCGCAAAGCTTATATGCACTTTTTACGGCAATCCCGGGATTAAAAGTTGTCATACCATCCACGCCGTACGACGCAAAAGGGCTACTGCTTTCAGCCATTGAAGACAACGACCCTGTGTTCTTTTTTGAGGATAAAACGCTGTACAATATGAAAGGCGAAGTACCAGAAGACTATTATACAATTCCGCTCGGCAAAGCAGATGTAAAACGGGAAGGCAGCGATTTGACGATTGTCGCAATCGGCAAACAAGTGCAAACGGCCTTGCAGGCAGCGGAAACCCTCAGCAAAAAAGGCATTCAAGTTGAGGTTGTCGACCCGCGCAGCTTGTCACCGCTTGATGAGGGCGCGATCCTTGATTCCGTCGCGAAAACAAACAGGCTCATTATCATTGACGAAGCCAACCCGCGGTGCAATGTTGCAACAGATATTGCGGCACTTGTTGCAGATCAGGGCTTTGACCTTTTGGATGCACCGATTAAACGGATTACGGCACCGCATACGCCTGTCCCGTTTTCTCCGCCACTGGAAGATATTTACTTGCCAAACCCTGAAAAAGTAATCCAAGTCGTGTCCGAACTATTAGGCGAGCCGATCGCATTGTAAATCAAATAAATAGAAACGGAAGGAGTGGATATGATGCCGGTTGAAGTCGTTATGCCAAAACTTGGAATGGCCATGAAAGAAGGAACCGTTTCACAATGGAATAAGACAGAAGGGGATCCTGTTAAAAAAGGGGATCCAATTGCCAATATTAATTCGGAAAAAATTGAGATGGAAATCGAATCACCAGCTGACGGGAGAGTACTGAAAATCAGCGTGTCTGAAGGTGAAGGTGTGCCGCCGGGAACCGTGATCTGTTACATCGGGGACGAAAATGAAAAAGTGCCAGCCAATCAAACCCCTGTAAAGGAACCAGAAAAAACGGAACAAAAGGATGAAACAAGTGCTGCGCAGCCAGCCGAAATTACAAAAACACCTTTGAGGCAGGAAAAAGAACGAATCAAAATTTCGCCTGTCGCCCGTAAAATGGCGGCAGCAGCCAATTTAAACATTGCTGATCTAAAAGGAACCGGCCCTGGAGGCAGAATTACAAAAGAAGATGTACAGCGGGAACTGAAAGCCAATAAAGAAAGAACAGCTGCAAAACAGCCAGCTTTGGAACAGCCGAAACGCATACCTGTAGCGGGAATGAGAAAAGTGATCGCGGACCGCATGCAAAACAGTTTGCAAAGCACGGCACAACTGACGATTACAATGAAAGCGGATGTTACGGAGCTTGTCGCCTTGCAAAAACAGGCGAAAGAAACGGTCGTAAAACGTTATGGCAATAAACTGACGATAACGGACTTTATCGCGCGGGCGGTTGTGCTTGCTTTAAAACAGCATCCGAATATGAACAGCGCCTATATTGAGGATGAAATCCGCACGTATCCACAAGTCCATCTCGGGATAGCAGTGGCTTTGGAAAAAGGGCTTGTCGTACCTGTGATCCGTAATGCAGACAGCAAACAGCTGATTGAATTGTCCAAGGAAATCAAAGCGAAAGCGAAAGCAGCACGCGAAAACAATCTTTCGGGCGATGAAATGCAAGGCTCGACCTTCACGATATCAAGCCTCGGGGCAAGCGGCGTTGAATTCTTTACGCCGATTTTAAACCCGCCGGAAGCAGGAATTTTAGGTGTCGGCGTGGTGACAGATGAGGCGGTATTTGTTGGAGAAACAATTGAAAAAAGAAGCCGGCTGCCGCTCAGCCTGACGTTCGATCACCGCGTCCTGGACGGCGCACCTGCAGCAGCCTTTCTGCAAACGGTGAAGCAGTATCTGGAAGAGCCCATTACCATGCTTTTATAGAAAGGAGGGAATGAGATTGTCAACAATTGGAATCATTGGCGGCGGCCCGGCCGGGTATGTGGCAGCCATCACAGCAGCACAGCAAGGCGGGCATGTGATCTTAATTGAACAAGGGCCGCTTGGCGGAACATGTTTAAATGTCGGCTGTATGCCAACAAAAACCCTGCTCGAAAGCGCCGGCCGGTTTCATGCCATAAAGCATGCGAAAAATTTCGGTATCCGTCTAAACGGCGGGGAACCTTGCATCGACTGGCCAGCAGTGCTTGAAAGAAAAAATGCCATTGTAGCCACTTTGGTGCAAGGCATCCAATACTTAATGAAGAAAAATAAAATAACGGTGGTAAAAGGAAAAGCCTCGTTTCAATCGGCACGGTCGGTTTTGGTTGAAACGCAGGACGGCGTTCAGGAGGTAGCGGCAGACCATTTTATTATTGCGGCGGGTTCAGAGCCGTCCGCTTTGCCGTTTGCCCCGTTTGACGGCAAATGGATCATTGACAGCACGCAGGCGATGTCGCTTCCTGAAATCCCGGAATCACTTTTGATTGTCGGCGGCGGTGTTATCGGCTGTGAATTTGCAAGTATCTACAGCCGGATCGGGACGAAAGTAGTAATTGCCGAAATGGCCGGCCAAATCCTCCCGGGTGAGGACCCGGATATTGCCGCGGTTTTACAACAGCAATTGGAGCAGGATGGCGTTACCATCTATACGTCTGCTGCTGTAAAAGCGCTTGAAGCGGAAACAAAAACGGCAGTTTTGGAACAAAACAGTACAAAAATCGAAGTGCAGGCCGATTTCGCGCTGGTTTCGATTGGCAGAAAACCGAAAATAACAGGGCTGGGGCTTGAAAATGCCGGAGTGGATTATTCAAGATCCGGCATCCTTGTGAATGAAAGAATGCAAACGAGCCATCCAAGCATATACGCATGCGGAGATGTGATTGGCGGCATTCAGCTTGCACATGTTGCTTTTCATGAAGGGAAAGTTGCAGCACGCAATGCGGCCGGGATCACTACCGACGTCAATTACCATGCTGTTCCCCGCTGTATCTACAGTTTTCCTGAAATTGCAGGTGTCGGGTTGACTGAAAAACAGGCAAGAGAAAAATATGGAGAGATTCAAACCGGCGAGTTCCCATTTTCGGCGAATGGTAAAGCCATGATTACGGGGGAACCAACCGGAAAAGTCAAAGTCATCATTGAACCGCAATACCAGGAAATTGTTGGGCTGTCGATTGTCGGCCCGCATGCAACGGAGCTGATCGGGCAAGGGGCATTGATGCTTCATACGGAAATGACCGCAGATATATTCGAACATTATATCGCTGCACACCCAACCGTATCAGAAGCGATTCATGAAGCGCTATTGAGTGCATCCGGCCACGCCGTACACGCTTAAATAATTGGAACACAAGGCCGCCGCTTTAATCCATCAGGTGAAGCGGAGGCCTGTTAATTATAAGCGGATGAACTTAACACCATACATAAGATTTTTAAATTTAACAATTGGATATATATTGAAAACGCTTAACCAGGTGATTATAATATAAATATAGGAAAAACGGTCCCATAGCTTCCATTCAACATGAATTTCATAATCGATGGTCAAATGTTTTTACCGTTAGATTCGAGGTGAATGGGAAGATGGCAATCTGTTATTTAAATACTTGGAAGCGTTTTGTAAAGGAAGGAACATTGGACTCGTCCAGATTAAATAAAAGAATTGCAGAATCCTGGTATCGCTGCAAACAGCATAATGTAAACCCCTATTTAAGAAAAGGCCCATACATTTTACCGCGGGAAACACTAAAAAAGCGGCAGGAACAAAATACCTTATTCATGCACGCGACAGCTCTGCATTTAAAAAATCTGGAGGAAATGATCCATGATTTAGGGATGATGGCGCTTCTAGTTGACGCAAACGGTTATGTATTGTCCGTTTCAGGCAAACAGAAGATCCTCGATGAGGCAAAAGCCATCAATTTTACTGAAGGGGTTTGCTGGACAGAAAAAATGGTTGGGACCAATGCGATCGGGACTGCCTTACAAACGGGAGAGCCTGTCATGGTGAACGGCACGGAACATTTCACGGTTGCTTCCCATCAATGGAGCTGTGCAGCTTCCCCGATTTTCGATGCTCAGAAGAACTTGCTGGGTGTGATTGATTTAACCTGCCCGCTTGAAACAGCCCACCCTTTTATGCTTGGCATGGTTTCTTCACTGGCCCATACGATTGAACAGGAAATCATTGATCAGTCCAACCGCAATAAAATCTCACTCATTCGCCAGGCAATTGAACTGGCCGACCAGTATAGCGGGCAGCCCTTTATCGTAGTCGACCAAAACGATACAGTGGTAGCGGCGAGTAAACCTATCCGCGAAAGGTTTCCGTCTTATTTTGGCAAGCCGGCTGAAGAAATTTTGTACCCGCAGTTTTTCATCGCCAAACAGTCGCAAGTGTTTTCAGCCGGCCATGAAAAAATTGGCACTTGCATGTTGCTCTTGCCACAGCCTTTAAAACAGCCGTTGAAAAGCCCTGTCCCTGTGCAGAAGGAGCCTTTTCTTTTCAGGGGTGAAGCGGGGACCAGCCGTGTTTTTCAGGAAACCTTGGAAAGAGTTAAACTTGTAGCTGCCACCAATACAACATGTTTCATTTCCGGCGAAACCGGGACCGGAAAAGAACTCATTGCAAAAGCCATCCACGAAAACAGCTGCCGGAAAGACGGGCCGTTTATTGCCGTCAACTGCGGGGCGATTCCAAAAGATTTATTGGAAAGCGAGTTATTTGGATACGCAGAAGGCGCGTTTACAGGGGCAAAACGGCAGGGCTATAAAGGGAAATTTGAGCAGGCGGATGGCGGGACGCTGTTTCTGGATGAAATTGGGGAATTGTCTTTTTCTGCGCAAACCGCTTTATTACGCGTGCTGCAGGAAAGAAAAGTGACTCCGGTCGGCGCCTCCAGGGAGATCCCTGTTGATATCCGCTTTATCACAGCTACCCATCGCGATTTATTGCAGCTGATTGAAGAAGGAAGTTTCAGGCAGGATTTATATTACAGGCTTTTTGTATATCCGATTCATGTGCCTTCTTTACGGGAAAGGAAAGAGGATATTCCGGCGCTTGTCGCGTATATTTGCAGGCATTATAACTGGCAGCTTGATCTTGATCAAACAGCCATGCAGATCCTTGCGGGCTACAGCTGGCCGGGCAATATCCGGGAATTGCTGAATGTGCTTGAAAATTTGCATATTACGATCCAGGCAAGAACAACGGACATTGAAGACTTTTTAGGTACGCTCCTATCCCGCGGGATCCATGCAGCAGGTGAAACACCGGCTGAACAGCCTCCGGAAGCGCTGGTGCTGAATATGCGGGAAAAAATTCAGCGTGACATGATGATCGAAGCGTTAAAACACGCAAAAGGGAATGCGGCAGCTGCAGCTAAATTGCTTGATATCCCGCGCAGCACTTTTTATAAAAAACTAAAAAAATACGGCCTGTAAAATTTGCGAGAGCGGTGTGCATAAGTGTCTCCTTTATCTTAAACCATTCGGGATGTAAAGAAGCATGGCCAAAAATGTAAGGATATGGAACCCGTTATTTTAATGCCTGTAAAAAGTTTACGAACCGAAAATAGGTTTACTGCGCTGCTTCAGGGTATAGAACCATTAGAACTTTTACTGAAGCAGGTGATAAATATGTTAGAAACACTTTGGCAGGATATCACAACCGTACATATCCTTCACTTTTTACTGAAAGCGGGATTGCTGCTGATCTTGGGGTGGCTCGTTAAATGGTCTGTAAAGCTGCTTGCAAAACGGAAACGCCGGCTGAAAAAAACGTTTCTGCCCGTGGTAGTCTCAATTACCAACTGGGCTTGTTTTTACGGCGTCATTTTATTTTTCTTGTTCGATTTCTCAAATAACAAATGGCTCTTTTATCCGCTATATACAAAAGGCGGGCTTGATGTGACGGCTTTTTTGCTGATCATCGTTATAATGATTGTCACATTGGCGCACAGGCTTGTAAAGCTGCTGACAAAATACGTGCTTTCAACCGTCTATGCCCACTATCACGTAGACCGCGGTTTAGGTTATACATTTAATCGTATTATCTATTATACTGTCATGATTGTGGCTGTCTGCATTAGCTTCACAAGTGTCGGGATAGACCTATCTGCACTTGGCACGATCCTGGGCGTGGTCGGGATCGGGCTGGGCTTTGGGATGCGAAATATCGCCGCTAATTTTGTATCCGGTATGATCATTCTGTTCGAGCGCCCGATTGAAGTCGGGGAAGTCGTACAGATTAACGATGAAACTGGCAGGGTTCAAAAAATCAACCTGCGTTCTACAACGGTAACAATTGATAAAAAAGGAAAGCTGACTGTTCCCAACCAATATTTCATTGAACAAGTGATTATGAACCGGACAATGGCACAACCTGCAGCACAAATTACAGTGCGTGTCAGTGCTGAAATGGACACCAAAAAAGTGGAAAAGGTATTAAACGAAGCGTTTGAAATCGTAAAGAATCAGTTAGAAGGCCTGCTGCCGGGCACTTCTGCGGCAGTCCGCCTGATTGATATCCAGCATCAGGGCTTTGGCTTCCTGATTGAGATACCGCTCGAAAACGGCAGCGATAAAGCGCAGTGGGAAAACGATATGCGCCACGCCGTCATCAAATTGTTCCGCAAAAATAATATTGAGCTGGCCGATGCACCGGTATATTTGCAACAGCCTTGAACAGTATCACTAAAGAACACGGGCCAGAAAAGGCAGAATTAGGAGCGAAAAGCTAATTCTGCTTTTTCATAGGCCTGTTTTGTCTTTTCATCGAAGCAAACCATTAAAACTTCCTGGACATGTTCCGATGTTTCAAGGAAAGAATGGATGATCCGTACTGCAATCGGAGCAGCCTGATCAAGCGGGAAATGGTAAACACCTGTACTGATCGATGGTAAGGCGACAACGCGGCAGGCACGGGATTCAGCGAGAGCCAAACTGTTCAGGTAGCTGTTTTGCAAAAGCCTGGCTTCATGATGATTCCCGCCCTGCCAAATCGGACCGGGCGTATGAATGACATATTTTGCCGGCAGCCTGTACCCCAATGTGATTTTGGCCTCGCCGGTCGCACAGCCGTTCAATGTTCTGCACGCTTCCAATAGTTCAGGTCCTGCGGCACGATGGATGGCGCCATCGACCCCGCCGCCACCAAGCAAGGTTGTATTTGCAGCATTTACAATTGCATCTGCAGCAATCGTTGTAATATCGCCAAGTATGATTTTAAAAGTTTTCATCAGCCAGCCCTCCTGTACTTTCTCTTGTAGATCATTTTACCACAATTTTCCCTTATTCTTTTAAAAGCCGCTTTTAAAGAAAAACCGGTTGTACTTAAAAAATCATGTTGACAGTTTCTCTATGAAGCAGATAGAATTTTAACCAACAGGATGGCTTAGATGTAAAAACCAGCCATACAATAATGTTTTCATCAATGAGTATGTTAAAAAAAGGGGATGGACTGATGAAAATTCAAAATCGTACTGCGGTTGTAACCGGAGGCGCTTCGGGACTGGGGGAAGCAACCGTAAAAAGGATTGCTGCAAACGGCGGCCAGGCTGTTATTGTGGATCTGCAGGAAGAAAAGGGGAAGAAGCTGGCAGCAGAACTTGGCGAACAGGTTCGGTTTATTCCGGCAAATGTCACAGATGAAGAAAGTGTAAGGGCTGCTTTGAAACAAATTGAAAACGTTAACATTCTGGTGAACTGCGCCGGGATTGGGGAAGCGAAAAAGACATTTGGAAGGAATGGTGTCCATGATTTGGCTTCTTTCAAAAAAGTCATTGAAGTGAACTTAATCGGGGCGTTTAATATGATCAGGCTTGCCGCTGAAAAAATGGCCAAAAATGAACCGAATGAGGCAGGTGAAAGAGGTGTGGTGATTAACACGGCTTCTGTCGCCGCATTTGAAGGGCAGATTGGCCAGGCTGCTTACAGTGCATCTAAAGGCGGCATTGTCGGGATGACACTTCCGATTGCAAGAGATTTGGCAGGTTTTGGCATCCGAGTCGTCACGATTGCACCGGGCTTGTTTGAAACCCCGCTTTTTGCTGCACTGCCGGAAAATGCAAAAACATCACTTGGAAAAATGACGCCGTTTCCCCCAAGGCTGGGGCTGCCCGATGAGTATGCCCAATTGGTTCAAAGCATTGTCGAAAATCCGATGCTGAACGGGGAAACGATCCGGCTTGATGGCGCAATCCGCATGCAGCCAAAATAAATGCGTCGGAGATCAAATGCATAGGAAAGCTGTTTAAAAAGAAAAATTACCGCAACTCTCTGCAAAGGTTTTTATGGTTAAAAAAGTGAATGGCTTCCAGATGTCCTAAGAAATATCGAGCTGGAGGGTGTGTATTGAAAAATCCCCAAGAATGAGCAAACAATTTTGCCGGCATCGTCCGGCTTTTTTTGTTTTTAGAAGAGAGAGAGGATGAAAGAAAAAATAAAAAATAATCATATTATGTCAACTTATTAAAAAATAAACCGTCAGTAATTTCGAACTTTTTTAATTGTACTATGTGCTAAAAACACAACCAAAAAAATAAGAACGTAGTGCCTTAACAAAAAACAAGGACAACTGAGGATATTTGATCTATTTGTAATAACAACACACTGTGCTAATAACACATTAATAAAAACCAATAAAAACTCAATTAAATAAACAAATGTTTGCCCCATAGAGCGTACTTAATTGTTGTGTGCACTTCACACACTGCACTATAATAAAGAAAAAAGGTGATTGCAGTGGAAGCGAAGAGAACCAGGGAGAGTACAGGTTTTTTAATTAAACAGCGGGCATTTTTAAAATTATATATCATCACAAATATTGAAAACGGGCGCTGGTACGGCCTCCAATTGCTGGATGAATTAAAGAAGGAGTTTAAGCCGCTTGGATTCGAGCCGCAGCATTCTGAAATTTACCGGGCATTGCATGAACTGGAAGACGATGAGGAAATATTAACGAAAATCAAAGTGAAACAGGACGGGGCCAAACGAAAAGAAATCGTCGTCTATAAAATAAAGGATAGTGAAAAAGCAAAGGCGTATAAAAAACTTGTTAAAGCCGATTTGGAACGGTGCGAACAGCTCCTGAAAAAAGCGATCCGCGATAATTTTTAAAAAAAGGCCGGGACCCTTTAAGCTTAAAGGGTCCCGGCCTTTTTGCTATTCAACAATACCAAGCGTTTTTAAACCGTTGTAAATGCCGGATTCAGTCACTTTTGTCGTTCGATGCTTTGCAAAAGAGAACAGCTTCGGATTGCTGTTGCCCATTGCAAAGCTCTCGCCAACCGCTTTCAGCATTTCTTTATCATTTATTCCGTCACCAAATGCGATCGCTTCTTCTTTCGGTATGCCCAGCTTTTTCAATATTTTTGATACCGCAATCCCTTTATTAACCGTATCACGGATAACATCATAGCTGTGCCGCAAACCATCCACATTCACCTGGGATAAATGCAAGCCTGGATATGTTTCATATAGTGAATCCTCGCCGCCATGGACGTTTACGAGCGTGATGCCTAATATCTTTCCGGTTACTTCACTGGTATACAACTTGTTCTTGTGAAAATGAAGTTTTTTTAGAAACTGGTTTAAAGCCGGTGAATCAAATGTAGTAAGATAATTATGCCGACTTGTAAACAGGATCGCTTCATGGCCGTGTTGTTTTGCGATTTTCGTAAAATTTTCAACCAACGTACGGTCCATCGGCATTTTAAACAGGTCTTCATCGCCGCTGACAGCATAAGCGCCGTTATAACCGATCATCGAAGTAACATGAAGTTCATCGGCAATAGGGGAGATTTCATGAAGTGGTCTTCCGGTAGCCAGGAAGACATGGATGCCCTTTTCCTGCGCCTGTACAACGGCTTGCTTCGTAGACTCTTCAATTTGATCATCCGGTGTGATAATCGTTCCGTCAATATCCAAAAATAATGCTTTATATTCTGGCAATGGTCTCTCTCCAATATGTATATTTTTTCATTATATACTTTAACATAAAAAAACAGGTTTGAAAATTGGAGAAAATAAAGACTTTGTGTTTGTTTGCGCCTGTTCTTTCATGCTATGATAAAGTTGATACTGTATTCAGTTGAAAGAAGGGATATCGAATTGGCAATGAAAGTCATCTTAAATGATACGCTCATCCAGACATTTGAATATGAACAGGAACAAATTCAAAACCAAAATGGACAGGTTCTTTGGAAGATCCGTTTTGCCTTTAAGGTCAAAAGCGAGGAGTACCATGATATTGCCACGCTTTTGTATAAGAAGATCTTTGATGTCACAGTTCCTGAAAATGGGCTGGCATTCAGGGGGGCAATCCAAAATTATTCGACATCACTTACCAATTTGTATCAGAAAGGCCAGGTTGCAGACTACCGGCTCGAACTGATGGAAATCGAACCAACGAAAAAAGAAAACTAACAGATAATGGAGTGCTTGTGATATGGAAAAAGGAAACTATCAACCGTACCAGCAAAAAAGCAATAAAAATTTTACCGCGTTGATCATTACCGTTTCGCTGGTGGCCAATATTGTGATTTTGCTGCTGTTTTTTACCAATATCGGCTATAAAGGAAAAGTAGATTTTGATATTAATCTTTTGCCAAGAATCAATGCAGTATTTAATAGTTTTACCTTTATTTTTCTGGTCTGCGCGCTGATCGCCATTAAAAGGAAAAATATAAATGTGCACAGAGGTTTTGTGCTGGCTGCTTTTGCGTCTACCTTTCTATTTTTAATTACGTATTTAACTTTCCACTACATATCTCCGGAAGCGGCAAGATACGGCGGGCACGGCGCCATCCGGACCCTTTACTTTTTTATTCTGATCACTCACAGTTTCCTTGCGGCGGTCATCGTCCCGCTCGCTTTATTTGCACTCGTGTGGGGATGGACGATGCAGGTGGAAAAGCATAAAAAAATTGTTCGCTGGGCAATGCCGATCTGGCTGTATGTCAGCATTACAGGTGTAATCGTCTATTTGATGATGGCGCCGTATTATTGATTGCTTTTAACTTTGTATAACAGGCTTAAAGGGAGAATGGGCGAAAAGTCATCAGCCAGCTATATTTTGGTTGTTGACTTTTTAATATTTTGTTGATTTGTGTCATGCATTTTTTGGTATTTTAACATAAATTTAATCGAAAAATAGGGAAACTGCATGTATAATAGAGTCTTGAGCGATTAATTTTACAGAAGGAGGAATTTATTTTGATGGGATGGACAATCGCCGTTTTATTTGCAGTATCTGCTGTTTTGTTCATCATTTCAATGGCAAAAGCCCGCAACCAGGCAATATCCGAGCAGAAGGAAATTGAGATGCTCCACTTGTCATTGATGGATGAAATCAATCGAGTGAAAGAGGATATCCGGAATGTCAAGCTTGATTTGGAAATTGCAGAAAAAGAAGCAGGCGTTCAGCTTTCTGCACAAGATAAACTGTACAGGCGTGAAATACTTGATTTATATAAACGTGATTATTCCATTGATAGTATTGCCGCGAAGAAGCAGGCATCTGTAAGCGAAATTCAGGAATTGCTGGCACCGTTTATAGCAGCGAAAAATGAAAGGAGCAAGGTTGCCCATGGGAATAAATAAGTTGAGCAGCTTTGCGGCCGGCATTTTGGTTGCGTCAGCTATTACCGGTGCGGTTTATTTATCAAGTTCAAGTGAAACCCCAAGCAAAGCAACCGAAAAATCAGCCCAAACAACTGCAAAAACGCAGCTTACCAAAAAAGAGATGAAAGATCGGCTCGCAAACGCCGGTTACGTTGTTCAAACAAAAGCAGAATATGACAAAAACCTCACAAATGCCAGGGCGAAAACACAAAAAGGAGACGCCTCCAATTCAAAAGAAAAAACGGTGAACCGGGTTGTGTTTAAAGTATCAGACGGGATGACAAGTATCGATGTCGGACGTCTGCTGGAGAAAGCCAAAATTGTTGACGATGCTTTTAAATTTTCAAAAGATGTTGAGCAAAAAGGAATTGAAAATAATTTACGCCCCGGTACTTATGTAGTTGACAGCAATATGTCCTATGAAAAAGTGATTTCAACAATTTTTAAAGATTAATCCTCTATTCCGCTTTGCAATCATAAGGCACTGTATCATGCGGTGCCTTATTTGTATATATCTTGCCTCGTAAACCCTGGAATCATGCCGTCCAGTTCGGAACATTGGCGGTTGTGCTGGTAAGAAATAACGAAGCGGTCTGGACCATTGGATTAGGAAAAGATTTCCATGTAGATCCAAATGCTGCGGTAAAGCCGAAGGGACAGATCTATTTGTACAAGGCTTCTATGAACCAAAATCACCCGCTTACACTTCAGTATGCCGGGCAGGATCAGAATATATTAGAATAGTATTTTTTTACACAATCTGACTATTTTTAGAAATCATATAGTTTAAAATATGGTAAAATAAAAAGACAAGGAGGAATGAATATGAAAAAGAATAAATTAGTTGTCATCGGTGTCGGCCATGTTGGTTCATGTGTACTGGCAGATGCTATGAAATTAGGATTGTTTTCGGAAATTGCAGTTATCGATAAAGATGAAGACGTTGCTTTTGGCGAAGCGCTCGACCAGCAACACGCAACAGCACTTACATATATGACGAATGTGACTGTCAAAGCAGGAGACTATTCAGAATGTGCGGATGCAGATGTAATCATCTGCGCGGCCGGCCCAAGCGTTATTAAATCGGAAGAAGAAGAAATGCCTGACCGGGCACTTTTGGCGACTACAAACGCATCCGTCACACGTGAAGTGATGGCAGGGATCACCAAGTATACAAAAGAAGCCGTTGTCATTTTTATTACCAATCCACTCGATACGGTTGTTTATATTGCGGAAAACGAATTCGGCTATCCAAAAGGCCGTGTATTCGGAACGGGAACAATGCTGGACTCCGCCCGCCTGCGCCAAATTGTTGCTGCAAACTATGATATTGATCCAAAAAGCGTTACCGGTTATATGATGGGCGAACACGGATTTACTGCATTTCCGGTCTTCAGCCGTTTGAATGTCCAGGAATTTGGCGAAAAAGAACTCGACAAAGTTTTTGAAGGCAAAGAGCCGCTCGATAGGGAAGTCTTCAGAGAAAAAGTTGTAAAAACGGCTTTTGATGTATTTAACGGAAAAGGCTGGACGAATGCCGGCGTTGCCCAGGCTGCTGTTACTCTGGCCAAGGCTGTTATGCTTGATGAGAGGACTGTTTATCCGGTCTGCACAACGTTGCGCGGCCAGTACGGTTATAATGGCGATGTCGCCCTCAGCTTGCCTAGCGTCATCGGCCGGAACGGTGTGGAAAAGCAGCTGGAAATCGAATTAGACGAACAGGAAACCAACTGGCTCCACGAATCGGTAAAGTATATTCAGGAAACCATGAAGCAGGCGAAAACCGGCAAGGAATTTGTTAAGGCTTGACAAGACTCAAAAGAAAACCGCTGCTTTTTCATGTGCAGCGGATTTCTTTAATGTAAGGTATCCTGTTTGGGTGGACGCACAGCTGAGAAAGTTTGAAAAAGATTTGATTTGACGAAAAGAACTTGAAGAAGTGGGGGAAAAGAATGGATATCCGGATACTGAATAAAGAAGATGCCCAAATGTACCAGGCGTTACGTTTGCAAGCATTAAAAATCAACCCGGAAGCTGACGAGGATTTGATGGTTTTGTTTTTGTAAACAATGGGTTTTATTAGATTCACTTTCTCCAATAACCGGGATCATTTTATCTTATAGAAGCTTTCTAAAGGACACTTGCCATAGATTACCGCCGTTTCTTTTTGTTATCCGGTACCAGAGCTTTTTTCTTCAAAACAGTTTCGAATTTGATATCTACATGAAAAAGGTTTTGATCCAGCTTCTTCACATTGACAATTTTTCCTTTCCGGCCCTTAATTTTAATGTCGTTGTCCACAGCAGGGAGTTGATCAACTAACTGGCTCAGCACGAGCAGATTATTTTCAAAAAACCTCACAGTAAGCATTCTTCATCACTCCTTATCGGTAGAGATATACAAGCAGCAAAAACGTTTTTTCTTTATAAATATTTCAATTCTTTATTTCTAGACCAGGTTTTTTAAAATGGAATAGTACATTCATATTGTTAAATACCGCCCCATTTGTTAGAATTTTAAAATAGCCAATTGATTAGGGCGTGATAAAGGTGGGGGCGGGATGAACAGAATTATGGTTGTCGGCGTTTCAGCAGGTGTCGGCAAGTCAACATTTGCACGAGAGCTGGGGAAAACTTTAAGTATACCTGTATACCATTTAGATGCGCTATATTGGAAACCAGGTTGGAAAGAAGCTTCAATTGAGGAATTTTCGAAAGCACAGCAGGAAATTTTCAACCGGCGGCAATGGATTATGGAAGGCAACTACAGCAAAACTTTCGATATTCGTACCGAACATGCCGATACAATCATTTATTTAGAACTGCCGCTTCGTGTTTGTTTGTATCGTGTTGTCAAAAGATGGCTCATGAACATCGGAAAAACGCGACCCGATTTGGGGGAAGGATGCAAAGAAAAATTGGATTGGGATTTCATTAAATTTATCTGTACGACTTACTATTCACGAAAAAGAAAAATGCATGAACGGTTCCAGGCTTTTCGAGCGACAGATTCCAACATAGAAATAATTAATTTAAAGAATAAGCAGGAGATTCAGTTATATTTAGAAAATATAAAAAGATAAAAGAAGGCTTAAAAATTGATACATATTGGATTAGATTTTGACGATACGCTAGTTGATATGAGACAATCGATTGTGAAAATTCTAAATAGAAAACATAAACGAAACCTTGTTTATGAGGACATTGAGGAATATGCGGTTTCGAATTTATATGGTTATTCATTTGAAGAATATGTTGATTTCTTTACCCGGAATCAAACAGAGTTACATCAAGAAAAACCTTACCCGTTTTTATTGACGGTTCTTCGTGAATTAAGTAAAAAAGCGAAATTAACGATTATTACGGGAAGACCAAAAGCATGGATGGAATCGGCAGAAAACTGGGCTTTGGCAAACAAACTGCCAATAGAAAATATAGTTTGTGCTTCACAACATCCAAATGGGAAATTAGAATGTGCCTTAAAGCATAATATCTCTTTATTTATTGAAGATAATCCTTCTCATGCTTTAGCCATTGCGAATAATGGAATTGATGTTTTATTACTTGATAAACCTTATAATCGTAATTGCTTTCATGAGCGTATTACAAGAGTTGAAAATTGGAAAGAAATTGGTACGATCTTATTAAGCCATATAAAATGAACTCAAGTTTTCGACAATTCCTGGTCTAAATTGTTAAAAAATCAGGGAAGGGGAGGCAAAAATCTTCCTGGCCATAAAATTTCATTCTAGTTTACATAATATAAATTATAGGAAGTTGAGGACAAAATTGAAATATTGTCTCATATTAAAAGAATACTTCTAACAGTGAGATAAAATGAAAATTTATCTCTCTGCTGGCAATTTGGCATTTGTACTGTCACTTCCGTAATTTCAAATTCAGCTGCCGGTGTCTTTTTTCATTTGCCTGGGATTTTTCCAATACAGTTTAACTCTCGCATAATTTTATGCTTGGGCTGTCTGGATAACATTCTTTTAGCGTGTTTTGTTGCTTCTAATGGCACATCTTATGTGTAATTCTTTCTTAGCGATGCTTGTATCCCATTTGTCACGCTGCAGATGTTTTATACCGTGTAAATTGAGCTAAGGCAATTTTTTGAATCATTTTCCATTCCATTGTAGCCCCTTTCCTTCAGTGCTAAACTAATAAGTAGAAGTTAAGTAAGCGCTTACCACTCTTTTGCAATGAGGAAAATAGATTGAATCATATGAAAATGAGCGAGGAGGAATTGAACATGTCAGCCAGAGTTGCAGTGATTACTGGTGGTGCAAGCGGGATTGGCCGGGAAACTTGTTTGAAATTCGCACGTGAAGGCGATCAGGTGGTTGTAGCTGATATAAATGAAGCAAAAGGCCTGGAAACGATTGATTTGATTAAATCTGAAGGCGGAGATGCGGCATTTGTCAAAACAGATGTCTCAAAATTTGAAGAAATAGATGCACTTGTTAATCAAACGGTCGATATTTATGGATCCATTGATGTGATGTTTAATAATGCCGCCATTGGCACACTTGGCCATGTGTTAAGTTTAAATATAGAAGATTATTTGCGGGTCATCGGTGTAAACCAGCATGGCGTTGCTTATGGCATTATCGCAGCTGGCAGGAAGATGCGCGATCTTAATGTGGAAGGCGTCATTATCAATACTTCCTCCGTTTTTGCTTACTTGGCAAATTTTGGCACCTTTCCTTACCTGGCATCGAAAGGCGCTGTTCGTATGATGACGCAAACTGCCGCTTTGGAACTGGCGCAAAACGGGATCCGCGTGGTTGGCATTGCCCCGGGCGGTGTTGATACGCCAATTATCCAGGGCTATAAAGATGCCGGAATGACGCAAAAATTAACGGAGCAGCAAATGAGAAAAGAACTGATCCGTCCTGAAAAAATTGCCGATGCTGTTTATTTGCTTTCCCTTAAAGAAGCAGATGTCATTAACGGCAGTATTGTAATGCTCGACGATGGATACGCTTCTTTCAAATAAAATGCTTTGTCAAATCTGCCCTCCGGAAAGTGCTGTCTTTCCGGAGGGCGAATTATTTTTAATTTCATCTTTCCTAAAATGTCGTATAAACATTTTGACACGTTTCAGCAGTTGGCTCATAAAAACAATGCAGTTTATAGCGGGAAACGAACGGCTGGTTATACCAAGTGGGCGGGCAATCCCCCACCGGCCGGAAATACCATAAGCTGTATTTGGCGGGCCAGTACCTTTCCCCATTGATTACCCGCCTGGCGAGCCGCCGTTCGCTTTCCCTTGCCCTTTGGTAAAAGTATCCGTGAATCACCGCTTCGAATGCATGCGGCTGGTAGATCATCTGCGGGATGGTGCGGAGCCCGACAAAATCCGAACAGTTTGCCCTTAACCGGTTAATCCCGACATTTCCTACCAGCAGCATGCCCATTTGGCCCTCACCCTCCCCTTCTGCGCGAAGCAGCCTGGCCAGTAAATCGATGTCTGAACTTGTTGCTTTTACAACTGCCATCCTTTTCCTCCCCAACTGTCTTCATTTTAAATCTTTTTCAGAAATATGAACGAAGCCGGTTTTGCCTGTAAACCCCGGCGATTCCATTTCTATCTTATGCCCCCGGATCATAAAATATGAATCTAAACGTGAAAAAAAGCATGTATCACCCATTTTAAAAAAATATAGCTGCTTTTCTGACAAACTCATTGAATATATGCAATCAGATTACTATAATAAAAAATTAAATACCTGGCCGGACCGGCGCAAATTTTATGAGATAAGGCGTTTATCCATGCAAAAGCATGAAAATCCGGCCCGGGTTTCAGTTTTTCACATTCAAGGGGGATAACAATGGAAATCAGTACACTGAAAAAGAGAATACAAGTTGCAAGTGGAGCAGTACCTGCAGATCTCGTCATAAAAAACGGTAAAATCATCGATGTGTTTAATCAAGAAATCATGACAGCGGATCTGGCGATTGCAGATGGTGTTATTGCCGGAATCGGAGAATATGAAGGAAATGAGGTGATCGATGCAGAATCCTGCTTTATCTCACCCGGCCTGATTGATGCCCATGTCCATATTGAATCGTCTATGGTAGCCCCGTCAGAATTTGCAAAAATTGTGCTGCCTCATGGTGTCACAACCGTCATTGCTGATCCCCATGAAATTGCAAATGTATTGGGAGAAGAAGGCATCGCATTTATGTTGGATGACTCTGAAGGATTGGATCTTGATGTATATTTGATGCTGCCATCATGCGTCCCTGCTGCACCTTTTGAACATGCAGGTGCTGTGCTTTTGAATGAGCAGCTGCTTCCCTTCTACCGCCATCCCAGAGTGCTTGGCCTGGCAGAAATCATGGATTACCCCGGCGTGAAAAACACTGACAGCCAAATGATGGATAAACTTGCGTCGGCGGCACCGTTTAAAATTGACGGGCACGGTGCAGGCCTGGATCAAACCGGAGTAAATGTTTTTGCAGCAGCGGGAATTCAAACCGATCATGAGTGTATTACACAGGAACAGGCAAAAGAACGGCTTGCCCGCGGAATGTATGTAATGATCCGGGAAGGCTCGGCTGCAAAAAATTTAAAAGCGCTCATTCCCGCCGTCCATGAAAAAAACAGCCACCGTTGTTTATTTTGCACAGATGATAAACATATTAATGACCTTATCGCTGAAGGCAGCATCGACCATAATATCCGTTTGGCGATACTGGAAGGCTTAAATCCTTTGACAGCTGTGCAGATGGCAACTTTGAACGCAGCACAATGCTTCGGGCTGGTACATAAAGGGGCACTCGCACCCGGCTATGATGCAGATTTTATATTGGTTGAGGATCTGCAGCAATTTACCATTAAAGATGTATTTAAAGCCGGAAAACGGATCGGAAAAAATGGCTCGCCTGCAGGATTGGAAAATCAGAAGGCACGCGGCCGTCAGCAGGCTTTCTCCTCAACTGTAAACATTCCGGCAATGTCGGCCGCCGATTTATCCATCCCGGTTTTTGATGGTCAAAAAGCCTGTGTCATTGAAATTATCCCGAATCAGATCGAAACGCGCAAAAAAGTGATGGAAGTACCGACAGCCGGCGGGCAATTTATGCCTTCTTCGGCACATGACCTTGCAAAAATGGCAGTCATTGAAAGGCATCACGGCACGGGCAACATCGGCCTGGCCATTGTGAAAGGGCTTGGCCTGAAAAATGGTGCGCTTGCTGCAACCATTGCCCATGATTCCCATAATTTAATTGTTGCAGGAGATCATGACGAAGATATGCTTGCTGCGATTGAAACATTAAAAACAATCGGCGGCGGCCTGGCCGTTACGCATGAAGGCAAATTGCTCGCTGCTTTGCCGCTTCCGATCGCAGGATTAATGACCGGGAAATCAGGTTTTGCTGTCGCAGAAGATCTTTCGAAGATTTACGATGCCCTGCAGAAAATCAGTGTTCACCAAGATTTTAATTTGTTTTTAACCTTATCTTTTCTTAGTCTGCCGGTTATTCCGGAACTGAAGCTTACTGATTCAGGTTTATTCGATGCCGCAAGCTTCAGCCATATTCCGGTCGTATTTGGAAATTAAAAGAAAATGCCCGGCCTAAAAGACTAGCAGAAAAAAAACTGCTGTACAATGCCGGGCAAACCATTTTTAAAATGTTGTTTCCAAAAAAATCGGGCAGTGATCGCTCCCCATCACTTCCGAGTAGATACCCGCTCCTTGCAGGGTGTCCCGCAATCTTTCAGAGGCAAGAAAATAATCAATCCGCCATCCGATATTCCTTTCCCTTACTTTGTTCATGTAGGACCACCAGGTATAGGCCCCTTCCAAGTCAGGATAGAAATAACGAAATGTATCGATGAAGCCGCTGCCCAGCAGATCTGTCATTTTCCCCCGTTCTTCCTGTGTAAAACCTGAGTTTCCGGCATTTGACTTTGAATTGCGCAAATCAATGTCCTGATGGGCGACATTTAAATCGCCGCACATGATGACCGGCTTCCGGCTATCAAGTTCGGCCAGATAGCTGCGGATTTCATCTTCCCAGGCGACCCTGAAATCCAAACGCGCCAAATTTCGCTGCGAGTTTGGGGTATATACGTTTACGAGATAAAAAGAATCATATTCAAGCGTCAAAATACGGCCCTCTGCTTCAGTTTCCTGACTGCCCACGCCGTATTTCACAGCCAGCGGTTCTGCTTTTGTAAAAACGGCCGTGCCGGAATACCCCTTTTTTACGGCATAGTTCCAATATTGATGGTATCCCGGCAAATCCAAATGAATTTGGCCGTCCTGAAGCTTTGTTTCCTGCACACAGAAAATATCCGCATCAACCTGGTCAAAAAAGTCAAGGAATCCTTTTTTGACGCAGGCCCGCAAGCCGTTTACATTCCAAGAGACAAATTTCATATTGATTACTGCTCCTTCAACCTATTTCTTTTTAATAAGGCAAGCGGCTGATAAATTTTTACAACCTCATGCATTTTCATTCTGACAAGCCCGCTTGAAGACGGTGCCACATAATCAACCGTCCCGGGCACAACGGGCGAGGTTTGAATCCCCCAGCCCGCCTGCCGGTTTTGGCTGAATTGCTGGTAGACGCCTTTACCAACATAACAGACTATTTTTGGCTGATAAACACTGATTTTCTTTTTTAAAAGCAGCCGCCCTTCCTTATATTCCTGTTTGGTGATTTCGTCTGCAGCTTTTGTTGGGCGTGAGACAATATTGGTCAGCCCGTACCCTAAATGAAGCAGTTCCGCATCTTCTTCCGGCTGATATATCCGGGGCGTCAAACCCGAAAGAAAAAGGATTTTCCAAAAGCGGTTATTCGGATTGGCATAATGGTGGCCGGTTTCGGCAGACTTCAAACTCGGATTAAATCCGACAAAAAGAATATCCAACTGCTTGGCAATATGATCAGGAACAGCATTCAAATCTATCAGCCTCTTTTTCCAATTAAAAATTCCTTTGCTTTAATTCCGCGTATACAGCCGCAACGTCTTCCTGCCCGATGCCATCCGCTTTCGCTTGTCTGTATGTTTCCTCCGCAGCTTCAGCAAGCGGCAGCTTCATACCAGCCTTTTCAATTTCCGAACGGACAAGGCCCAAATCTTTAGACATTAACTCCAGCATAAATGCTGCAGAGAAAGTTTCTTTTTGGAAAGAATTTTTCTTCATTTGGAAAATTGGCGTATTGCATGCTGACGCTGAAATCATTTCAATTACATTTTCTTTTTTCAGCCCCAGTTTCTCAGCTAATATCAATGATTCCGAAGCGCCTTGGATCGTTAACCCGAGCAATAAATTGATGGATAATTTTGCCGCGCTTCCTTTGCCGTTTTCACCAAAATGGATGGCTGTTTTTCCAAGTACATCAAAAATCGGCCGGCAGTAATCGACATCCGTCTGTTTGCCCCCAAGCAATACGACAAGGTTCCCTTCTTTAGCAGGCGCAACAGAACCGGAAACAGGCGCGTCAATAAAGTGCCCGCCACGGTTTTCCACCCATTGTGCAAACCGGGCGGAGTCATCCGGGCTGACCGTGCTCATATCGATCACGATTTTCCCCTCTGATAAACCCGCCAAAATGCCATGATTCGCCTGCAGCACTGCTTCCACAGCGGCAGCATTGGACAGCATCGTAATCACCACATCCGCCTGCTCTGTGACTTCCCTGGGAGAAGCGCAAACCGTGGCGCCGGCTTCGGCAACTTCTTTTGTCTTTGAGATTGTGCGGTTATATACATAAACGTCAAAGTTCGCATCCAATAAATTACGGGCCATCGGATTTCCCATATGGCCAAGCCCGATCCATCCAATTTTCATCAAAAAAAACCTCCAAATCTATACACTTTTTACAACGAAGCTGCATGGTTCGACTTCTTTTCTTTTCTTATTCTAATATTTGTGGTAGAAACGGGCAAGAAAATAGCAAAGTTTGTTGAAATTTTTAGGGTTTTTCATCTTAAAAAAAGCGGTATGATAAAGGTACAATCACCTCTGAAGGAAAAATGACAGTGTCGAATCCTATTATTAAAGGAGGGATCACATGAAAATAAAAGTCGGAAGTTGGAATATGTTAACTTTTCAGGACAAAATTTTTATTTTAAAAGCGATCAGCAGGAAAAGAAAAATTATGGCCCATTAAAAGACGCCTTGCAATGCAAGGCGTCTTTTCCTTCGTTTTATTTTGCGAGAATTTCGCGGTACAGATCCATGTATGTATGGGCTGAAGACGCCCAGCTGAAGTCGAGGCTCATGGCACGCTCTGTAAGCTTTTTCCATGTATTTGGCTGGTAACGGTAAAACCAAACGGCACGTTCAATGGTAAAAAGCATATCATGCGCATTGTAATTGGTAAAAGAAAAGCCGTAACCTTCATCAGTAAATTCGTTATACGGCCGGATCGTATCTTTCAATCCGCCGGTTTCGCGGACAAGCGGCAGTGTGCCGTATCGTAAGGCAAGCAATTGGCCGATACCGCATGGTTCAAACTGGGACGGCATCAGAAACAAATCGCTGCCTGCGTAAATCTTACGGGAAAAAGATTCATCAAAATACAGATGTGCTGAGACTTTATCCGGATGTTGGGCCGCAAGATTGCGGAATGCTTCTTCGTATTGCCTCTCCCCTGTTCCAAGCAGCACAAACTGGATATTTAAGCTTAACATTTCCTGCATCACCCGCAGCACTAGATCGATTCCTTTTTGTTCAACCAGCCTTGTCACCATTGCGGCAACTGGAATTTTTTCATCTGCCGGCAGGTGCAGGGCTTCCTGCAGCGCCCGTTTATTTGCCAATTTTCCTTCATAGTCTTTATAGGGTGCAAACAGCGCTTGATCTGTTTCAGGATTGTAAAGTTCTGTATCAATCCCGTTGACGATGCCTTTTAATTGCCCGCTTTTCATCCGCAAAAATCCGTCCAATTGTTCACCATAATACGGCATTTGAATTTCAGCTGCGTAGCTCGGGCTGACTGTCGTAATATAGTCGGCATAGGCAAGCCCGGCTTTTAAGTAGCTGACATTTCCATAAAACTCGAGTCCGTCGGTATGAAAATACAACTCGCTCAAATCAAGCAGGTCGGAAAGTACGCTTTTTGGAAATACGCCCTGATAACGCAGATTATGGATCGTAAATAAAGTTTTCATGTCTTTATAGAACGGATGGCTGCCATAATGTGCTTTCAGAAGCACTGGTACAGGCCCTGTCTGCCAGTCATGGCAATGGATAATATCAGGTTTTGCTTCTAAGTACGGCAGCGCTTCAAGGACCGCCCTTGAAAAAAACGCAAACCGTTCGCCATCATCAAAATACCCGTAGCTGCCATGCCGTTTAAAATAATATTCATTATCCAAAAAATAGTAGCGGATGCCATCTTCTTCCAAGGTCTCAATCCCGCAATATTGGTTTCGCCATCCGACCGGGACTTGAAAACTGGTTACAAACGTAAGCCGCTCCGTCACTTCCGGTTTTAAGTCCTCATATTTGGGGAGGATGACAGCAGTATTAACCTTCTGTTTTTCCAAAGCCCTGGGCAATGCATGAATCACATCGCCCAGTCCCCCCGTTTTAATGAATGGTGCGCATTCTGATGCTGCAAATAATACGTTCATGTTGGTTCCTCCGTTGTTATATCGTTTCTTTTTTGCATAAAATTTTAGGGTGCGCCTGTGTGCCAACAACTACTTTATGCTGGGATACGGTCGCTTGTTTATCGGCAATGACATTTTCCAGCACCGCATCCTCATCCACTTCCGTTTTCTGCATCAGGATACTGTTTTTGACAATTGCCCCTTTTTTAATTTTTACACCACGGAAAATCACACTGTTTTCCACCGTTCCTTCAATGTCACAGCCATTTGCAATAAAAGAATTGGTGACATTGGAGGCTTGTCCGTATTTTGTTGGCGGTTCATGTTTAATTTTCGTAAAAATTTCCCAGTCATCATAAAAAAATGCACGGATATGATTCGGTTCCAAAAGCGCCATGTTAGCGCTGTGAAAACTGTCCATGGAATGGATAAAAATCATATTGCCTTGATGGTGAAAGCCTTTTACATTAAATTTATGGATATTTGCTTTAATGGCGTCTTTTAAAAAATCCACTTCATCATTTTCATGGCAGGTTTTAATAAGATCCATTAGCAAAGATTTGGGAAGGACATAAGTTTCGAGGCAAACACGGTCACCCTTTTTCGGCGCGGTGTACATCTCGAGGTCAATAACATTATCGTTCCTGTCTACAACACATTGGTGGTAATTCGGTTTTTGAATTTGTTCGCCATCGTATTCTTTGTAAACCACTGTAATGTCTGCCTGTGACCGTTCGTGAAAATCAATCAGTTTGGAAATATCCAATTTGCTGACTTGATGGCCCGGAGAAATCATGACAAGATCGCAAGACGCACGCTCAAAAAACTCTATATGGTTATAAAAGCCCTCCAGATCCCCTCTCAGTTGTTTATCATCCCAGACAGGCGGCAGAATAAACAGGCCGCCGTTGTAGCGGTCCAAATCCCATTCTTTCCCGGAACCGATATGATCCATGACCGACCTGCCATTGTCTTTTGTAAATACTGCAACTTGGTTAATTTCTGCATGAATGAAATTAGAAAATGCAAAATCAATCAGACGGTACCGCCCTGCAAATGGAACAGAAGCCAGACAGCGATGCTGCGTCAATTCTTTTAAAATTGGTTTTTCATTAATTAAGTTAATGACCCCTAGTACATTCGTCATATTCAACGCCCCCTCCTTTATAAGACTTCTTTGATATCGGTTAAAATTGGCTGGTGGCAGCTGTATAGCTGGATGTCGTTTGATTTAACCGCAGGGCCGATTTTCTCGCCGTTTTCAATCACCGTATTGCTGGCAATAATGGCCCGCTCTATTGTGACATTATTGCCAATGGTCACGTTTGGCATAATCACCGAATCCTTTATATAGCTGTTCTTGCCGACATAGACGTTATAAGATATGACAGATTGGCTAACATTTCCGTAGATCCAGCTGCCTTCATTGACCAGTGAATTTTTTACATTTGCTTCCGGTGCAATATATTGGGGCGGATGGTTCGCATTTCCAGTAAAAATCTTCCAATTGGGATCATCCAATTCAAAGGCCGGTTCGTCTTTTAACAGGTCCATATGGGCTTCCCAAAAACTTTGAACTGTCCCGACATCTTTCCAATACCCCTGAAATTCGTAAGCGTACATTTTATTTTTATCTTTCAGCATTTTCGGAATAATATCCTTGCCGAAATCATTGGAAGAAGAAGCGTTTTTCTCATCCTGGATTAAATACTGCCTCAACAGCTTCCAATTAAATAGATAGACACCCATGGAAGCCAGATTGCTCTTTGGAAACTGCGGTTTTTCTTCAAACTCGACGATTTTCCCTTCTGAGTTGGTCACCATGATGCCGAAGCGGCTTGCTTCCTGCCATGGCACTTCAATGACAGCGATACTCGCCTGTGCCCCTTTTTCAATATGGTATTTTAATAATTTTTTATAATCCATTTTATAAATATGGTCTCCCGAAAGGATCACAACATATTCCGGATTATAATAATCTATATAATTGATATTCTGATAGACTGCGTTTGCCGTCCCTTTATACCATTTGCCGCCGTCCTTTCCTACATAAGGGGGAAGAACGGTTGTGCCGCCGAAATTCCTGTCCAAATCCCAGGCCCTGCCATTGCCGACATAAGAATTTAATACAAGCGGTTCATACTGCGTGAGCACGCCGACCGTATCTATGCCCGAATGCATGCAGTTGCTCAGTGAGAAATCTATTATTCTATACTTTCCTCCGAAAGGGACTGCAGGTTTTGCCAATTGCGTTGTTAAATCGCCCAGCCTCGTTCCCTGCCCTCCTGCCAGTAACATTGCCATCCATTTTTTTCCTTCCATTATTTTCTGCCACCCCTTCGCCGTTTTGTTGTTTGTTTTTCGAAAATCAGTGCACTTAATGGGGGAATGTTGATTGCCATACTGTATGGCTGGTTGTGAAAAGGTTCTTTGTCCACTTGGATTGCATTTTTATTTAATTGCCCGCTGCCGCCGAATTTTTCATCGTCACTGTTGAAAATTTCTATATATTTCCCGAAGGAAGGAACGCCAATTCTGAAATTTTCATACTTTTTCTTTGAAAAATTGCAAAGAACAATACAATAATCTCCCCGCCGTTTCCCTTTTCTAATAAAAATTATGATACTTTGCCGGCGATTATTCGCGTCAATCCATTCAAAGCCTTCCTGTTCGTGGTCAAGCCGCCACAAACTTCTCGTTTCATTGTAAAACGCATTCAAAGCTTTTGTGTATTGGAAAAATTTCCGGTGCGTGTCAAATTCGAAAAGGTTCCAATCCAGTTCCGTCAAATCTTTCCACTCATCAAATTGTCCAAATTCACTTCCCATGAATATTAGTTTTTTACCTGGATGTGTAATAAAGTAAGCGTATAGCAGCCTTAAATTTGCAAATTTTTGTGGAAAATCCCCCGGCATTTTATTCAACAACGACCTTTTGCCGTACACCACTTCATCATGTGAAAAAGGCAGCACGTAATTTTCAGAAAAAGCGTAATGGAAGGAAAATGTCAGCAAGTTATGCACTTCAGGCCTTTTGTCCTCATCCGTCTGCATATAACGGAGCACGTCATGTACCCAGCCCATATTCCATTTAAAATTAAATCCGAGTCCGCGGTCATAAGTTGGGGCTGTGACGAGCGGCCAGGCTGTTGCTTCTTCCGCAATCATGAGCGCGTTCGGAAATTTACGGAAGACGGCTTCGTTCAGTTTCTTAATAAAATCGACTGCTTCCGGATTTTCATCACCGCCATATTGATTGGTGATTTTTTTTCCATCACCGCGGTCATGATTCAAATAAATGAGTGATGACACCGCATCCACCCGAAAACCGTCGATATGGTAAACATCCATCCAAAAGATGGCATTTGAAATTAAGAAACTGAAAATCTCCGGCTTTTTAAAATCAAAATTATATGTACCCCAAATCGGCCTTTCCGCCTGATCCGGATCAACCGGTTCATACAGTGGCGTGCCGTCAAACCTGCCTAAACCATGTGCATCCTTGCAAAAATGGACCGGTACCCAATCCAATATAATGCCGATCCCGTTTTGATGGCATTGATCGACAAAATACATGAAGTCTTCAGGTTTTCCGTAGCGGCTTGTAATGGAATAGAAACCTGTGATCTGATAGCCCCATGAGCGGTCAAAAGGATGTTCCATCATCGGCATCAGTTCAATATGTGTATAGCCGTGTTCTGTGAGATAGCTGATACATTCATCAGCCATTTCCCGGTAAGTGAAAAAATCACCGTTTGGTTTCTTTTTCCATGAGCCAAAATGCATTTCGTAAATCAACATTGGTTTATGGTACGGATCATACTTGGGTTTATGCTTCATCCATCTGTGGTCATGCCAGGTGTAATTGTCAAGTTCGTAAACAATGGACGCTGTTTTCGGGCGAAGTTCAGAATAAAAAGCGTAAGGGTCGGCTTTTAAAACTTTTTGGCCATCTGGTGTTTCGATCTCATACTTGTAAAGTTCTCCTGATTTGAGCCCGGGCACAAACAGTACCCAAATGCCTGAATCTGCCGTTTGCAGCATCGGGTGGCTGCTCCCTTCCCAATCATTAAAGCTTCCAACAACAGAAACACTTTTTGCATGTGGAGCCCATACCGCAAATTTAACGCCCTTTTGCCCATCTATTTCAACAGCATGTGCACCCAGTGTTTTATAGCTTTCATAGAGCGTCCCTTCATGAAACAGATAAGTATCGAATTCTGTAGGAGAAATTTGTTGATGATTTTGTACCGTTTTTTCCAATTTTTCCAATGTCACACCTCCATCACCTGAATCTTAATTTACATATTCGTTAATATATTTGTGAATCCTGCAAAAAATCCGGTCTAGTTTTGTCGAATCCTTGTTTTCACAAAAACTTCTCATTGTATCCGTTCCCATATCAAACAGTTAGCAAACATCTATAAATAATAGCAACCGTTTTCAATCAAAAAAATAAGCTGTTTTAATAAATGCCGTCCGACATATTCCTGATAAGGATGGCTTATCCTTTGCAATGAATATGCAGCGGTATTTATCAAACAGCCTTTGTACGGTTTTTGGGCAATTCATATTCCCTAACCCTGAAGCTTATTTATCTGTTTTACTGGACATTCATTGTTTTTAAAAACTGATAAGCCAAAGAAACCGACCAGGCAAGCGGATTGTTGGCATTCGGTTCATACCTTCCGCCAATATACAGCTCAGGCACTTCCCAGTTTTCCGAAATCACGCTTTTCGTTTTGCCGACATATTCATTTGCCTTATCATACATACCCAGTTCGTAATAGCATAAACCTAACCATGGAAAACCGAAACACCATTCGGCTTCGCTGCCTTCGTTGTAATACAGGTCGTTAACATAGCGAATACAGCCGTATTTTCTTTCAAGCGTGGAAGTAATATCATGGATAATCCGAAGGGCCATCTCGCGGTCTACCAGCCTGTAAGGGTAGATTAATGACAAGAGGGCAAGATCAGTCGGTTTGCTGACACTTTCTCTTGGTAAAAGGTTTTCGAGCGTTTCTTCCCCTTTTTCAATTAGTTCATCTTTGACATGGACAAGCATTTTGACAGCTTTTAAACCAGCAACACAAGCGCCAACACTGGAGGCATGGATTTCCATATTCTCTTCCCACATGCCATTGTCTTCAGCCTGCCAGTACTGCAGGCATTCTAAATAGTCAACAAGTTTCTGGATGAGATCCAGGTCTTTTTCGTTGCGGATAATTTTTTGTCCATGGTGGATGCCTTCACCAACCCCCCATAAAAAGGCGCCAATCGCATCATTTTGGGCATGGCCCCACTCCTGGGGGATTTCTTCCAGGTCAGTTGAATACCTGGCGTGAATATATTCGTACAAATATTTCGGCCTTTTTTTCGTATGGATATTGATTTTCCATTCGTAACGTAAGAATAAGTCGAGCAAAGCATGATAAGCCTTTTCATAATAGGGCGAAGGTGTTGATAAAAACGGCAGAACGGTATAAACGACATCTCTAATCCAAACATAATGGTAATCCTGGGAGAGGCTGGCTGTATAAGCACCATTCGGCAAACGCATACGTTCAATGACTTCAACGGCTTTCTCAATATTCAAAGTTTGTCACCTCCATGTTTTGATCCATACCATTAGTGTCAACAAAAAGGTTACCATTTAAAACCATCTAATGATTTATTCAAACATTGCCTTGGCTTTAAAGCGCTTTCAAAATAGTGGAGTAAGAAACACAGGGGACCACCTGCGGCAACGAAAAAAGTTTTTCTGTTTGCTGGAGAATTTGTTTAGGCCCGATTTCGTATGAAGGAAAACACTGTCATGGAAACACTGTAGAATAGGCAGAAGAACTGAATTGAAGCAAACGCGGCACCACCCCTTTTTTCACAAGCTATTTTTCTTATATATTATGTTCGATACCTGGATATGATTATTTGAATGCCCATTTTTGCGATTAAAAAAATTGTATTTTTGTATTTTTTGGAGGGTTTGCCGTAATTTTTGTCTTAACTATTTTTTTATGTGTTTTTAGCACAATGTGTATCATGATAATTTATGAGCTGATCCCTTGCTATTGGAAAAATCAGTCTATTGTTGGGCCCGCATATTGTTGCTGCTTGATAATTTCCGCGTTTTTATGCTGGTCGAGCTGATATATAATTGGTTGTTAGCACAATGTGTAATGATTTTTTTCTTTTTGGGCATTCTATAAAAGATATTCGCAGCTGAATATCGAAAAAGTATCCATATCCTTCCATGAGGTGATTGAATGAGTTACAAGGAACAGCTTGATCCGCACTCAGAACTGTTTCACCATAATTGGACACGGCGTAAACATTCGAAGTCGCAGGTGAATGGCCAGACGGAAGTCACACAAAATACAATCATTCTCAGGAGCAATGCAAAGGCACATCGCTGGTAGGATACAAAATAGAAGCCGGGCACATAAAATGCTCCGGCTTCTGTTTTTGGCAAATATCTGTTTGCCTTTCTGGTTCATTTGTGTTATATTTAAACAGCGATGAGCTGAATTGCGTAAGCCGGCAGACACGCGTTATGCATGCACAATGTGGAGTGCAGTCTTTAGCCGCCGCAATTAATAAAAAACCCGAAAAAAGCGCCACGGATTTGGCGCTTTTTTCATTTTTTACGCAGGATGGCACAACGCCATCCTGCGTATATTTATGCCTGTTTTTCCATCGCCGGCCGGAAATTTTCTTCACGCCATGCCTGATGCAAGGACTGGAGAAATATTTCAACAGGGCGGGCGCCTGAAACAGCATATTTGCGGTTGATGACAACAAGCGGCATACCGGCTGCCCCCAGTTTCTCTGCTTCCGCTTCATCCTTTTTCACGTCTGCTTCGTGTGTCTTGCTTTTAAGCATCTGTTTAACCCTTTCCCTGTCCAGGCCTGCCCCGGTTGCAATATCCAAAAGCACTTCTTCGTTTGCGAGGTGCTTCCCTCCGATCAAGTAAGCATGAAACAAGCCATGTACAATTTCCTTTTGTTTCCCGAACTGCTTGGAAAAATGCATTAACCGGTGGGCGTCAAATGTATTTGCCGGGACTGTTTTATCCGGAAGGTAACCCTTGCCTGCGGATATCACTTGTTTCGCCGCGCTTTTATTTAACATTTCCGCTTCCTTCCCTGCAAGGCCGGGCCGCTTTGCCTGTACTGCGCCGGCATCACTTCCGGTTTTCACCGCTGTATCCGGTTCTATTTCATAACTCCGGTACTCAATTTGAATATTATCATCATGACCAAATTGTTTAATTGCCTGTCTGAGCCGGCGTTCACCGAGATAGCAATCAGAGCAGGAAAAATCTGACCATATTTCAATTTTCATCACATACTAACTCCCTTGAATTTTCTTCTGTTTTCCACGCTTAAAGTTTTATTGTGACAGCTTCTTTCCGAGAATGACCAAATCATGTTTCGAACCGGCCAATTCGGCTACTTGCGGCAGAAGTCCCCACTGGTCAAAGCCAAAATGGGAAAACAGCCTGATACTTGCCAGGTTTTCGCTAAAAATAAATCCCAAAAGCGTTTCAACATGCAGAGACGGGCAGGCATCAATCATTTTCTGCAGCAGATATTTGCCGAGTCCTTTTCCTGTGTGTTTCTCATGAATATATATGCTCACTTCCGCTGTTGATTGGTAAGCAGGCCGGCCGTAAAAATTACTCAGGCTGATCCAGGCTGCAATCTCCCCCCCGGATTCGAGCACCCATAACGGGCGCGATTCCGGGCGGTGCTGCTTAAACCAAGGTATCCTTTCTGCTGTTGTCACCAGGTCTGTATCAGCTGTAATTATCCCGTTTCCTATATAAGCATTATAAATGTTCAGGATCGCGTCCAAATCTTGAATCGTTGCATCCCTTACCAAACTGTTCTGCACCATTTGCCCCTCAATTCCTCTCATTATCTCCCGATGAAAATTCACCTTAAAGCTTAAGATGGAAACTTACTTTAAGGCCAACTATAAAATTCATTCTATAATAAAAAGAAGAAATTGAACAGGCATATTTGATTGTAACAACGGTTATTTTATTTATTTTATGTGTTGTTAGCACAATGTGCAATATTAATAATGTTTTTCAATTTTTTACATTTAAAAATCCACTTGAGCGTAACGGGAAACCGGCCACTACAGACCGGTTTTCAAAATGTCGATAAAGTTCTTTAAAATCCCTGCAGTTAGACCCCATATCACGTAATCCCCATAATAGTAAAAGTACTCGGTCATTTGCTGCGTATTCCACTTATATGCCTTTCCGCCCCTGATTAAATGGAATGGAAAAGCCTGCTCCGGTTCGACGTGAAATTGCAACCGGTAGCACTCCGGCTCTATTTTCATCAGATAAGCTAGCGGAATTGTAAAAATTTCCTCCACTTCATCCGGATTAGGATGGAATTCACTATGTTCCAAAAAACCGAAATAGGGATAAACGACACGGTTGCCGAAAGAAGATACAACATAGTCAAGCGGCAGCAGCCGGGTGACAGCTTTCTGATCAATTTGCAGTTCTTCTGCCGTTTCGCGGATGGCAGCCGCACCCGGTGTTTCATCTGTTCGTTCAATTTTCCCGCCCGGAAAACAAATCTCCCCCGGCTGCTTCCGCAAATGCTCGGACCTTACTTCAAATAATACCTCAAGTTCCCCATTTACACGGACAAGCGGCAACAGCACCGCAAACTTTTGTAATCCTTCCAGCCCCTGAATCGAAGGCTGCCTGGATTGAAATAAATTCACGATCTCTTCCTGATTCAATATTTCTGTCTCCCTTCTTATCCGCGGCCGGCAAAATCGCCGCCAAACAAAATCCTCCCGCTTACACCCGGATTTGTTTTGCTTAATTTATATATACCACAAACCCCGCAAGAATAAAGAGAAGCATTCACGCAATTTTATTGATTTGTAATCATGATAGCGGATTGCTTCTTTCTAAACCTGTTTTCCATTTGCAGCGGGGCGAAAAAAATGATTTGTATAATAAACCATACGTTTTCCACAAAATACATAGGGAAAAATGCAGGTAAATGGGTTTACATTTTTATGGTTATTGAATACAATAGTATCGGATAGAATTTTCCCTCGGGAAACTTTTTTGAACGAGGTTTAAATTTCGAGTAGGGGGAAACAAATAAATGAGTGACAAAACCATCAACCAAAAAGTGTTGACGCGTGTTGACCACAACAGCTTAAGTGCACAAGCCGTATTAAGAGGCGATGTCAAAGGGTTCAAACGAATCCTGCCATTTCTGGGTCCTGCTTTTATTGCCGGTGTTGCTTATATTGATCCCGGCAACTTCGCGACGAATATTACAGCGGGTTCAAAATACGGTTATACCTTGCTATGGGTCATTTTGTTCTCAAATCTAATGGCCGTGCTGATCCAGTCTTTATCCGCAAAATTGGGGATTGCAACGGGCAGAAACCTGCCGGAAGTGGCCCATGACCGCTTCCCTAAAGGCGTTTCGTATTTCCTGTGGATCCAAAGCGAGCTGGTGATCATTGCAACGGATTTAGCTGAATTTATCGGAGCGGCTTTAGGGCTTTATCTGATCTTTGGGATTCCGATGCTGCCGGCAGCCCTTATCACGGCAGCCGGGTCATTTGCGATATTAGAGCTTCAGCGCCGCGGCTACCGTTCGCTTGAAGCTGCGATTGCGGCAATGGTCATGATTGTGGTTTTGGCTTTTGCCTTCCAAACCTTTCTTGCAAAACCTGAATTGAGCGCGGTATTTGGCGGACTGGTCACGCCTAAATTCGAAGGTACCGGCAGTATCCTACTGGCAGCCGGTATTCTCGGCGCCACAGTGATGCCTCATGCCATTTACTTGCACTCATCCTTAACGCAGAGCCGGATCGTCGGCCGCAATGAGCGTGAAAAAAGAAAGATCTTTCAATTTGAGTTTGTTGATATTTGTATTGCGATGCTGATTGCAGGGGCCATTAATATTTCCATGCTGGTGATTGCGTCCGCGGTATTTTTTAAACATCATATTGTCGTGGATGATTTAAGTGTGGCCTTCAGCCAATTCGAGACATACATCGGTCCGGCCGCGGCAATCTCCTTTGGCCTTGGCCTTTTAATCGCGGGATTATCGAGTTCTTCTGTCGGAACTTTATCAGGCGATGTCGTGATGCAGGGCTTTATCAACAAGCGGATCAACCTTTATTTGCGCAGAGCGATTACCACGGTCCCGCCGCTATTGATTATTATGTCCGGCATTAATCCGACCAGCGCGCTTGTAATCAGCCAGGTCATCCTGTCTTTTGGCATTATTTTCGCATTGGTCCCGCTAATCATGTTTACAAGCAATAAAAAAATAATGGGCAGTTTGGTCAACCATAAAGTGACCAGCTTCATTGCCTGGATTGTAGCCGGCCTGGTCATTTGTTTGAACGTGTTTTTGCTTTTCCAAACCCTCATGTAAAAATACAGCAATCCCGGCTGCTGCAAGAATAGACCTGCCCGGCCTGCCGTGCTTTTTATATCGTAAGCCTGTAAAAGCAATAACGGCCGCCATGTCTTCTTGCTTGCCCGAAAAACACTAACAAAAAAGAAGCGCCTGTTTCAGCGCTTCTTTTTTGCGGTTTACGGATTAATATCCGCCTCCGTAACCATAGGAAGTACCCACGATAATCAATAAAATAAACAGAACAACGATCAGTGGGAACCAGTTATATCCTTGTTCAGACATGTCTTCACCTCCCCGCTAACTGGTACTTTAAAATATGAAAAAACAGAAATAATGGAAAGGGACAAATCCCCGCTCATGAAAAAATAATAGATTTGACTATATTACCGGTTCAATTGCCATTTATGGTTAGCGCATTTACCAGGCTAATCATGGAATGGCCGTGCTTCGTTCGTATTGTATAGTTGCAGCGTGATTTACCGTACGGCCCGTTTTTTATTTTGACCCCATCGTTTCTGATTTTTTGGTGTTATCGTGTTCCTTGCTATTTTTATATGAATCTTGTATAATTTTAACCATTCGTTTTAATTGTGTACCTTGTATAAGTTTAGAAAAAAGGCCTAAACGTCTCTACCAAGCTGCCGTAAAAAGCTTGACTACAATGGTGAAAACATGTTTAGCAAACCGTCATCTTTGTTAGTACCTAAAGCCGGAAGATTGCTGCAGCACGTATATTCCCGACCTTTTTCGTTCATTCGGGCATCTATACATCCATGCGGCATGTCCGGCTTTTTATGTGTAACAAGGCGTGTTTAGGAAAAACTTATAGAAGCTGTCTTTTATCACGATTTTGGAAACAGAGCGGTGCTTAATTGGGCATGCTTTATTTATCAACAGAATAGTGAGGGAAAATCTCATGCAGCATTTTTTTCAATTTCAAACGCGCGGGACATCCTATCGGCAGGAGTCGATTGCTGGCGTTACCACTTTTTTATCAATGGCCTATATTTTAATCGTTAACCCGGTTGTGTTAAGCCAATCGGGTATGGATAAAGGCGCCGTCTTTACGGCGACAGCCCTGGCATCCATGATCGGGACATTGCTGATCGGCTTACTGGCCAATTATCCGATTGGTATCGCTCCCAGCATGGGGCTGAACGCTTTTTTTACCTTTTCCGTCTGCCTCGGGATGCATGTGCCCTGGCCGACAGCTTTAGCGGGCGTATTTGTTTCGGGGATTTTATTCGTCATCCTGAGCCTGCTTAAGATCCGTGAAAAAATCATCAATATGATACCGGAAGATTTAAAGCACGCGATCGTGGCCGGGATCGGGTTTTTTATCGCTTTTATCGGGTTAAAAAATACGGGTATCGTTGTTGCAAACCCGGATACTATCGTTTCGCTCGGCGATATGACATCGCCCGGTGTAATGCTTGCGATTTTTAGTTTTATTGTCATGCTGTTACTGCTCGTACGCGGCGTACAGGCAGGCATTTTTTTCGGCATTGTCATCGCCACAATTGCCGGGATGCTGACCGGGCTCGTTCCTGTGCCGCACACGATTGTCGGTTCGATTCCAAGTTTGACGCCTACTTTCGGAAAAGTCTTTTTCCACCTGGATGATTTATGGAACCCCGATATGATTGCCGTTATTTTTACGTTTCTATTCGTGGCTTTCTTTGACACAGCCGGCACACTAATTGCTGTAGCGGGGCAGGCAGGCTTAATGAAACATAACGAAATCCCGAATGCCGGGCGCGCACTTCTGGCCGATTCGCTCGCCGGGGTATTTGGCAGCATTTTAGGTACCTCGACGCCGGCGACAATGGTTGAATCAAGTTCCGGAATTGCTGCCGGGGGGCGCACCGGTTTTACTTCAATTGTTATTTCCGGCGGTTTTGCCATTGCCTTGTTCTTCTCGCCGTTATTGTCCGTGATTTCCACCGAAGTTACATCCCCTGCACTGATCATCGTTGGGGCTTTAATGGCCATGCAGATAAGGGTAATTAACTGGAGCCGGCTGGAGATCGCCATTCCCGCCTTCATAACGATCATTATGATGCCGCTGACTTACAGCGTGGCAACCGGGATAGCACTTGGATTTATTTTATATCCGATTGCTATGCTTGTACTCGGAAAAGCGAAACAGGTTCATCCTTTGATGTACGTATTATTTGTTGCTTTTGTCGCCTATTTCGTATATTTGGCATAGAAAAGTTTATTTGAAACCCCCTAAGTTGGGCTCCATCACCAGCTTAGGGGGTTTCATTTCAGCGCTGGACATTTTCGTTTTGCGTACGCTGCTCCCTGATGCGGTATTCTTCTATCATTCTCCGGTGGCTGCCGACAAGCTGTTCAGGCAATTTATCCAAAGGAAAGAAAGCGATATTCAACCCTTCATCTAAGTTCACACGTGCTTCCCCAAAAAAAGAACGGCACACATAAGCAGCAGTCACCGAATAAAATTCGTCGCCGTTTTGCAGACGGACAAAATAATTTTTTCCGGAATATAAATTTAAAAGCTCCAAGTCTTTTAGCTGCAAACCTGTTTCTTCATACACCTCACGCCTCGCCGTTTCTTCAGCAGATTCACCCAGTTCCATTAATCCTCCGGGAAGCCCCCAGACACCGCGTGGTTCGATTCTTTGCTGCAGAAGCAACTTTTCTTCTTTATTCAGTACGAGTACGACACTGCCAGGCAATATCAGCGGGCGCTTACCTGTTAATTTCCTGATTTCTTCAATATAGCCCATGATTATTACACCCTCATCCAAAAAGATTCTACTGTAAGCTTAACATGAGCGCTCGCCAAAAAACATCAGTCAAGCACCTTTTCATATTAAAACAGCGCCGAAAAGTGCAAAATCCCCTTTTCAGCGCTGATCGAGCAATGCTTCAAGCATCCATTTATGTTTATCAAACCGCTTCAAACAGCCCGTCAAATAGTCGGCAGTGGCTGCATCCTGCCCCTCTTCTGCAAGCGGAATTCCGATTTTGCGGATTTCCTCTGACATTTGCGTGAAGTCGGCAACCAAAGTTTTGAGGATCTCCCGCTCTTCATTGTCAGCAGTGGCTTCTGCCAATGTTTGAACATCAAGAAATTTTGACATCGTTGCAAGCGGCCTGCCCCCGATTGCCAAAATTCTTTCCGCAATCACATCGATATGCGCCGAAAATTCAGCATAGAGATCTTCAAAAAATTGATGCAGTGTAAAAAAACGCTGCCCCTGAATGTACCAGTGGAACCGGTGAAGTTTGATATACATAACCGTAAAATTTGACAGTTCCCGGTTTAAAAACGCAACCAGTCTTTCATCTGACAATGTTCAACATCCTTCCGCCATCTTTTTGATTACTTATCCTGAGGAATTAAAGGACTTCCTGCAGCTGTCCCTTAGGATTTGTGCCCCATCCATTTTCTATTCATATTACCGCCAGATTTCAATTTTAATTTTTGACCAGGTTTTCCGTACCCGGGCAAACAGCCAATAGCCGCATATTCCCCCGAGCGTATTAAGCAATATATCGTCGACATCAAAACCGCCGACCTGGAAATTCCATTGCAATATTTCTGCTCCTCCTGATGCACATAAAGAAATCAGGATAACGAGCCATCCCCTTCTAAGTTTCGCAAAAAGGCAGGGCAAAAAGAAGCCAAGCGGCATGAAGAATAAAACATTCCCAAAAAGATTTGAAAACCATATATCGAATTGAAAATAACGGTAATACACAATATACATGCGGATTGTTCTGAACGGGATAAAATTATGGTCCGCCATCCTGGCGGCGTGGCGGAAGGAAACAAAAAACAACAGCTCGGCCATATAAAGAAGATAGACAATAAAAAGCAGCCATGCAGCCGCTTTTATGATTATACGAAAAGATGCGGATTTTTTCATGGAGCCCTCCAAAACGTTTTGCAGGCAATATTTTTCATTAATATTTATTCGGCTTTTTCTGGAATTATACGTCCCAAAATGGCGGCTTTTTCTGCTTATACCTGAAAATCATCTCCGGCTTGTATACCGAATAAGGAGCCTGCATGAACAGGCTCCTTCATAAAACTTGCGGCTTTTTAGTTAAATGACAGGCTGCCTGATGTTTCCCAGCCGTTAATAAGAGATGTCCCGCTTTTGGAAATACCAGAACGACAGTACCATAAAGACAAGATAGTAAACAGCCAATATGCTTAACGAAAATCCAAGGGTTACCCCATCAGTAAGTTCATGCTGGTAGGCATAAATGGATAAATCCATATGCGGAAAGATTAAGTATTTCATCCAATCGTATTTCTCGATCAGAAACAGCAGTATACCACCCAAGGTATTGGTGATAAACAGCATAAAAATTCCGATCCCGACCGCCAGTGCCTGATTTTTAAATAAAGTGGACAGCATAAACGCAATCGCAGTCACCATCACAAGGCTTGGCAGAAACAGTGCAGCTTTCTTGAGAAACTGTGGCCCGATTTCTTTTATTGAATAGCTGCCGCCGGTTAAATTCTGCTCTATGAATTTCGTATTGAAGCCGCTGCTGCCCTGAAATATCATGCCAATCAGATAGCCGGCAATAAATAACACGATTAACAGCAAAATGGAATAAAGCGTAACCGCAATATATTTGGACAAAAGGATTTTCCATCTTTGATGCGGCCGGATCATTAATTGTTTAATCGTACCCGTCGCAAACTCCGCTGATACATTTGCGCTGCAGATAATGATACTGAACAAAGTAACAAATGAGCCGAGCGAAATGATGACGCTGTTCATAAAATGCCAATTGGAATGCGCTTTTGGATTAATGTTGTATTTCAGGTAGTCCTGATTCATGCGGATATTTTGCGCAAGTCCTGCATTCTTTTCCGGATCTTTTTTCAAAAGCTGCTGGTTCTGTGCCAATTCTTTTTGCACCGATGACCGCCAATTTGGATCGTCCTTGCCGTACATTTTATTGTAAAAAATCGCCGCAATCAGTACAAAGGCAACAATCAGAATCATATAAATCCATGAACTTTTCCGTGCGAAAATTTTCATCCATTCATTCTGTATAAGCCCCATCATGATTCTTCCACCCCCGCTTCGTGGTTCGTCAATTCAAGAAAACGATCCTCCAGCGTTTTCTTCTCAAAGGTAATTTCATATACTTTGCAGCCTGCCTTTACGAGCGCTTCATTGAACCCGGCAACAGACTCATAGGCAGTGGTGACTGATATATGGGCCGCATCAATGATTGAAACTGGCTGCCCTGAAAATTCTTCAATTACCTCTTTTGCTTTTTGACTGTCATTTGTTGTGAAGTAGACAACCCGCTGCAGATCTTTTTGAATTGCGGTTGTTTCTTCCATTGTTTCAATATGGATCAACTTTCCTTTTTCAATAATGGCATAGCGGTCGCACATCAACTCCATTTCGGAGAGAAGATGGGAAGATACCAATACGGAAACACCGCTTCTAGCGAGATCGTGCAAATAATCCCTGAATTCCCTGATTCCCTGCGGATCAAGGCCGTTCGTCGGTTCATCGAGGATCAGTAAAGACGGGCTGTGCAAAATGGCCTGCGCTACGCCAAGCCGCTGTCTCATGCCCAAAGAATAGGTTTTGACTTTTTGTTGTAATGCAGCTTCCAGCTTGACCAGCTTCGCGACTTCGGCAATCCTGCTTTCCGGGATTTCTTTTCTTGACATTCTTTTATAGTGCAGCAGATTTTTATAACCGGACATATATGTATAAAATTCCGGATTTTCCACAATCGCGCCGATTTCGTTCATGGCCCCGATGAAATCCTCATCAACGCTCTTGCCGCTGATATAAACTTCGCCTGACGTGCGTTTGATCAAAGAGACAATCATTCTGATGATTGTTGTTTTGCCGGCCCCGTTTGGCCCCAGCAGCCCGAATACCTCTCCCTTTCTGACATCAAAACTGACCCCGTCGACAATCTTTTTTGATTTGATTGTCTTTGTTAATCCTTTTACCGAGAGTGTGATTTCACTCATACAATCCCTTCTTTCCTGCTAAACTATTGTTATATACGGCCATACCGGGAAAAAGTTTCATAACTTGCAAAGAACTTGCTTTTCCATAATGCTGCGGTAAAGTTTAATTGTGGAATAAAAAAGGGTATAAACATATTTTAGTTAGCAGATTCATATCATAACAAAAAAGTCTTTCAATTGCCAGTCGGATTAGAGGGATATTCCGTGACAAAGATAACGTGGAAACTAGTTGCATTGGTATGTGTGATTTTGGTTTTAGCCGGCCTTATATTTTATCAACGCCCGGCCAGCTCCTTTAAAAGCGTAAGGATTGTTGAAAAGTATTATTCTCCGAACCGGAAATCTGTGCCGGTTGCCACCGGCGTGAAAACAAAGAAAAAAATCAAGCTGGCGCCGACGACAACCAAGCCGTATTGTGCAATCCGGTTCAATAACGGCAAAACATTGACAACAGATTGTGATACCTACTTGAATTATTCGATTGGAGATAAAGTGAAAATTAAATATAAAGGAAACCGTCTCATGGAAATCCAGCGGAAATAATCGGCTATTTTAAAGCAGCAGAGCCCGGCCCCGCGAGGCTGAATAACCCCGTCCCGCAAAACCAATTCCGAAGCCGGAGTTATTCGCTTGCCGGGGATAATCAGGACTCTTGTTTTTTTAAGTCGCAGAACACCGGAAGTCCGCCGGGCCAGAAATTAGGATAATCAGGACTCTTGTTTTTTTAAGTCCTCGCCAATAATTTTCACTTCCGTTTCAAGATCAACGCCGAATTTTTGTTTGACTGTTTTTTGGACATGTTTGATTAAGTTCATATAGTCGGTTGCAGTGCCGCCGCCGACATTGACCATGAAACCGGCGTGTTTGGTTGAGACCTGGACACCGCCGATCTGCGTCCCCTGGAGACCGCTGTCCTGGATCAGTTTGCCGGCAAAATAACCGGGCGGCCGTTTAAATACGCTGCCGCATGATGGATATTCAAGCGGCTGTTTCGATTCCCTCAGAAACGTCAGCTCATCCATTCTCGCTTTAATTTTTTGGACATCACCCGGTTCCAGGCTAAAAACCCCTTCCAATACAATCTCGCCATTTTCAGCAATCGAGCTTTTCCTGTAATGAAAATATAAATCCTCTTTTTCCAGATGTTTTAATTGCCCTGTTTTCGTCAGCACAACAGCGCGGGATAGCACATCCTTAATTTCACCGCCGTATGCGCCCGCATTCATGTAAAGCGCCCCGCCGACAGAACCCGGAATCCCGCAGGCAAATTCCAGACCCGTCAGTTTTGCTTTTAGAGCATAACGGGAAACGTCAATGATGGCCGCTCCGCTTTGGGCAGTAATCTCGCTTCCCTGAAGCGAAATTTTTGTGAGTTTTGTCAATATCAGAACAATACCGCGGATCCCGCCATCTTTAATAATCAGGTTTGAACCGTTTCCCAAAATCGTGTACGGAATATCATTAGCAACTGCATATTGAACCGTTTTTTGAACCTCTTCAAAACTTTCAGGGAAGACAAGGAAATCCGCTTTTCCTCCCGTTTTTGTGAACGTATATTTGCCAAGCGGCTCATCCTGGAATACATGGCCGGGATGAACCATTGAACATAATTCCTGCCATATTTTCTTATCAGCCATTGTTTTCTCCTTCTTTGTTGTCCATACATCCTAAATATGCCTGTTTCTGTTTGATTGTCGTTTTCGGGTACATCCGGATCATCCATATCATCTCTGCAAGCGGATATATTCCCAGCAGGAAGCCTGTTGCCAGCCCGTTTTTTGCTGCCCATCCATTTAAAATGGTATATAGCATAAGCGGTACAGTTAACATATAAGCCGACATCTTCCATAAATGCTGGTACGCAAGCTTTCTTTGCATGATTCTCCGCAGCACACAGCCGCAAGCGGAAAGCAGGGAAATTCCCGCTAACATTAGCAGTACAGCCAAAAGATAATACATCAGCAAAAAATAAAAAATGAACTGGATGATCGAAAGCGATTTGGAAAAGGAGCCGCCTGCTGCCATTTCAATACCACGGGGGACCGAAACCAAAAATACCAGAATAAATATGTAGAGAATCGTTACATCCATACGTACCCGGTTCAAACGGAAAGCAGCTTTCTTACCAGGCAGCAGGCAGCTGTTGATGAATACCCTCCACAAATTCATGCGACATCCCCCAATTCATCTCACACCCATTATAATATAGAATCAGGAATCAAACGAGAACCTTTTTTATATACGTTTATTCAGACAAATCAGCCAGTTCCGCGTCGATTCGTGCTTTTATTTTTTCCATGCAGGCTCCAGCCGTTTTGGCAAACACCCGTTTTCCGTTTACAATGGCAAACGGGCTGTATGCGCATAATCCGCAAGACATTAAGCACTCATTTGAAATAACCGCAACTTCGGGATATTGGGATTCCAATTCAGCCTCCATATCAATGGTATGAATCAGACTGCCTTCACAGATTTCCACCAGGACAATGCCCAATCGGGAATCCCTCCTTTCTATTGCAAAATCTATGTAAAGGATATCCTTCCCAGTCCATTATACTGTAAGAACCCGAAAAAAAGTAACCGTCTGTGTTACAGAAAAACCTGGCCGGCAACCGCCGCAGGATAAAATTTTTGCGAATGATACGTTTTTTGATTTATAATGATAAGCGTAATTTGGTACAATAATGTAAGACTTCCATTTGTATGTTACATACGATGAAAGACTCTACATAATAAGAAGCAATGAGGTGGCTATATTGAGCAAACAGCAAATCGGTGTTGTCGGTTTAGCAGTTATGGGCAAAAACCTTGCATGGAATATTGAAAGCAGAGGCTATACTGTTTCCGTCTTTAACCGTTCCCGATCAAAGACAGATCTTATGTTAAAAGAGTCGGAAGGGAAAAATATATTCGGCTATTACACGCTTGAAGAATTTGTTGACTCCCTTGAAAAGCCGCGCAAAATTCTGCTGATGGTCAAAGCCGGCCAGGCAACTGACGCGACAATCGAACAATTAAAACCGCTTTTGGATAAAGGCGATATTTTGATCGACGGCGGCAATACTTTCTTCAAAGATACACAGCGCCGCAACCGTGAACTAAGCGAACTGGGCATCCACTTTATCGGCACCGGCGTTTCCGGCGGTGAAGAAGGCGCATTGCACGGCCCATCGATTATGCCGGGCGGGCAAAAGGAAGCATTTGATTTGGTTGCGCCGATTTTAAAAGATATTGCGGCAAAAGTAAATGGGGAACCGTGCACCACATATATTGGACCGGACGGAGCCGGCCATTATGTGAAGATGGTTCATAACGGCATCGAGTACGGCGATATGCAGCTGATCTCGGAATCCTACAGCCTGCTGAAAAACATTTTGGGATTGAATACCGATGAGCTTCATGAAGTCTTCTCAGAATGGAATAAAGGCGAACTGGACAGCTATCTGATTGAAATCACCGCGGATATTTTTACGAAAAAAGATCCTGAAACAGGAAAACCGCTTGTAGACATGATTCTTGATACAGCCGGCCAAAAAGGCACCGGCAAATGGACAAGCCAAAGTGCACTCGATCTTGGTGTGCCGCTGCCATTAATTACAGAATCTGTTTTCGCACGATTTATTTCTGCCATGAAAGAAGAACGCGTGGCTGCCAGCAAGCTGTTAAGAGGCCCTGAAACTGCGTTTGATGGTGATAAACAAGCGTTCATCGAATCGGTCAGAAAAGCTTTATATATGAGCAAAATTTGTTCTTATGCCCAGGGCTTTGCGCAAATGCGCGTTGCATCCGAAGAATACAACTGGGATTTAAATTATGGCGAGATTGCGATGATTTTCCGCGGCGGCTGCATTATCCGCGCGCAATTCCTGCAAAAAATCAAAGATGCGTATGACCGCGATGCTAAAATTAAAAACTTATTGCTTGATCCGTATTTCAAGGAAATCGTGGAAAACTATCAGGGCGCACTGCGTGAAGTTGTGTCAACAGCTGTCCGCTGCGGCGTGCCGGTTCCTACTTTATCTGCCGCGCTTGCCTATTACGATTCCTACCGGTCTGAAGTGCTGCCGGCAAATCTTTTGCAGGCCCAGCGCGATTACTTTGGCGCCCATACTTACCAGCGCATTGATAAAGAAGGCATCTTCCATACGGAATGGCTGGAAATTTAATTTCAAAAGAATCCTGTCCAGATGGACGGGATTCTTTTGTGAATGATAAAAAAACACCTGGCATAAAATCCGATAGCCAGGTGTTTTTTACCGTTCTTTTTAATCGTTTTTGGCGCGCTTTAAAATATCAATCAGTTTATCACGGTTCGGATAATCCGATTTTTCAAACTGCCTGATGGTTTTTCCCACATCATATGCAACCCGGACAATTGCCGCTTGAAAGCCGTTCCCGCCTGTTTCAACAAGTGCATAAGACGCTTTTGCTATTCCGTCAAACGGCAGGCCGACACTCCCGAGATTGATGACGGTTTTGCCGTTTACCGTCCGGATATACGGCGTATGAATATGCCCGTATAAATAAATATCGGCTTCATCTTCCATTAATTTATTTTCCAGATCTCCATTCTTCACATCGGGCAGCACATTTTCAAACAGGCTCGTCGGTGTCGCATGAAAAGCGTGAAACTGCAGCCCTCCGGCGTTATATTTAATTTCCTGCGGCAAATCATGCAGCGCCTTAACCGTCTGCTGTTCCATATGGGAAACGATCCAGTCGCGTTCTTTGTTCATGATTTCATAAGCTGCATCAGGCACTTCTCCGCTGCCGACGCCCCTGTACACCCATTCATCCGCATTGCCTTTAATCACATCGGTACGTAATGACTGGACTAAATCATATGCGCGCTGCGGCTCCGGTCCACGAAAACAAATATCGCCAAGCACAAAAATTTTATCGGCTTTTTTGCTGGCAATATCCTCTAAAACGGCTTCAAGTGCGTTTGCATTGCCATGGATGTCTGAGATAAACGCTATTTTCAAATCAATCCCCCCCATTAAATATCACTTTGTTTTTTTATTATATCATAATCGCGGGGCCACATTCCTTCTTAGCCTCTCCTGCTGCTTCTATACTGCAGCAAGATGAAACGCTTGTTTGAAGATGTAACCGGGATGTTTATGAGCTGAAAACATCCCGGTTACGGGACTGAAACGAAATGAGGAAAGCTTCCAAATTTCTTGCGTACAGGCTTATACCTAATTTTTTTTACAAATGCAGGGCAAATGTCTATATCCCGGCGCCTGCATCCACATACGCTATGTTGAACATAAAAAAGGAGTGGGTTTGATGGAACACACATATGGAAATTACCCTTCAACTTCAGGATTAGGACATTATGGCAGTTATTCTGGCGGCGGCCAGCCTTATTATGATGATGACATGGATATGGCAGGGCAATACGGAACAATGGGAAAGGGTTCGATGGGCTCTATCGGGCAGATGGGATCAATGGATTCGGCAGGCCCAATGGGTTCAATGGGACAGATGGGTTCAATGGGACAGATGGGTTCGATGGGCCACATGGATTCGCCAGGCGCGAATCTGCCGTACGGCGGGTACACCATGCCGGGCCAGCATTTTGGGCATATGACACCGGGCCAGCCGATGGGTATGTGCCCTTCCATGCATCCAGGGACGCATGGAATGCCGGGTTACGGACCGCAAACAGGGATGCCGGGATATCCAATGCAGCCGGGCTATGGCCATGGCCAAATGGGTCAGATGGGTCAAATGGGCGGCGGCTACCCGGGACAGATGGGAACGGGCCAAGGCATGATGCAGCCAATGCCGGGGTACTATGGCATGCCGGGCAGGGATTGTTACTATTAACCCGGAATAGACCGCGTTTATTCTTTTTATGCCCTTTAATCGAGTAGGAGGCTAATCATTATTTGATTAGCCGACCTCTCACACCACCGTGCGTACGGTTCCGTACACGGCGGTTCTAAAGTTTACGACCTTACAGACAGATAATAATCCAGAAAACTTATATACCTTGCTCTTCGGAAGAGTTCGTTTGTTAAGGTTCTGGTTAAGATATGGCTGCCGGCAATTCTCCAGTAGCCTTTTCTTGTGTTTGCCCATTCCCAAGCTTTACTTTTATTGATCCCTAATTTCTTGAGCCAATAAAATCTTGTGCGT
>NZ_KB893993.1 GCF_000374345.1 Heyndrickxia acidiproducens DSM 23148
GACTCTAATCGGCTTTAAATTGCCGGCAAGTATGCAAGTTGTGACGTAAGCGGTTAAGATGGAAAAAACAGGTTTGGTAATGAGAGCTTTCAACACGACAAGTGATACCTGAAATTCTATTCGGCTTTAAATTGCCGGCAAGTATGCAAGTTGTGACGTAAGCGGTTAAGATTGAAAAAACAGGTTTGGTAATGAGAGCTTCCAACACGACAAGTGATACCTGAAACTCTATTCGGATTTAAGTTGTCGACAAGTATGCAAGTTTTGATGTAAGCGATTAATAAATAGAAAAGAAGGTTGTTATAATGAGTGGTTCATACATGATAGGTGTTGATATCGGAACAACCAGTACCAAAGCGGTGCTTTATAAAATCGACGGAACAATCGTGGCAAATGCGAATCATGGTTATCCATTGTTTACGCCCGATGCATTTACCGCAGAACAGGACCCCGATCAAATTTTTGAGGCTGTCCTCGGTGCCATTCATGAAGTGGTGGAAAAGAGCGGCCAAAGACCGGAAACGATCCGGTTCGTCAGCTTCAGCAGTGCCATGCACAGCGTCATCCCCGTAGACCGGGAAGGCAGGCCGCTTATGAAGTGTATGACATGGGCCGATAATCGAAGCATTGAATGGTCGCGCAAACTGAAGGAAGAAATGGGTGGCCATGAGATCTATATGCGCACAGGGACACCGATCCATCCGATGTCTCCGCTGCCGAAACTGATTTGGATGCGCCATGAAAAACCTGAAATCTTTAACAAAGCAGCAAAATTCAGTTCAATTAAAGAATACGTTTTTTATCGGCTGTTCCATCAATATGTGGTTGACTATTCCATAGCCTCCTGCACCGGCCTGATGAGAATGGATCGCCTGGCGTGGGATGAAGAGGCTTTAAAATTAGCCGGAATTACTGCGGACCGTTTGTCAGATCCGGTACCGACAACCAAGGTGATGAGAGGGATCGATCCCATTTATGCGGAAAAAATGGGCTTGAGCAAAGACACCCCGTTTGTGCTCGGTGCAAGTGATGGTGTTCTGTCAAACCTGGGGGTAGATGCCATTGATCCGGGGGTTGTCGCAGTAACGATCGGTACAAGCGGGGCGATTCGGACGGTACTCGATCATCCTGCTGCTGATCCAAAAGAACGGCTTTTCTGCTATGCATTGACGGAGGACAAATGGGTTGTCGGCGGCCCTGTGAATAACGGCGGCGGTGTACTGAGATGGGCAAGAGACGAATTTGCAGCCGCGGAAGTTGAGACAGCAAAACGGCTGGGCATCAGTCCTTACGATGTCATGACCCGAATGGCTTCACGCGTGAACCCCGGTTCGGATGGATTAATTTTCCAACCTTATTTCAGCGGTGAACGCGCACCCCTGTGGAACCCGAATGCCCGCGGCGCTTTCTTTGGCTTAACCTTGCACCATGAGAAACAGCATATGATCCGGGCGGTAATGGAAGGGATCATTTATAACCTTTACAGTGTCATGCTGGCCATGAGGGAAAGAACCGGTGAGCCGAAACGGATTCAAGCGACCGGCGGGTTTGCCCGCTCTGCATTATGGCGCCAAATGATGGCTGACATTTTTACTCAACCGGTAAATGTTCCGGAAAGTTTCGAGAGCTCCTGCCTCGGGGCCGCTGTTCTTGGGCTGTACGCAACCGGAGGAACTGACAGTCTGAATGTGGTTTCCCAAATGATTGGCTCAGTACACAGCCATCAGCCGATACCGGAAAACGCTGCCATTTATCAACAGTTATTTCCAATTTTCATCCGCCTTTCGAGAAAGCTGAATGATGAATGGAATGATATTGCGGCTTTTCAACATTCGCAGTTTAGGGAATAACCGTTTTTCATAAGAAAATCCAATGACTTGAAGGGAAGTCTGTAAAATGAAAAATCGTTTATCGCAAATCAAACCTTATACCCGGGCGATTTTAAAAGGCCATTTATGTTCAAGCGGTGTGCCTTATGACATGATGGATCGCCCGATTATCGCGATCGCAAATTCATGGAATGAAATTGTTCCCGGCCATGTGCATCTCAGAAAAGTTGCTGAATATGTGAAAAAAGGCGTTCTCGAAGCGGGTGGATACCCACTTGAATTCAATACCATTGCCGTCTGTGATGGGATCGCCCAGGGACATGACGGGATGAAGTATTCGCTCCCAAGCCGGGAAATCGTTGCCGACAGTGTCGAAACCATGGTTCGCGCCCATGAAATATTTGATGGCATGGTCATGCTCAGTTCCTGCGATAAGATTGTTCCTGGAATGCTGATGAGCGCGGCACGTCTAAATCTCCCGAGCGTTGTGGTGCTTGGCGGCGTGATGCCCAATTATATCAAACCAAAAGAATCCAAAGCAGCCCGCCAGCAGTTTCTTTCCGGTGACCTGGATGAAGAAGGGCTGGTCGGGGTGACGCGGAAGTACTATCCATGCGCCGGTGCCTGCCCATTCCTCGGGACAGCGAATACAATGCAGGGGCTTTCAGAAGCGCTGGGGCTCGCTTTGCCGGGTACGTCCTGGATGAGAGCACTGTCGGATGAACAGCTTGAAGCTGCCAAAGCCGCAGGACGCCAGGCAGTTGAACTGGTGAAAAAAAATATCCGGGCGAAAGATATCATGACAAAAGCAGCTTTTGAAAATGCGATCTCTGTTTTACTTGCCATGGGCGGTTCTTTAAATGCCTGCCTGCATCTTCCGGCTATTGCGCGTGAAGCAGGAATTGAACTTACGCTGGATACCTTTGACCGGATCAGCCGTAAGGTTCCATTTATTGCGGCAGTTACGCCAAATAACAATAACTTTACAACCAATGATCTGAAGCGGGCGGGTGGTGTCCCGGCATTGATGAAAGAACTGTCGCCGCTGTTGCATCAGGATAGTCTTACAGTAACCGGCAAGACAGTAGGCGAAAACATTGCGGAAGCCAAAGTACTTGACCGCGGAATGATTCATCCGCTGAACGAACCGATTGAACCGGAAGGCGGCATTGCAGTCCTGAAAGGGAATCTGGCAGACCAGGGTGCATTAATCAAACAATCAGCTGTTCCGGAAGATATGATGCAACTGACTGCTCCGGCAATGGTTTTCAACTCAGAGGAACAGTTCATGGAAGCCTATAATGCCGGTGAAATTTCAGAAAACCATGTCATTGTGATCCGTTATGAAGGGCCAAAAGGCGGGCCGGGCATGCGCGAACTGCACCGCTGTACGGAAATTCTTTCGCGGTTCAAAAAAATTGCATTGGTAACAGACGGCCGTTTCTCCGGCGCATCGGCAGGCCTGTCAATCGGTTATATGAGTCCTGAGGCTGCAGAAGGCGGGACATTGGCACTCGTGCAAAATGGTGACATGATCTCTATTAATGTGCCAGAGCGTTCGATTGAACTTGAAGTCAGTGAAAATGAACTATCCGAAAGAAGAGAAAAACTGAACTACATCAAACACGAAGCCAGCCAATTCCTGAAACTTTATGCCGGGAATACAGCATCAGCTGCACATGGCGCCGTACGCATGGTTTGATTGAAGGAGAGGAGAGAGAAAAGATGTTAAATAAATATGAAGTGCTGAATAAAATGAACCGCGATCGCCTGGTGGCTGTCGTCCGCGGAAGTGACGCAGAGGATGCTGTCAACATTTCAGAAGCATGCATTCGCGGCGGGATCCGGAGTATCGAGGTGGCTTTTACGACACCAAATTGCCTGGAAGCCATTCGAAAATTGTCCGAACGGCAGCAGGATGCGCTGATCGGAGCAGGTACAGTGCTTGATGCGGAAACGGCCAGGTTATCGATTCTTTACGGCGCCGCATTCGTTGTCAGCCCGAATTTTTCAAAAGAAATCAGTGCGGTGTGCAACCTGTATTCCGTTCCTTATTTACCCGGCTGTCTGACTGTAACGGAGATGGTCGAAGCGTTGAAGTCCGGTGTTGATGTCGTCAAAGTCTTCCCTGGAAGTACGGTTGGAACCGGATTTATCAAAAATATCAAAGGGCCGCTGCCGAATATTCAACTGATGCCGACCGGCGGTGTTAACTTGCAGAATGTTACGGACTGGCTGGATCAAGGCTGTTTTGCAGTCGGCATCGGAAGTGTCCTAACAAAGGGTGCAGAAAATGGAAACTACACGCGCGTTGAAAAGAATGCGGAACAATTCGCACATAAAGTAACGGCATTTGTCCAATAAGTAAAAAGTGAAGTTTTTAAGCGAAAAATATCCATAATAAAAACCAAAAGAAAGATGTGATTTGCATGAGCAGTGCCTACCTCATTACGATTACTGTGCTTGCCATCGCTCTCGTCATTGTCGGGGTAACCGTTTTTAAATGGCATGCATTTATCAGTCTGTCGGTCGCAAGTCTGCTGCTTGGTCTTGCGGCGGGCTTGCCGCTTACGAAAATTGCAACAAATTATGAGCAGGGTGTCGGTGGTATTCTCAGTTCGTTGCTGGGCATTCTGGCGCTCGGTACCATTCTTGGGAAGATGATGTCTGAGTCCGGAGCGGGTGTTCAGATTTCAAACTTCTTCACCCGCGCATTCGGTGAACGGAATCTTCCGTGGGCCACTTTCTTTGCTGGATTAATTATCAGCATCCCGGTATTTTTTGAAGTCGGGCTTGTGATTCTGCTGCCACTGGTGATCGCGATTCAGAAAACAACAAAGAAAAATCTGCTGCTGATCGCGATCCCGATGATTTCAGCATTGTCCATTTCACACGGCATTGTTCCGCCCCATCCGGGAGCAATGGCAGCCATTGGAATCTTCCATGCTGATGTAGGACAGGTTCTGATTTATTCATTGATCGTCACATTAATTGCCGGCATTATCGGCGGCCCGCTGTTTGCTTATTATATAAGCAAACGGGTGGTACCGGAAACGGAACCGAAAGTCGTTGCGGCAAACGTTTCTGCGAAATCCTACCCGTCCACCGGTGTTTCATTCTTTACGATTCTGCTGCCAATCATCTTAATGGTAGGAACGGTTATTGTCCCGTTTGTTCCGATGCCATCCCAGCTGGCAAACGTATTGAACTTTATCGGCCATCCACTGATCGCTTTAATCATTTCAGTGTTTGTTGCCTATTACCTGTTAGGAATCAGACAGGGCATCAGCCGGAAATTGATCAATAAGCTGACCGGAGACTCTCTGGCTCCGCTGGCATCGATTATGATGATCATTGGTGCGGGCGGTGCATTTAAACAAATCCTGATCTCCTCGGGTGTCGGGGACGCGATTGCCCAGGTTGTCACGCAATGGCAGCTTTCTCCGCTGATTATGGCCTTTGTCATTGCCGGGCTGATTCGTATCGCAACCGGCTCCGCGACCGTCGCACTGACAACCGCTGCCGGCATCGTCGATCCAATCGTCGTCCATATGACAGGGGTTAATCTTCCGCTGTTGGTAATTGCGACCGGTGCCGGATCGCTGATGTTCTCTCATGTGAATGATGCAGGATTCTGGCTGGTGAAGGAGTATCTCGGCCTGTCCGTGAAACAGACATTCAAGACCTGGACCGTATTGGAAACCTTGCTGTCATTTGCAGCCTTTTTCGTCACCCTGATTATTGATGCATTTGTCTGATCAAAGCAGCTGAAAGGCACAAATCAGATGAGCATTTGACATTTAGCGGTCAGTTGAACCTGCTTAAATAGGGAAAAAATAAAAAACTGCCGCTGCCTAAATTTTTTTCCGCCCATTGACGCGGCCCGTTTCTTTTTGGTATAGTATTTTTAATTCAATTAGCGACGATGAAGGATCAATAGTAGCTGGAAAACTCCTTAAACAAGCGAGCCGGGGATGGTGCAAGCCCGGCAAGGAACCATGCGAAACGGCAGTCCAGAGTTATTTTTCATGGAAAGTGGGTGTGCTTTTTTAAAGCGCATCAACTGGGGTGGAACCGCGGGAATGAAAAGCTCTCGTCCCCAGGCGAAAAGCCTGAGGAGGAGAGCTTTTTGCTTTGAAAAAAATCTCGTCCCCAGGGAAACCATTTCAATGAAAAAAGGAGAGATTTTAAAAATGGTGACAATGGACCAGATTGTAGCGCACGCCAAACATCGCGGATTTATTTTCCCGGGGTCCGAAATTTACGGGGGCCTGGCCAACACATGGGATTACGGCCCGCTTGGCGTTGAATTCAAAAACAACATCAAAAAAGCATGGTGGCAGAAGTTCATTCAGGAATCACCGTACAATGTCGGTCTTGATGCCGCGATTTTAATGAACCCGCGCACATGGGAAGCAAGCGGCCACATCGGCAACTTCAATGACCCGATGATCGACTGTAAACACTGTAAAGCAAGGCACCGCGCTGATAAATTGATCGAAAACGCCCTCCAGGAAAAAGGCATCGAAATGATCGTTGACGGCCTGCCGTTTGAAAAAATGGAAGAACTGATCAAAGCACATGATATTGCCTGCCCGGATTGCGGCAGCAAAGACTGGACCGGCATCCGCCAGTTTAATCTGATGTTCAAAACGTACCAGGGCGTGACCGAAGACAGCACAAACGAATTATACCTGCGCCCGGAAACCGCACAGGGGATCTTCGTCAATTTTAAAAATGTACAGCGGACGATGCGCAAAAAACTGCCATTCGGGATTGCCCAGATCGGCAAAAGCTTCCGGAACGAAATCACACCGGGTAACTTCACTTTCCGGACCCGTGAATTCGAACAAATGGAACTCGAATTCTTCTGCAAACCGGGTGAGGAACTGAAATGGTTTGATTACTGGAAACAGTATGCACACGAATTCCTGCTCAACCTTGGCATGCGGGAAGAAAACCTGCGCCTGCGCGACCATGAAAAAGAAGAGCTTTCCCACTACTCGAATGCAACGACCGACTTTGAATACAAATTCCCGTTCGGCTGGGGCGAACTGTGGGGCGTTGCATCCCGTACCGACTATGACTTGAAACGCCATATGGAATACTCAGGCGAGGACTTCACCTATCTTGACCAGGAAACCAATGAACGCTTTGTCCCATACTGCATTGAACCATCACTCGGGGCGGATCGCGTCACCCTCGCATTTTTGATCGATGCCTATGATGAAGAAGAACTCGAAGATGGCACCAGCCGCACCGTGATGCACTTGCACCCGGCACTTGCGCCATACAAGGCAGCCGTGCTCCCGCTTTCAAAAAAACTGTCAGAAGAAGCGCGCGCCATTTTTGCCGACCTTGCGAAAAATTTCAGAATCGATTACGACGAAACCGGTTCAATCGGAAAACGTTACCGCCGCCAGGATGAAATCGGAACCCCTTACTGCATCACCTTCGATTTCGATTCACGCGACGACAATCAGGTCACTGTCCGCAACCGCGACACGATGGAACAAACACGCATGCCCATTACAGAGCTGAAAACCTTCTTAGCATCCGCATGCGCACTTTGACATAATAAAAAGCGGCCTGCCTCCCGCTGCGGGGGATCAGGCCGCTTTTATTTCAAGCGCCTTCCGTGTTTCAGGCTGAATGGTTTAACCTGATTGGGGTAAATTAAAATGGCCGGGCATGCGGCGTTTGATTACTGCAAAGCAGGGTAAAATATTTTGAATATCGTGCCTTTATAAGCGGGCTTTTTCATAAAAAAATTCATCCCGCGAAGAAATTTCGCAGGAGGCTTTACAAATGAAAGCAACGGGAGTAAGATATGATGTCGTATGAAAAAAATGTTTCATAACTAAATCGCTTAATCTGAAAAAGAGCGGGGGAACCAAAACGCGGCATACTTTTGAAGCGGAGGGCCCTGCTTAACCCCGGCAAACATTACCAGCTTCGTAAATTGCCTTTTGGCATCCGGGCTGGTATGACTTTTTAAGGGGTTGGGCACACACCTTTAGCAGACTGCCGTTTGGGGTGAATCCTTTTAAAAAGGTAGGGCGACTCTTACGTCCGAATCCGTCAGCTAACCTCGTCAGCGTTAACAAGAGAGATGTGAAACTGTGATCGGGTTTGTGACCACAGGGGACTTATTCTCTTGTGGTTTTTTTGACTGGAAAAGTGGTTTAGGCGCATCATGAAACACTTCATGAAAAAGGGGACTTTTCAAATGTTAACCACCATAAAAAGATTTCTAATTGGGCGGCCGCTGCGGTCAAATGAACTCGAAGGGCAAAAATTAACGAAATTAAAAGCATTGGCGATTCTTTCTTCCGATGCACTATCTTCGGTTGCATACGGGCCGGAACAGGTCCTTATTGTACTTGCCACCGTCAGCGCGCTGGCTTTCTGGTACTCCGTTCCTATCACGGTGGGAATTTTAATTTTATTAACAGCACTCATTCTTTCATATCGCCAAATTATTTATTCCTATCCGCAGGGCGGCGGGGCCTATCTTGTATCGAAGGAAAATCTTGGCCTCAATCCTGGCCTGCTTGCCGGCGGGTCGCTGCTTGTTGATTATATTCTAACGGTGGCCGTTTCCGTTTCAGCCGGAACAGATGCCATCACTTCGGCATTCCAAACCCTGCATCCGTATAATATTCAGATTGCCGTATTTCTGATCATTGTGATCACGATTTTAAATTTGCGCGGACTAACGGAATCGGCGAATGTCCTGGCTTATCCGGTCTACTTATTCGTGCTCGCGCTCGTTCTTGTCATGGTGGTCGGCTTTTATAAGATCGCAACCGGGCAAACCCCCCCTGATCTTCATCCTGATATGGGAACACCGGTTGCCGGCATCTCGCTTTTTCTTTTACTAAAAGCATTCTCCTCAGGTTGTTCCGCTTTAACGGGGGTTGAAGCAATTTCCAATGCGATTCCGAATTTCCGCGAACCTGCGCCAAGAAACGCAGCCCGCACCTTGATCATCATGGGCGTCATTTTAGCCATCCTGCTATCCGGGATCTGTTTTCTTGCCTATTGGCTTGGCGTCGCGCCAAAAGAAACGGAAACCGTTGTATCACAAATGGCATCCCAAGTATTCGGCAGGGGGATTATGTATTATTTTATCCAGGCGACAACCGCCATGATCCTTGTGTTAGCGGCAAATACCGGCTTCTCGGCATTCCCGCAGCTTGCCTTCAGCATGGCAAGAGATAAATTCATGCCGCGCATGTTCACGATCCGCGGCGACCGGCTCGGTTACTCAAATGGGATTATTTTTCTCGGTGTGGCTTCGATTATCCTGATTTTGGCTTTCCTCGGCAATACAGAACGGCTGATTCCGCTCTATGCTGTCGGCGTGTTCATTCCTTTTACACTTTCACAGTCCGGAATGATCATAAAATGGCTGCGTCAAAAACCAAAAGGATGGGTGGGCAGGCTTTTAATCAATCTCATCGGCGCGATCATTACGTTCAGTGTGCTGCTCATCCTGTTTATCACCAAGTTCTCACAAGTATGGGCGATTTTGATCTTTTTGCCAATCGTGATCTTTACTTTCAAAAAAATCTACCGGCATTATATAGATGTAGGGGAACAGCTCCGCATCGAAGGCGAATTTCACGAAGAACTCCGCGATAATGTGATCATTGTCCCGGTTGCCGGCATCACCACTGTCGTGGAGCGTTCCATTAATTACGCAAAATCCTTATCCGGCCAGGTAATCGCCGTCTATGTAGCCTTCAACCATGAAGACGAGAAAAGAATGGAAGAAAAGTGGAAAGAGTGGAATAACGGTGTCCGCCTTGTCACCCTGCACTCCTCTTACCGCAGTATTGTGCAGCCGCTGGCAAAATTTCTGGAAATCATTGAGCGGAAATCAAGAGAGCATAAGTACCAGGTCATGGTACTCGTCCCGCAATTCATGCCGAAAAAACGCTGGCAGAACATCCTGCACAACCAATCCGGCCTCCTGATCCGGATGCGGCTGCTCTGGAAAAAAGACGTCGTCGTCGCCATCCTGCCGTACCATTTGAAAAAATAACCTTAGGCAATGCTGTAAATGAGCGACTTTACGATTTGAAAAATACACTGTTTGAAAAACCGGCCCGCTTTCCGAAAGCGGCCGGTTTTTTTGAGCATATAGCGCTGCGGGAGCAATTTTTACCAGTGCTATAAGAGGGTGGTATAGGGTGCATTTTTCACTTGAAATGTCGCGCACTCTATGCAAAACCAAAACCCCACTTCACAAAAAAAGCCGCGCACCCGGCGCAGCCTAATAAACTCATTTATTAATGAACAATACAAACAAAACAATGGCCAACAGAATCCGATAAACGGCAAACGGTATCAGCTTCACCTTATTGATCAATTTCAAGAAGAAACGGATCGCAATCAAGGCAAAAATAAAGGCGCTGATGAATCCGACGATAAAAAACGGAATCGTTTCAGGCGTTACGGCATCCCAGTGCTTCACAAGCGAAAGACAGCTTGCCCCGAACATGATCGGCACCGCCATAATAAATGTAAAATCGGATGCCGCTCTGTGGCTCAAGCCAAGCAGGACGCCGCCTGAAATGGTCGAACCGGAACGCGAAAATCCCGGCCACAGCGCGAGACACTGGAAAAGCCCGATCAAAATTGCCTGTGTATTCGTAATCTGGTCAACCGTTTCCACTTTCGGTTTGCGCGGGCGCATCAAATCAGCCGTGATCATTAAAATCGCACCGACAACCAATGCAACCAGCACGGTATTCACCGAAAACAAATGGGCGTCTATGTAATCCTCAAATAAAAATCCCAGAATTGCTGCCGGCAACAGCCCGATAATCACCTGACTTAATTTCAGACGCTCCCCGTACATTTGCTCTTTTGTAATATTTTTCTTTAACCCGAGCAAATTCATGAACCGGTCCCAAAAGACAACAACGGCTGCCATAATGGAACCCAACTGGATGACCACTTTAAACACATTCGCAGCCTCAACACCATAAAGGTGATTTGATTTCAAAATTAAGTCGTCCACAATAATCATATGGCCGGTGGAGGAAACAGGCGCAAATTCCGTCAACCCTTCCACAAGCCCCAATATTGCGGCGACAAATGCATCCCACAATTGCAAATACGTCACCTCCAGACTTTTCTATTCTACCATTTACAAAGGAATTTGCGATAGATAATTTTCAATCCCGCTTGTCTGTCATATATATGACGGTGCAAAACAGAATAGTCATGTCAACTTTCAAACAAATTTTACAGAAAATAAATGAATTTCCGGATTATAAGTTGAAAATGTTTATAATACACTATATGATGAAGGCAAAGAAGGGCGGGGAGGATAAAATGTTGGGAAATCTTGGTTTTGGGGAAGTCCTGATCATCTTAATGATTGCACTCTTAATCTTTGGGCCATCGAAGCTCCCGCAACTTGGCAAAGCAGCAGGGCAGACATTACGTGAATTTAAAAAAGGGGTCCGCGACGTCATGGATGAAGACGAAACAGCCGCAAAAAAAGAAGCCAAAAGCGAAGTACACCACTAACCGCTGTCCGGCAGCGGTTTTCCTTTTGCAAAAGCAAGGCGCCGCGCCACCTGCCGGGCAGTTCAAAAAAAGGTCATTGAACATGCTTTAGATGTGTTAAGATAAGGTTAATAGAGCAAATTAAGAGGTGTAACCTGGCACATAAAGAGAATCCTGCCGTTTGTTAGGGCTGATAGGGGAAGAAGGGTAGCTATGGAAAATCTGTTGGTTCACTTTTTTCAAAAAAAAGGGGTAAGGAGGACGCTGATCTTCGTGCTCGTGGCACTGATTCTGTACCTGCTGCGCAGCATGATGGATTTAATCCTGCTTACCTTTATTTTTACTTATTTAATGAACCGGCTCGAAAAAATCGTGACCAATCGGGTTCCGTTAAATCGCCGGTTTACCGTTCTCGTTCTATATATCGTCATTGTCGGGGCACTCATCTTTGGGATTGTGAAGTATTTACCAATCTTAATCAATGAAATCACCCAGCTTGTCATGCAGCTCTCGGACTTTTACACGAAGCCGCAGCAAAATCAAATCCTTAATACGATCGTCAAAACGATTCAGGAAAAGAGAATCATCGACTACATGCAGCAGGGCGTCAGTATATTGCTGAACTATTTTACAAGCATCAGCAAAGTCAGCCTGCAGGTATTGCTTTCCATTATCCTGAGCTTATTTTTCCTGCTCGAAAAAGACCGGATTGTCCGCTTTACAAAACAATTCAAAACAAGTAAACTGTCCGCTTTTTACGATGAAATAGCGTACTTCGGCATTAAATTTGTCAGTACATTTGGGAAAGTGATTGAGGCACAGTTTATTATCGCGCTTGTCAACTCGCTGTTGTCGACAATTGGCCTCTGGATCCTCGGGTTTCCGCAGTTGCTCGGCCTGGCTATCATGATTTTTGCACTCGGACTCATTCCTGTCGCCGGCGTCATCATTTCCCTCGTCCCGCTTTGCGTCATCGCCTACAGCATCGGCGGCGGCATAAAAGTGTTGTATGTCGTGATCCTGATTGCCATCGTGCACGCAGTTGAAACCTATTTACTGAATCCAAAGCTCATGTCATCGAAAGTAAATTTACCGGTTTTCTACACATTTCTCATCCTTATATTTTGTGAACATTTCTTTGGCGTTTGGGGGCTGATCCTCGGTATCCCGATTGTTGTCTTCTTCCTCGACGTTCTCGAAGTCACCGACCACAGTCCGAAACCAAAGCGAAAAAGGTAGAAAAGCGCCGGCTTTTAAGCGTGTATCCGGCGCTTTTTCAGCCATCCCGGTTTTTCCGGACTTTTTTTGTGTGAAAAAATGCACGAACTTTTTATCAGGGATCATTCTTTTGGTAAAGCAATATTCATTTCTCTTTTCCGCTTCATCCCGTAAACGTTTTTATAATACAACCATATTGGAGCATCTTCAGGAGCAAGAATCATGGCAGTTTGCGTGCCCCCGGCTGAACTTTTAGACGCAGCCGATCGCAAATGCTTTTTTAATAAAGCTTTAAAAAGCAAACGGGGGGATAAACAAGGCAAAGATAATTGAAAAATTTAATACTACAAAAGTATTGATGTTATCTGAATAGATTGATATACTCTAAAATAGAGAGATATTAAATGTTTCTAACATATAGGCAACAAATAGATTAGAACAGCAATGGGGGTGATGGTATGATCTCATTTAAACACGTAAATAAGTATTATGGAGATTTTCATGTTTTAAAAGATATCAATCTTGAAGTAGGCGATGGGGAAGTCGTCGTGGTCATCGGGCCCTCGGGTTCCGGGAAAAGCACGATGCTCCGCTGCATTAACCGCCTCGAAAATATAACAGACGGAGAACTGACCGTCAGAAACATCAAAGTCAATGATAAAAAAACAGACATCAATGACCTGCGTAAAAATATCGGCATGGTCTTTCAGCACTTCAATCTCTATCCGCACAAAACCGTCCTGCAAAATATTACGCTTGCACCATTGAAAGTACTGGGCATCAGTAAAGCGGAAGCAGAGAAGACCGCCATGCACTATCTTGAAAGAGTGGGCATTCCGGAGAAAGCCAATGCTTATCCGTCCCAATTATCAGGCGGCCAGCAGCAGCGTGTCGCGATTGCCCGCGGACTTGCCATGGAACCGAGCATCATGCTTTTCGACGAACCGACTTCAGCACTTGACCCGGAAATGATCGGCGAAGTGCTCGATGTCATGAAGTCGCTTGTAAAAGACGGTATGACCATGGTCGTCGTCACCCACGAAATGGGGTTTGCCCGTGAAGTTGCCGACCGCGTCATCTTCATGGACCAGGGAAGAATCATCGAAGACAATACACCGGAAGAATTTTTCAAAAATCCGCGTGAAGAACGTGCGCGCGCATTCTTAAATCGTGTATTAAATCATTAAACATATAATATTAAGGGGGATTCGCATGAGAAAAATGAAAAAATGGCTCACAATTGGCTTTGTTTTTACATTGGTGGCTGCTTTAATGGCCGGATGCGGAAAATCAAGCGACAACACATCAGGCTCAGACAAAAAAGACAGCGTTCAGCAAATCAAAGACAGGGGCACAGTCGTAGTCGGGGTAAAATACGATACATACCTCTTCGGCTATAAAGACCCTAAAACAGGCAATGTAGAAGGTTTTGACATTGACATTTCCAAAGCGCTCGCGAAAAAGATTTTCGGCGATGATGTAAAGGTCAAATTCAAAGAAGTAACCTCTAAAACACGGATCCCGATGCTGCAAAACGGCGATATTGACATGGCCGTGGCAACAATGACCATCACACCGGACCGTAAAAAAGTAGTCGACTTCTCAGATGTCTATTTTAAAGCGGGCCAATCGCTCCTGGTTAAAAAAGACAGCAAGATCCAAGACGTAAAAGACTTAGCAAAAGGCACAAAGGTATTGACGGTTAAAGGCGCAACTTCAGGCCCTAACGTGAAAAAAGCCGCACCGGATACCGAAGTGCTTGAATTTGAAAACTATCAGGAAGCCTTCACCGCTTTAAAATCAGGCAAAGGTGACGCGCTCACAACAGACAACTCGATTCTTTACGGCATGGCTGCCCAAAATCCTGACTATAAAGTTGTCGGCGGCACATTCACCAATGAACCATACGGCATCGCCATGAAAAAAGGCAACACCGAACTGGTCAAAGCGGTAAACAAAGCCCTGAAAGAACTGCAAGACAGCGGCGAATACGACAAAATCAAAAGCAAATGGATCAAAGAAGAATAATCAGGAGAAAGGGGTGGGCTAAATCGCCCATCCCTTTCCATTGAAGCAATCTATAATTGAAGCAATCGAAAGCAGAATGGAATAACAGAAGGCGGTGCCATTTTTTATTCATGTAACGGGATCCAATTTACAGCAGATTGGATTGATTTAGATGGGCCGGCCGCCCGTCCATTCCATTGATAAAACAGCAAAGGAGTGAAATGGACATGCTCGATTTCTCAATCCTCACCGATAACATAGACTTGTACATGCAAGGCTTTGTCAATACGATTAAAATCAGCATCATCGGTCTTGTCGCCAGTTTTATTATCGGCAACATCATTGCCGTATTCAGATTGGCCCCGGTCAAGCTGCTCAATTTTCTTGGCGCCCTCTATGTAGAAGTCGTTCGTAATATCCCATTAATCCTGACCGGTTTCTTTTTTTATAACGGACTCAGTTATTTTCACGTGAACCTGAGCGGATTTGTCGCCGGCACGATCGCGCTATCCATCTACACCGCCGCGTTCATCGCCGAAGCTGTCCGCGCCGGCATCCAATCCGTCGACAAAGGCCAGCTTGAAGCGGCACGTTCAACGGGCCTGTCCTATATCCAGGCAATGCGCTACATTATTTTGCCGCAAGCGATTAAAATCGTGATCCCGCCGATTGGCAACCAGTTTTTGAATCTCGTCAAAAACTCCTCGATCCTCGGCGTGTTTGCAGGACTCGATCTGATGTACTTCGGTGATATGATACACGAAAAAACATATATCACATTTGACACGTATATTTTTGTCGGCATGTTTTATCTGATCTTGACCATTCCGCTCAGCCTTTTGGTCAATTACCTGGAACGCCGGCTTTCCAGAAGCTATTAATAGGAGGGAATGCACATGGACTTTGCTGCAGCCTATACAAGCGCACATCTGTCATACTTACTGCAAGGTTTCGCGGTCACGTTGAAAGTCGCAATTGTCGCGATTGTGCTCAGCTTTATCTTCGGCTGCGTGCTCGGTATTTTGCGTTATGCCAGGATCCCGCTTTTATCGCAAATTGTCATGCTTGTTGTTGAAATCATTCGTAACCTGCCGCTCATTTTGATTATATTCTTCACATACTTTGCCCTCCCGGAAGTGGGCGTCAAACTGAGCGTTACTGTCGCAGCCATCACGGCCCTGACCATTTTCGAATCAGCGATGATTGCGGAAATTGTCCGCGGCGGCTTAAACTCGATCCCAAAAGGACAAATCGAAGCCGCCCGTTCATCAGGCTTAAACTATATCCAAACCCTGTGGCACATTATCCTGCCGCAAGCTTTGAAAAAAATGATCCCGCCGCTCGTGAGCCAATTTATCTCCCTGTTAAAAGATACATCGCTCGCGATCATCATCTCGCTGCCGGAACTGCTTCACAATGCAAAAGGCGTCTACAGCGGCGAAAACGGCGGAAATATCATTATCCCAATCCTGCTTATCTGCGCGTTGATGTACTTTATCGTCAATTATTTGCTGTCCATCCTGTCGAGAAGACTTGAAAAACGCCTCGACCCGGACCACACCACCGCAAAAAAACTATCAGCCACCACCGATCCAAGTTTAATGTAAAACACATTGGGCACGCCCAATGTGTTTTTTCACGGGTGGGGAGCAATGCCGCGGGAAGTAAGAAGAAATCGTTTCGCCTCGTGGTAAAGGCCGTTTTAGAGAGCAAGCGCCCGCAACTGGCTTTCGCCCGGGCAGTGAACGCCCGTGCCGCCGTGATTTCTAACTACGCGGTCATTCATCCCTTTTATGAACGACCGTACCAGCAGAAATTGGAGTTAAGCGGTCGCTCATCCCCCTAATGAAAGCCCGCGGGTGCGGGTTTTTAACCGGCATGGTCGTTCATTCTCATTATGAAAGCCCGTTAGCATGAGATTTTAACTTGCGCAGTCGCTCATTCCCCTTATGAACGCCCGTACCGGTGGAAATTAGAATTAAATGGTCGTTCATTCCCCCAATGAAAGCCCACGGGTACGGATTTTTAACTGGCATGGTCGCTCATCCCCCTTATGAACACCCGCATCGGCAGAAATTAGAATCAAACGGTCGTTCATTTGGGAATCATTTACATATGAAAGACGAAATACCCAGGGCGTTTGATAAAAATGTCATTCATTTGGTTTTTTTTAACAGATGAACGCCAATCCCCCTGTTATTTTCCTCCAAGATGGCTTTCATCCCCCTTATGAACACCATTCCCCCTGCTATTTCTTCTTAAGATGGCTTTCATCAAGCTAATGAACGCCATTCTTGTTGAAAACTTTGATCGGAATGGCGTTCATTTGGGAATCATTTACATATGAAAGACAAAATACCCATGGTTTTTAATAAAAATGTCATTCATTTGGATTTTTTTTACAGATGAACGCCAATCCCCCTGTTATTTTCCTCCAAGATGGCTTTCATCACCCATATGAACGCCAATCCCCCAGCTATTTTTCTCCAAGATGGCTTTCATCCCCCAAATGAACGCCGTTTCCCCTGCCATTTCTCCTCAACATGGCTTTCATCCCCTTATGAAAACCCACGCCAACAAAATTTCCAATCATACGGTCGTTCATTTCTCTTATGAAAGCCTTATCATGATGCAAAAGCCCGCAAACTGGCTTTCATCAAACCGATGAAACCATTATGAAAAGCAAAAACTTGCCCACTAACTTTTATCACCCCGTCTCGGAACACCATCACCCTAAAAAATACACAAAATCCCCATTGCATTTATGTTCCATCTGTTATACATTATATATAACAGATGACATAATAAAAAAGAGAGGATCTACATGTTCATTACCATCGATCTGGAATCCGACATTCCGATCTACCAGCAGTTGCGCAACAGCATTGTTGAAGGAATCGCGGCGAAACAGCTGGCGCCGGGGGATCCGCTGCCTTCTGTAAGGGCGATGGCCTCCGATTTGGGCGTCAATATGCACACGGTTAATAAGGCCTATCAAATCCTGAAGCAGGAAGGTTTCATCCTGATCCACCGCCAAAAAGGTGTCGTCATCCAGCCCGGCGCACTTCCGCGGGCGGATGAAGCTTACAGGAAAGACCTGAATAACCGGTTGCGGCCGCTCATCAGCGAGGCGATCTGCCGCGGACTCAATGAAAAAGAATTTCTCAGCATTTGCAAGCAGCTTTATGAAGATATCCAAAAGTAAAGGCGGGAAGTAAAATGGAAAGTGCAATATTACTCATTATTTTCGGGCTCGTTGCCGGAATCATGGCCGTCACTCCCTATATTACACGAAAAACAGAAAGCTTCGGAGTCACCATTCCCGAGCAGGAATACACAGATCCGGCGCTGAAAAAACTCCGGAAACAGTACGCGGCGGCCTCCATCATTCTCAGTATGCTCATCATCGCGGCCATTCTGATTCTTGTCCAGACAGCCCAGATGCCGGAAACAGGCTTCGGCCTTGCTGTAATCGCCTATATCATCATTGAATTTTTCGTCTATCTGTACTTCCACAAAAAAATGAAAACATTAAAAACGGAGCGAAACTGGACGTCCGTGAAAAAACAAACGATCATAATCGATCCGAAATTCCGCCAGCAAAAGCTCACCGTCTCCAACGCCTGGTTCATTTTTCATGCGGTGATTGTGGCAGGCACTTTCGCAATGACCTATATCTTTTACGACCGTATCCCGGACCGGATCGCGATGCACTACACATTCGGCGGTACCCCGACGGATTGGAAAGATAAGTCATACCGAACCGTTTTTGAAATCCCGGCAGTCCAGCTCGTGGTGCTCGCCTTGTTTATCTGGATCAACACGATGATCGAAAAAAGCAAACAGCAACTGAATGCGGCCAACCCGGAAAAATCCCTTGAGCAAAATATCCGCTTCCGGCGCAGATGGTCGTCCTTTACCGTGATAGCAGGGTTTATTCTCATATTCATATTTTTCGCGGTCCAGCTTTCGTTTATTATCCCGCTTCCCGTTACTTTCCTCCTCTACGGGAGTATTGGGGCAGTGCTTTTGATCGTTGCCGGTGCCATGTTCTTATCCGTTACGACCGGGCAGGGCGGCAGCCGCATCCGTACGGGTTCAGGGCCGGCGCAAAACGGGATCCATTATGATGATGACCAATATTGGAAACTCGGCGTCTTTTATTATAATAAAAATGACCCGTCCATATGGATTGAAAAAAGATTTGGGAGCGGCTGGACGATGAATTTCGCGCATCCGCTCGGCTGGACCATCCTTATCCTGATTCTGGTCATCCCGATTCTTCTGACGATCTTCTTCTCCAAGTAAGTACAGCTCTCGCGGACGAACCGGAAAGGCAAACCCGGTTCACATCCCTATGCTGCCACTCGCCAAACACTGGTTTCAAAAAAAACGCCGGCCTCCACATGCGGAGCACCGGCTTTTTTTCTGTATTGAAAAATCCTTAATCCAATGTAACCCAATGGTCCGCCCAGTTTTGGACTTCATCAAGGACGGGGGTGATGGCCTCGCCTTTTTGGGTCAAATGGTATTCAATCCGAACAGGGCTTTCGGGATAAACTTCGCGGATGAGAATGCCTTGCTCTTCCAGTTCTTTCAATCTGTCCGAAAGCACCTTTTGGCTAATATGCGGGATCTGGTCGGCGATTTCATTGAACCGCATCGGACCATGGGACAAGACGCGAATAATCACACCGACCCAACGCTTCCCCAGCAACTGAAATGCCCGTTCAAATCGTGGGCATAAACTTGAGTTTTCCATAGATTAAACGCACCTTTCTATCAGTTCCCGCCCAACCGGGATGATACCATTGCTCTAATCATTCTTCTCATTTATATTATACACGAAAAACAAACTTACTAAAAGTAAGCAAGTATCAAAAAATATTGTAAAAATTTTCTCTCAATAGCGTTTCAATTTGGTTTTTTGATGTAAAATAAAGAAGAGGGGAAAAGGCGCGTTTGTGAAAATTTTTTTCTTTACACGGCTCTTGATGCAGGCAAGACCAATATGCAAATCCAAAAAAAGGCCCGTTTCACATCTTAATTTAAAATTTCTGTCCCTGCTTCTTAAAACATTTGTAATGGTTTTATCATGTTCCTTTGTTATGTTAGTAAACATGTCATTTTACTAAAGGAGATTGAAAAGATGAAAAGATTAAAAGCCATTATTTGTTTTCTTCGCAGATACCATAAATTCGACTACTATACGGGCAGGTGCATCACGTGCGGAAAGAAAAAAAGAAACCGGTAAATCCTGTTCGCCTATCTTCAAAACTGCCGTATCACAGCCACCCGCATTTTTCCGCTACCGACTCCAGTCGCCTCTGCGAACGGGAGAATCGGCAAGCCCGCAAAACGACCAGCCAATACCATAGCAGAGAAATCCGGCGAGACTGGCCTTTTCGCGCCTGTCCCCCTGCTGTTTCTTTTTGACAAAACCCCTGTAAATGTCAGACAATGATGATAGAAAAATTGAACCTTTTACAGCCAACATCAGTCGTTTCAGTGAAGGTGTTTGAAAGAAGGATATACGGATGGAGTCAATCACCACTTATGTGGATCAATATGGATATATTGTGCTGCTTTTGGCGCTACTGCTCGAAATGATCGCGATCCCGGTCCCGGGGGAAGTACTAATGAGCTACACCGGTTATATGGTGCACCAGGGTCAGCTGAACTGGATCTTCAGCATAATCATTGCCTGGACGGGCACAACGATCGGCATGACAACCGCTTTTTTTATTGGGCAGCGGCTCGGCGCCCCGTTTTTACATAAGCACGGCCACCTCATCCATCTGGGGCCGGAACAGCTCGAAAAAACATCGGGCTGGTTTAATAAATATGGGAATAAATTGCTGGTTGTCGCGTATTTTATACCAGGGGTCCGGCATATTACCGGCTATTTCTCGGGCATTACCAGGCTTCCATTCCGCACCTTTGCCAAGTTTGCCTATTCCGGCGCGTTTGTTTGGACAACCACCTTTATTTCACTCGGAAAGCTGCTCGGCCCGCAATGGGAAATATTCTACGACGCGGTCAAAAAATATTTAGTCATCGGCGGCATCATCATTGCCAGTGTTATCGTCGCCGTTTACATTTTCCGCAAGTACCGCAAACCGCTGCTGTGGGCAGCCATGGCCGTCATCCGGCGCATTTACCTGATTTTCCGCAGCAAGGTGCGCGCTGAGTTTGTCATTTTCGGAACGGCAACAGCCACACTTTTAATGATTGTTTTGATGATTACGATGATCCAAAATCTGTTCAACGCGGAATTCAGCGATTTCAACGAAGTCACAACTTTAATTGTCTCGCTCGTATTTAAACATGGCTGGACAAGCATCTTCAAAGGGATCCTGGCGCTCGGAACCCATCAGGCACTGCTCATCGTAATGGTATTGACGGCATGCTGGATCATTTGGAAGGGGGAAGACCGCACCCACGAATTTCTGATCCTCTTGATGGTCACGATCGGCGGTGAATTCTATCAAAATATTTTACATGCAGTCTTCCACCGCATGTCGGATGGGTCTGTGACAAGCTTTTCACATTTTGTGGCGGAATTTCCAAGCGACCAGGCCATTATGGTCCTGATCATTTATGGCTACTTCACATATCTGGTTGTCCGCCATGCCGAAGCGTTCTGGGTTCATACCTTTATGGATCTGCTTTTGCTGGCGGTGCTTTTGCTGGTCGCGGTCAGCCACATCCTGTTCGGCATGGAAATCCCGAGCAACATCGCAGGCGGCTATGTTTTCGGCGGCGTCTGGCTCGGTTTAAATATTTTGCTGCTTGAGATCTTCCGTTTTATCTAAAAAGTGGAGTATGATAGAGAAGAGTTTGATGGATAATCAAGTGCCGGCTCGAACAACGGACAATCGGGCTTTTCTTTATTTTGGAAAATCCGGCTTCCGCTATGTCCGGACGGCATTTCTAACAACATGGAGGGTCATTATGTTCTCGGATTTTGTAATGCAACTATTGACAACACTTCGGGATTTAGGCTATTTGGGCATTGCACTCGGCCTGGCGATTGAAATTATTCCAAGTGAAATTGTTCTCGCCTATGCCGGTTTTTTAATCTCACAAGGCGAAATCAACTATTACGGCGCCATTATCTCCGGCACAGCCGGCATTCTCATCGCCCAGCTGATCATCTACTGGATCGGAGCATACGGCGGCCGCCCGTTCCTGCTGAAATACGGGAAATACATGCTGATTCACGAACGCCATATTGACTTGGCAGAACAATGGTTCAATAAATACGGAGCCGGCGTCATTTTCACCGGGCGCTTCATCCCGGTCATCCGCCAGGCGATCTCAATCCCGGCCGGCATCGCAAAAATGTCGTATTCTAAATTTATCTTTTACACACTGCTCGCCACCATTCCGTGGTCGGTACTGTTTATTTTCCTTGGTGAACGCCTCGCCTCAAACTGGGCGCAGATCGACGAAGTGGCGGCACCGTATGTCAAACCGATCACCATTGCCGCAGTCATCATCATTGCAATCTATATCGCGTTATCGTTGTACCGTAAGAAAAACAGAGCTTAAAAAGGGGCCGGGCGCCCTTTTTTATTTTGCAAAAAAATCCGCCCGCTCACGGCGGACGGCAAAAGGGGGGTCAGTACAATGAAAAAAGTCAGGCTATTCATCATGCAGCTTGCTTAACCATTAATGATAGTATACAGAGAGACTTTTAAAATTGAATGAACCTTAAGTATTAGATTCTTGAAAAAGATTGCCTTTGAAGAGCAATTTTACATCACCTTAACGGGCCAAATGGCAATTTCTTATTTTTATGATAGAAAAAAATACCGCCTCAATCAAAAGGCGGTAAAGATAAAAAGGGGGTTTAGTCATGAAAAAATCAAAGCCAAACAGCTGGGATCAGCGCAATTCAAGCGGGTGCCGGGTCTTGCTTGCAACTCATCCCTTTACAAGACCAACTATACGCACGTATTATTAAAAATTGTTTAACGGTATATAAAGCTTACGTAAATTTTCCATAACCATTTCATTTCAAAGATATCCATCCTTTTTCAAAATATCCAATTTTATTAAAAATCGACAACAATATACACAAAAAACAAATTTCCAGCAAAATTTGTCGTGACAAAATCCCACTTTTAGTGAATAATAATGAGAAAAGACTATTAAAACAAGAGGGATTCTATGGACTCAAGAATAACAAATAAAAAGAAGAAACGAAAAAGGATTCGCTGGCGCCGGATTTTTCTCCTGCTCTTTTTATTGCTGGTTGTTTTCGGAGCGGTTTATACGGCTTATCAATACTACGCAGGTGTCCGCCAAACGAAAAAAGGTGATGCGCTCAATATGGATGATGTCGCATTCAACGGAAAAAAAGACGCAAACGGCCGCACCAATATTTTGCTGCTCGGCATCGATACCCGCGGCGAAGAAAAGTCAAGGACAGATACCATCATGGTTGCCCAATATGATCCCGAAACCAATAAGGTCAAACTTGTCTCATTGATGCGGGATATGTATGTCGCAATTCCAGGCTACCAAAATTACAAGATCAATACCGCATACTTTCTCGGCGGCCCTGAACTGCTCAGAAAAACCATAAAAACCAATTTCAATATCGATATTCAATATTATGCCATTGTTGATTTCAAAGGCTTTGTCAAAATTGTTGACACCCTTGCACCGGAAGGCATTGAAATGAATGTCGAACACCAAATGTCAAAAAACATCGGTATGACACTCTACCCGGGCAAACAATTGATGCACGGAAAAGAACTGCTTGCATACGCCCGCTTTAGAAAAGACGCACAAGGCGACTTCGGACGCGTTGCCCGCCAGCAAAAAGTACTCAAAGCCCTGCAACAAGAAGTCTTCAGCGTAAACGGCATCGCCAAAGCGCCGAAACTCTTAGGCACGATCCAGCCGTATATCTCCACCAACATGAGCAAAATGAACATGCTCGGCTTGGTGAAAGACGTCATCGTTGGCTCCGATCTGCAAGTCAAAACCTTAACCGTCCCAATATCCGGCACATACTCCGACGGCTACTACCCGCAAGCCGGCGCCGTACTGGATATCGATAAAACCAAAAACACAGAAGCCATCGAAACATTCCTGAATGAATAAAATAACCACAGCTCCGGCCAACGCCGGAGCTGTTTTTGGATTGATGAAAGACATCTTGGGGAGAAACTTCGGGGGAGATGGGGTTCATGAGGGGGGTGAAAGCTGTTATGGAAAGAAATTGCGGGTGAAATGGCGTTCATAAGGGGATGAAAGCCATTATGAAGGAAAAAAGCGGTTGAAGTAGCTTTCATCTGTAAAAAAGATCCAAATGAAAGCCAAATTAATCAAAAACTTAGGGTAACTTGTCTTTTATCTGTCAATTATCCCCAAATGAACGCCATCCCGTTTAAAAGTTTCAACAAAAATGCTGTTCATAAGGGGGATGAAAGCCATCGTGAAGGAAAAACGCGGGTCAAAAGGCGTTCATCTGTAAAAAAGATCCAAATGAAAGCCAATTTAATCAAAAACTTAGGGTAATTTGGTCTTTCACTTGTCAATTACCCCAAATGACCGCCCGTAAAGTAGTAAAACATGCCAGCACGGTCGTTCATAAGGGGGATGACCGCCCGTGAAGTAGTAAATCACGCCGGCGCAGTCTTTCATTTGTAAAATAAATCCAAATAAAGCCCAACCCAACCCAACCCCACTCAAATTTGCAATCCATAGCTCGATGACCGCTACCCTTTAACGCCGCGCACTTCACGAGTAATATTGAAAAAACCCACACCCCATTCACTCCCGCACAAATCTCATCAGCCGCACCCCCTCGGCAACCTTCACTTTCCCAATTTCCACAAACCCCATCCCCCGGTACAGCTGCACAGCTACCGCCGATGCCGTCCCATAGTTACCGATCTCCAGTTTCCGAATCACCCATAAGTTCCTCCTAAATGAAAAATTCTACTTGTAATTATGAGCGATTCAGTGTAAAGTAAAAACAAATCGAAATATTAATAATTAAATAGCATTCTTATCCAGAGAGGTGGAGGGACTTGGCCCAAAGAAACCTCAGCAACCAGCCGAAAAAGGCCCGGTGCTAATTCCAACAGGCATGCCTGAAAAGATAAGGAGACACTTTTAAATCAAGCCTCCTTATGCAAGGGGGCTTTTTTCGTACATAAAAGTACCCCCTGCCAAACAATCCCAGCCAAAAGGAGTGTAAACATGGATCTACTCACAACATTAAAATCGCAAATCCTTGTCGCAGACGGCGCGATGGGCACGCTTTTGTACGCGTACGGCGCCGATACCTGCTATGAAGAATTCAACCTGACGCATCCCGAAGATATTCACGCCATCCACCGCGCCTATATCGATGCCGGTGCCTCGGTCATCCAGACGAATACCTACAGCGCCAACTATATCAAACTTGCCCAGTACGGACTTGAGGAAAAAGTAGGAGACATCAACAAAGCAGCAGTCCGGATTGCCAAAGAAGCGGCCGCACCAGAAACATTCATCCTCGGTACGGTCGGCGGCATCCGCAGCCACAGGAAAAACGCGGCCACGCTTGCCGAAATCAAGCGGACTTTTCGCGAGCAGATTTTCCATCTTTTAGACGAAGGGGTCGATGCGCTTTTGCTTGAAACGTATTTTGACGCTGAAGAACTGTTTGCGGTCACAGAGATTGCCAAAAAAGAAGCCGATATTCCGGTGATCGCCCAGTTTTCACTGGTTGAACCGGGTGTGCTTCAAAACGGGATCCCGGTAGCGCAGGCCTTTAAAGAACTGGAAAACCGCGGCGCTGATATCATCGGCCTTAATTGCCGGCTCGGCCCGCACCATATGATCCAGTCGTTTGAAGAAATCCCGATTCCGGAACATGCCTATTTATCGGCCTATCCGAATGCCAGCTTGTTAGATTTAGAGGATGGCAAAATTACCTTTACCAATAATGCCGATTATTTTAAAACCTGTGCCGCAAAATTGGTTGCGCAAGGCGTCCGCCTGATCGGGGGGTGCTGCGGGACAACCCCGGACCATGTTAAAGCCATTGCAGCAGGTGTCGCAGGTTTGGAACCGGTCACTGAAAAAACCGTGCGCCCGCCAAAAATTGAAATTGAAGTCACAGAACGCAAATCCCTGGAAACGCCGCTCCATGAAATCGCCAAAACCAGGCGCTCCGTGATCGTCGAATTCGATACACCGAAAACCCTGCGCACCGAGCGCTTTTTCGAAGGTGCAAAGGCCCTGAAAGAAGCAGGTATCGATGCGCTCACGATGGCCGACAATTCGCTTGCGAGCCCACGCATCAGCAACACAGCGATTGCGACCATTTTAAAAGAAAAGCACGGCATCCGACCGCTTGTCCATATCACCTGCCGCGACCGCAATCTGATCGGGCTGCAGTCGCACTTAATGGGCCTTGATGCACTTGGGATTGACCAAATTCTTGCCGTCACGGGCGATCCGTCAAAAATCGGCGACTTTCCGGGGGCAACGAGCGTGTACGACCTGTCATCGATGGATCTGATCGCAATGATCAAACAGTTCAACGAAGGCATCTCGCATTCCGGAAAATCACTGCAGCGGAAAACACATTTCTCAGTTGCCGGCGCATTTAACCCGAATGTCCGCAATCTTGATAGAGCAGTCGGCCGCCTTGAACGCAAAATCAGAAGCGGCGCCGACTACTTTATCACGCAGCCGCTTTACACGGAAGAAAAAATCCGCCAAGTTTACGAGGCGACAAAGCATTTGGAAGCACCGATCTATCTCGGCATCATGCCGCTGACAAGCTACCGGAACGCAAACTTTCTGCACAACGAAGTCCCGGGCATTACGCTGACCGATGAGATTTTAACGGTGATGGAAAAAACGCAGGGCGACCCGCTTAAAGCGCGTGAAGAAAGCCTTGCCCTGAGCCGGCGCCTGATCGATGCCGCGCTCGACTGTTTCAACGGCATTTACCTGATCACGCCGCTCGACCGCTACGACTTGACGGCTGAGTGCGCACGCTACATCCATTCGAAGGAGGAATCAATCCATGGGGCAACGATTATCTGAGCCACCCGCCAAAACACGATCTCAACAGGACCCGGAACCGGAGAAGAAATTGCAAACCAATACGCAATTTGAACGGGATCCGAATACGGAAACGAGTTTGCACACCAATACGGAATTTGAACAAGCCCCGGATACGGAGAAAAATTTGCACACAAAATCACAATTTGAACAGGAACTCGAAAAGCGTATTCTGATTCTGGACGGCGCAATGGGGACGATGATTCAGCAGAAAAACTTGAGTGCGGCAGATTTCGGCGACGAAGCATACGAGGGCTGTAATGAGTATTTGGTGCTGACCGCGCCTGATGTGATTGCCTCGATCCACGAAGCTTACCTGGAAGCGGGGGCTGATATCATCGAAACGGACACATTTGGCGCCACCAGCATCGTGCTCGATGAATACGGCCTTGGTAATCTTGCTGAAAAAATCAATACCGAAGCGGCCTGCCTTGCCAAACAGGCTGCAGAAAAATATTCAACACCGGCGCGCCCGCGTTTCGTTGCCGGCTCTATGGGCCCGACGACCAAAACGCTGTCCGTCACCGGGGGGACCACGTTTGCCGCCTTAAAAACCGCCTACCAGGAACAGGCGCGCGGGCTGATCAAAGGTGGTGCAGATGCATTACTCGTTGAAACGTCGCAGGATTTGTTAAATGTCAAAGCGGCTTTTCTCGGAATCACGGATGCTTTTGCCGAAACCGAAAAAAACTGCCGCTCCTCATCTCCGGGACCATTGAGCCGATGGGCACGACGCTTGCCGGCCAAAACATTGAAGCGTTCTACATCTCGGTTGCGCATATGCACCCGGTCTCAGTCGGCCTCAACTGTGCAACCGGGCCCGAATTTATGTCCGACTCGATCCGCACGCTCTCAGGCCTTGCGAAAACCGCCGTCAGCTGTTACCCGAATGCCGGCCTTCCCGATGAAGAAGGCCATTACCACGAAACACCGCAGTCGCTCGCAACCAAAATGAAGGGGTTTGCGGAAAAAGGCTGGCTCAATATCGCAGGCGGCTGTTGCGGCACAACGCCGGAACATATCAAAGCGCTAAACGAAGCACTCGCCGGTCTGCCGCCGCGGAAGCCGAATCACGTCCAGTACCATGCCGTTTCCGGAATTGAGCCGTTCATTTATGACGACCCGTCGACGCGGCCGATTTTTGTCGGCGAACGCACCAATGTCATCGGATCACGCAAATTCAAACGCCTGATTGCAGAAGGCAAGTTTGAAGAAGCAAGCGAAATCGCGCGCACCCAGGTCAAAAACGGCGCCCAGGTCATCGATGTCTGCCTTGCTGACCCGGACCGTGAAGAAATCAGCGACATGGAGCAGTTTATCTCGATGGCTGTGAAAAAAATCAAAGTGCCGCTTATGATTGATTCAACCGACGAGGCCGTCATCGAAAAAGCTTTTACGTACTGCCAGGGAAAAAGCCTTATCAATTCCATTAATCTTGAAAATGGCACCGAACGCTTTGAAAAAGTCGTCCCGCTTTTGCACCGGTACGGCGGCGCTGTTGTTGTCGGCACGATTGACGAAGAAGGGATGGCGGTTACGGCTGAACGCAAACTTGAAGTCGCCCGCCGTTCCTACGATCTGCTTGTCCATACATACGGCCTTGACCCGCATGATCTGATTTTCGATCCGCTCGTATTCCCGGCCGGCACCGGCGATAAGCAGTATTTCGGCGCCGCCAAAGAAACGGTCGAAGGCATCCGCCTCATCAAGGAAGCCCTACCGGAATGCCAGACCATCCTTGGCGTTAGCAATGTTTCATTCGGCCTGCCGCCAGCCGGACGCGAAGTGCTCAACTCCGTCTTTCTCTACCACTGTACGAAAGCCGGGCTCGATTATGCGATCGTTAATACCGAAAAACTCGAGCGCTTTGCTTCAATCCCGGAAGAAAGTGTGCGGATGGCCGAGAAACTGTTATTTGAAACAAGCGACGAAGCCCTTGCCGCCTTTACCGAACTTTACCGCGGCAAGGTTCAGAAGAAAAAGGTTGCCGCTAGCACGATGACGCTTCCCGAACGGCTCGCCAATTATGTCGTTGAAGGCACGAAAGAAGGCCTGATTCCGGATCTTGAACAAGCACTCAAGGAATACCCAAACCCGCTTGCGATCATCAACGGCCCGCTCATGGATGGCATGGCAGAAGTTGGCCGCCTCTTTAACGACAACCAGCTCATCGTGGCCGAAGTGTTGCAGAGCGCGGAAGTCATGAAAGCATCGGTCGCCTTTTTGGAACCGTATATGGAAAAAAACGAAACGAGCACAAAAGGAAAAATCGTGCTCGCCACTGTAAAAGGCGACGTCCATGACATCGGCAAAAATCTCGTCGACATCATTTTATCGAATAATGGCTATGACGTGGTCGACCTCGGCATCAAAGTCGCCCCGGCAGACCTCATTCAGGCGGTGAGAAAAGAAAAACCGGATGTCATTGGGCTTTCGGGCCTGCTCGTCAAATCTGCCCAACAAATGGTCCTGACCGCCCAGGATTTAAAAGAAGCCGGCATCCAGCAGCCCATTTTGGTCGGCGGTGCAGCATTGTCACGAAAATTTACCTTAAATAAAATTTCACCGCAATACGAAGGGCTTGTCGTCTATGCAAAAGATGCAATGGACGGCCTCGCCCTTGCCAACCGCCTGCAAGACAGTGAGGAACGGGCCACACTAAGGTCTGAAATTCAAGCCCAGCGTGAGAAACAGGCTGCCATTAGCGGAAGAACGATAGCGCCTGTCCAGACCGCTGTAATAGAAGCACCGCGCCGCTCAGCTGTTTCAAAAGATGCGCCGGTTTACCAGCCGCCTGACCTCAAGCGGCATGTGCTGCGCAATTATCCGTTAAGTTTTATTGAACCGTATGTCAACATGCAAATGCTGCTCGGCCACCATCTCGGTTTAAAAGGAAAAATCGACAGGCTGCTGGCAGAAGGGGACGAACGTGCGATTAAACTGAAAGAACAAGTTGACGCCCTGCGGAACCGGGTGAGGGAAAAGCAAATGCTCAAGCCTTCAGCCGTTTACCAATTCTTCCCGGCCCAATCGGACGGAAATGATTTAATCATTTACGGGGAAACAAGTCCGTTGCACCCCGGTGAAGTGCCGGATTCGAAATCCTTGCGCGTTATAGAACGATTCACCTTCCCGCGCCAAAATAAAGGGCAGCATTTGTGCCTGTCCGATTATGTGCGCAGCGTCGACAGCGGGGTCGTCGACTACGTCTGCATGTTCGCAGTCGTCGCCGGCAAAAACATCCGCGCCTATGCCCGGCAGTTAAAAGAAAAAGGCGAATACTTCGAGAGCCACGCCCTGCAGGCCCTCGCCCTCGAAACAGCAGAAGGCTTTGCTGAACGCCTGCACGAACTCATCCGTGACCAATGGGGCTTCCCGGACCCGGCCGACTTCACCATGCAGCAGCGCTTCGCCGCCAAATACCAGGGCCAGCGCTACTCATTCGGCTACCCGGCCTGCCCGAACCTGGAAGACCAGGCCAAACTCTTCAAACTGCTCGAACCCGAAAAAATCGGCCTCCACCTCACCGAAGGCTATATGATGGAACCCGAAGCAGCAGTAACAGCCCTGGTATTCTCCCATCCGGAAGCACGGTATTATGCGGTGTAAAAAAGAAACCCAAAACGGGTAATGGGTTCCGTTCCCTATCGCAAAACGTAAATTTACAAATAAAGATGTAAAGTAAAATGCATATCAAAATACTTCGCATATACCGAGCTTTTTGTTTAAAAAATTAAATAGCCCGGTCTAAAAGGTCTGGGCTATTCTCAAAATTTATTTTTCTCGCTTATTGGGATACCGTCAGGAAGATGCAGGTACAACGCTAGGCACATTTTCAAGACGATTCCCCCAACGACAATAAAACGCCCTCAACCAAAGAATAGGATGAGGGCGTGTTTTGCGTTTTATTTACCTAAATGCTTAATAGCGTAATCAGCTTCTTCTTGTGTAAATTTTTCACCGTTTTCAGATGTCAGTTGGTCTCTTATCGCTTCTGGTGACATACTCATTGATTTCTGATAACTTTTTGCTTTTACCAAGGCATTTTTATTAAAATTGGCTTTCATATTGTCAATTGCGTACTGTGCTTCTTCTTGTGTGAATCTTTCACCGTTTTCAGAAATAAGCTGGTCATAAGTTCCTTGTTTTGACAAATGCATAGATTTTGAATAGGATTCAGCCTTCTTCAAAGCGTTAGCCTTCCAATCAAATTCAAGATTATCCATTGCATACTTAGCAGCTTCTGCAGAAAACTGTTCACCATTTTCTGAAGTTAATTGGTCATAAATAGCATTTTTGGACATGTTCATTGTTTTTGCGTACGATTCAGCTTTTTTCAAAGCAGACTTATATTCTCCAGGAACGTTATCCTCTGCCTTCGTATCCTCTTTTTTCTCTGGCTTATCCTTTACTGATTTGGTGACAGCCGGCTTGCTTTCCTTTTTGTTTGAGTCCGATGTGCCATCATCGTTGCCGTTGACAGCAGCCCCGATAATAATGATAGCAATCACCCAAACCCACCATTTTTTATAGAACGGTTTTTTCTGTTTTTGTTGTTTCCCCAATTCCTGTACCCCCTATGTCATTTTACGTAAAATTATATCATATCTCTAGTAAAATAGTATCATTCTTTTAGTCTTGCTTAGTGTTGTAAATCTACATTTTCCAGACGCTACCCTTATTCACTAAAACATCCCGACAGTTTAACTGCGTTGGTTCAAAAAATATTCATATTTGAACATTCGAGAGGTTATATCAAAATCATTTATTTATGGGAAAAAATATATTCTTTAGGAGAGGAAAACTAATGTGTCTTGAATTATTCACAGTATTTACTACAGGAAGCATAATTAGTGGTATAAATCAGGCTTTTAGGAAAACCCTTTATGTGAAAAATATGAAAATGAATTAATTTATGGTAAGGTAATCCAACATAATGGATTCTAAATGACCTACCGAAAATGCACTAGATTTAAATCACATCTCCGTATAGAAAAATTGGCAAAAACCCCACAAACTGTTACGATAAAGCCAAAAACATCACATAAGGATGAAGAACCAATGATACAAACCAATCAGACAAGCACCCCGGAGGCAGCCTTTATCAATGTCAGGAAATCCTTCCTCCACAATAACGAGAAAATCCCGGTCCTAAAAGGCATAACGGGGGAAGTCAAAACAGGGGAGATTCTCACCATTATCGGTCCGTCCGGTTCCGGAAAAAGCACGTTGTTATCTTTGTGCAATCTGCTGATTACGCCGGATGAAGGCGAAGTGCGGATCCGGGGAAAAGAAGTGCGCGCCTGGAATATTCAGGAGTTGAGACGCCGCGTCGGCATTGCTTTCCAATCGGCTCCGATGCTGTCCGGAACGGCGCTTGAAAATCTCCAGTTGCCAGCCAAACTGCAGGGCAGGGAGCTGGATGACCCGGAAAAGTATATGGAATATGTCGGCCTGCCGAAAAATCTCCTAAACAGGAAAGCGAAAGAACTTTCCGGCGGGCAGCGGCAAAGATTGTCGCTTGCCCGCACGCTCGTCAATGAGCCGGGCATTTTGCTGCTTGATGAAGTCACCTCGGCCCTCGATTCGATATCAGCGCATGAAGTTGAAGAACTGATCGTGCGTATCAATCGCGAGCGGCACACGACGATTCTCTGGGTCACCCACGATTTGGCGCAGGCGGAAAGAGTAGGGGAAGATACCTGGCTCCTCATTGACGGCAAGCTGATTGAAAAAGCGCCGACTCGGGAATTTTTCACCAGCCCGAAAACAACGGAAGCCCAACACTTTTTAGAAATGAAGAGGGGAACAAAATGAATTTGCTCACCATACTGCTCAGTTCCAGTTTTGTCATTCTTGCCCTGTTTCTATCTGCCGCTTTTAAGCTCGGGCTTGGCCGTGATTTGATCATCACAAGCATCCGCGCAGCGATCCAACTGCTAATTGTCGGCTATATTTTAAAAGCGGTCTTCGGTTTTGACCATGCGTCTGTTATGATTCTGATGGTGTTAGTGATGATCGCGGTCGCTGCCGGAAATGCGGAAAAACGAGGGAAGGGGCTGCCGCATATTTTCTGGATCATCTTTATTACGATCGCGATTGTGGAAACGGTCAGCCAGGGCCTTCTGCTCGGATTGCGGATCGTGCCGGCCACACCGCAATATGTCATTTCGATCAGCGGTATGATCATCGGAAACTCGATGGTAATCGCCAATCTTTTCTTAAACCGTTTAAAAGGCGAACTGGAGATGAGAAAAGAGGAAGTCATGCTTGTGCTATCACTTGGCGGGACCCAAAAGCAGTCCATCTATCCCGTGCTGAAGCAGTCAATCCGCGCAAGCCTTATTCCGACAATCGAAAGCCAGCGGACCATTGGGCTTGTCCAACTGCCGGGTATGATGACCGGCCAGATTATTGCCGGTGCTGATCCGATCCAGGCTGTCCGCTTCCAACTGCTGGTCGTCTTTATGATCATGGCTGCTGCATCGTTAACAGCAATTATCCTCGGTTTTCTCATTTACCCAAGGCTGTTTAACCAGAACCAGCAGCTTGAGATCCAGGCGTGGAAATAACGGAAAACTTTCTCCCACCTGGCGTTTTCCCCATGAATCTTGCGGTGGGAGTCCGTTACGTTGGGTTAAAAAGCTTTCTGTCCCCGAAGATTTCGACAAAAAGCAGGATATTTCCACGGAAATATCCCGGCTTTAGCGAAAACTTGTGTAATATTTTGCAAAATAAACCATCTATATGTATTGAACAAAAAGCGGAAATCCAGAGGGAAAGGGGAAGATTCTGGATTTCCGCTTTTAAAACTCTATTGGAAAGAGTCGGCATTGATTGCCAGCCGCATGTACATTTTCTTCAATTCATCAATCAGTTTTACATCGTTACGCGAAACGATAAGCAGCCGTTACACTGCACAATCATTTTATTTATTTTGATGTGCCATACGGTCTTTTGCATCGCCTATTGATTCCTGGGTTTTGCCTTTTGCTTTGTCAGCTTTTGCTTCCGTTTTCTTGCCGGCATCATCTGTCGCATTTGCCAAGGCTTCTTTGGCATCCCCTTTTAATTGGTTGAATTTGCCTTTTAGCTTGTCTTTCATGGAATCCTTGTCCATTATTTTCATTCCTCCTTTAACCTTTGTTCACTTCACATATTCCCTCAATGGAATGGATTAAACGCAGGTAAGGAGGCAGTTCTCCGGCAGACCAATTAATAAAAAGCAGCATCATCCCCCTCTAACACACGAAAAAAGAATGCATCCAGCTCTTGCACCATTTCGCGAGACGCCTTTACGCCTTCCATAGACGCCGCAAAATCCTGCAAACGTGCAACTTCGCGGTCCAAAAAAGCAGCCAAGCCGGAAAAATTGTCTGTTTCCGAATCCTGCGCAGTGCAGCCAGCCCGTTTTCTCTGCGCCAATTCCAGCACCAGTTCCTTGACCTGTACCCCGTCCGCATCCGCAGGCAAACATGCCAGCAGTGCCTCCAGCTCCAGAGGCGGAAATGTCCGGTTGCATTCGATCCAGCGCGCGGCAAGCACAGCTCTTGCCGCATACAAGGCATTTTTCAGTGCTCCCGGATCCTTTAAATTCGCCCAGGCCATATTCAAATAATGAAACAGACATGCCTTCGGAGAAAACAATGCCTGCGCCAAACGCCTGATTTCCTGCATAACACCGGGTTCTTCAGCATAAACCACTTCCGACTGCAGCCACTCAAGCAGCGAAGGGTTGGATTTCCGCAACAAGCGCAGGGATTTGCGCAGATCCCAGCCGGACAGATCCAACCCGTCCTTTAACGCAAATTCGATCGTATCTTTCTTTTCTTCAATCGACAAATACCAGCGCAATGGGTGGACATAGATGAACCGGACATCGTAATCGCTGTGCCGATCTGCAAGCCCAAAGGCCCGGCTGCCGGCTTCACAAGCGAATAAAATTTTCACATCATGCGTTGTCTCTACCGCCTGCAAATTTTGGATCATCCGTTCACGCAAAGCAACAACACCTCACAACTTGCAAATTCACTTTATAGTATAACCATGTCTATCAGAATGGGAGGAAGAATGGAATAGAGTAAACAAAAAGAAGAATCATCCAAGGATGGAAGAAGCGGAGGGTTGTTAAGAAAGTGCGATTTTTATGATCTGCAAAGTGGGGAAAACCCACCTTGCAGACCATTAGGAGTGGTTATTGCCGTTTTTGCGATTCCGCCGCGGCGGTATGTAACTGAAAGTACCGTTGAAAAATAAGGCACAGTTTGATGTCCGCTTGCATTGTTCGATATACGTATATTCTGAGCAGTTGAGTTTCAGTTTCTGATGATTTTTGAATTCTATGAGGAGTCCGTCTGGTGTGAGTTCATGTTGAAGGACATTCGCCAAAAAGATAAACTGGCAGTCAAAGGATAACGGTGACATGGTTGGCGTAGCAATGATGTGAGGTTTCCCAATGATAACAGGCGGTTTGTTATAGCCGAACGTATCTCTGACTGCCCGCGCAGATCCCCAGTAGTCGCACAGGCGCAGGCGTTTACAAGCACCGTCCAGAATATCAAGCTTGTTCTGCTTCGAATAGAACTTCCCTTCGCGATCATAAATCACCGTCTGATATTCAGGGTGGCGGGCAGCAGCTAAAGCATATGTCCCGCTGTTTACCAAATAATTTTGAATCTCTTTCAACAAATTCATCCTCCCTTTTTATAAAACAAAAGTATTTCATAAGCTGAGTGAAAGTGCGCATATAAGCCAAATGTCCTAAAACAATGGCCCTCGATGCCCTTCATTCATCTTATTTACAATCTATTATACACAAAATCTGCGAAAAGAAAAGCATAAAATGACAATTTTCCCATTATTTATTAAAAAAATAATATTCCATTTAATCCTAAGCCGTTTTTCCTCACGAATCCCCATAAACAAACAAACCGATGCAATAATCAACACCTTTTCTTAAAAATGTTCAAGCTTTCTCCGTGAAAATTTAAAATTTCCCCGCGGAAACTTCAAAATAGGCGATTCGCTCTCCGCCCTATACCGCGCTATCGTAAAAACAACCCGGGAATAAAGGAAAAGCGCGCTTTCCAAAAGGGGAACCACATGGAAAGTTTTGAGCAAATACTCGAGCAGTACCGTCCGATGATCCATCACATGATCCGGAAACTGAACATTTACAAAAATCAGGAAGAATTTGAACAGATCGGCCTGATCGCACTTTGGGAAGCTTACGAAAATAGACAGGAAGAGAAGGGGTCGTTTACAAGCTATGCGTATATCACAATCCGCGGCAAAATGCTGAAGGCTCTGTCGAAAGCACGGCGGACAGAGGATACGTTCGTATATCCGAAAGAGGAGTTTTGGAACGGGGAAACCGACCCCGACCTGCGCCCGCCGCTGGAACTTGAAACGCTGCTCGCCTACTGCGATGGCTTAACCGAAAATGAAACAAAATGGGTCGTCGGCACCTTTTACAACCAGCTGAAAATCAGTGAAATCGCCGAAAGAGAAGGCAAGTCGATCAGTGCTGTTAAAAAATGGCGGCAGGGGGCACTTGCCAAACTGAGAATGCGCAACCATTAAAAAAAGCGTGCGGTCTACCACCGCACGCCTTTCTGCTAGTCTGCGATAAAATAATCACGCAAGTACTCGTACCAAACCTGCTCACCTTTTGCACTCGGTGCGGTCTGCTCTTCGCCCGAGAAAACAACATACGATTTAAATGCATCGCTGTCGGGATCCGGCCAGTTTTTCCAATGGTCGAGATAATCATAGCCTTCCATTTTCGAGAAGGTTTTCAGCTGCTCCACCTGATCTGGATAGTTCGTTGCCTGGTAAAGCGGATAGGAAGGCTGGATCAGGATAACGGCCTTGCCCCAAGCGTTCACCGCTGTCTTAATATCATCAAACTCGTTTTCCATAGCCACTTGCCCGTTATCATTCAAAATAAACGGCTCAAACAGCACCATGTCCGGCGCAAAGTCAGCCACCTCCTGATGCTTCTCTTCACGGATAAACTCGTCAGAATTCAGATTGTAGGGGTACAGTGCAACGCTGATGTGGCTGCCATATGCATCTTTCAAAGCCTTCTTCAAATCGGCCCCCCAGCCATTTGAAGACGAACCCATTGCCTGCGAACCGACAATCGCAATTTTATACGTCTTATTCTGCTTCAGTGCCGTCTTAAATTCAGACCGTGCTTTCTTTGGCCAGTTGGCGGTGTAGTCCTCCAGTTTCGCATCCGGTTCAGCAGCATTTGTCTTCGCTTCTTTCTCTTTAGGCGTACTTACTGTTTTTGCCGGCGCAGTTGTGGAAGCATCTGCGGGAGTACTGTTGAAATGCTCTACACTGGTCTTATGGTTCCAATACAGATTCCCGCCCAGCAGCACAACAATCGTTGCAAGAACGGAAATCAGCATCATGAAAAATTTCATATCATCAAAACCTCCAAACAAAAAAATAGAAAACGAAACAAGACATAACTATTCAAATTATGACAAAAAAATCCATGTTCCACAACAAAAAATGCATCAAACACATGCATTTGTCCGATAATTGCCTTCTTTTACATTGCCTTCATCGTTTCGATACAGAACTTTTATCCCGTCCTAACAAATTCGTAAAGCCAGTACAGTAAAATGATCCTTGTCAAATCATATGACAAGGAAAATCAAGGGAAATCATGTAATGCTATTTTATTAGACAGGTTTTTATGTTTTAATACTACATGTAACAAAAAAATGATAAATATGACATTTGTCCGTAAATATTAAGAAAAATATGGTATAATGAAAAATGATTTTTTTATCCTATGATTATTCTACTATTATTTATTGTAATAATGCCGTCGATTTAAGGAGGAAAACATGGAAGAAACAATTAGTTTAAAAGATTTAATGCAGGTATTGCGCAAGCGAATGATGATGATAACGTTGATTGCGCTGGCAGCTATGGTTGTAACAGCTGTTATCAGCTATTTTGTGATCACGCCGGTATATGAATCTTCTACACAGATTCTCGTCAACAAAGCAAGTGATGACCAGTCATTATATACGGCAAACGAAGTCCAAACAAATGTGCAATTGGTCAATACATACAATGTCATTATCAAAAGCCCTGCTATTTTGGATAAAGTCATCAAAGACCTGAAGTTAGATATGACGACGGATGAATTGAACGAAAAACTGACCATAAGCAGTGAACAAAATTCGCAAGTCTTTACGTTATCGGTCAAGGATACGGATCCTTATATGGCAGCGAAGATTGCCAATAAAATCGGCGATGTGTTTAAAAGGCAGATTAAAAGCATTATGAAGGTCGATAATGTCACCGTGATTTCAAAAGCACAAGTTCCACAAGTCCCTGTACAGCCAAAACCATTACTTAATATTGCGATTGCTTTGGTCGTTGGGTTAATGGTTGGTGTCGCGGTTGCCTTCCTGCTCGAATACCTGGATAACACCATTAAGGATGAGCAGGATATTGAAAACATTTTGGAATTGCCTGTTCTCGGCGTGATCGGCCAGATTGACGACCAGGAACTGGCATCATCCCATCGTTCAGGAAAAAAAACAAAGAGAAAGGTTGAGACGATTGGCGCCTAAGAAACATAAGACACACAATACAAGAAGAAAACTCATTTCAAAACTAAATCCGATGTCGCCAATCTCCGAACAATTCCGGACGATCCGAACGAATATCAGCTTTGCTTCCGTAGACAAAGAAATGCGGTTGTTAATGGTGACGTCAAGCGGACCCGGAGAAGGGAAATCAACCGTGCTTGCGAACTTAGCAGTCGTCTTTGCTCAGCAAGGGAAAAAGGTACTGCTCATCGATGCGGACTTGCGCCGCCCAACGGCTCACTATACTTTTGGGTTGACCAATACATTTGGTTTGACAACTGTACTGACAAAACAAGGCAGCTTGAATGAGACAATTTCAAAAACGGAGGTTGAAAATTTGCACGTCCTCCCGAGCGGACCAATCCCGCCCAATCCGGCCGAACTTTTAAGTTCACGGATGATGACAGAGCTTTTGAAGAAAGCAAAAGAAGACTACCATGTCGTTTTGCTAGACACGCCGCCGGTGCTTGCGGTTACGGATGCACAGGTCTTAACCAATCAGTGCGATGGCACGATTCTCGTGGTCTCAAGCGGGAAAGCGGAAGTGGAAGAAGTAAAAAAGACAAAAGACCTGCTTTTAAGTGCCAACTCCAATTTGCTGGGAGTCGTCCTGAATAACCGGAAAACCCAGCATACGCATTATTATTATTACGGAAAAGAATAAACCATTTTCCAAAATGATATTTCATCTTTTGTAGAAAAATGGTAAAATAGGACTATTAAAATCTAATAGGAACATATTTGGTCTATTTCGGTCTAGATTGTTATTTAATTTCAATAAAGACTATACTGAATGTTTGGAGGGGTTTGTATGATTGATATCCACTGCCATATCCTTCCCGGCATAGATGATGGGGCACAAAATCTATACGATAGTCTGGATATGGCGAAACAAGCTGTATCCCAGGGGATTGATACGATCATTGCAACCCCCCACCATATGAACGGCCGCTATGAAAACCGGAAAGCGGATATTATGGAAAAAGTGCAGGAACTAAATAAGAGATTAACAGAAGAACAAATTGACCTCACAATTCTTCCCGGCCAAGAAAACCGAATTTTCGGCGAAATCTTAGAAGGCTATGAAAAAGGCGAAATCCAAACTTTGGCAGATTCTTCTTATGTCTTTATCGAGTTTCCGACAGGCCATGTCCCGCATTATGCGGAGACCTTGCTTTATGATCTGCAGGTAAAAGGATTGATGCCGATCATTGTCCATCCGGAAAGAAACAGCGAACTGATGCAAAACCCCGACCGTCTTTATGAAATGGTCAATTCGGGAACCGCAACGCAAATTACCGCCGCCAGTTTAACAGGAGCGTTCGGCAAGAAAATTAAAAAGTTCGGCGAGCAGCTGATCGAAGCCAACTTAACCCATTTCTTAGCTTCAGATGCCCATAATGTAAAGAACCGTGCTTTTAAAATGGAAGAAGCAGTTGAAGAAGTCGAAAAGAAATACGGAACAGATATGCTATACTTTTTTACGGAAAATGCCGAGCTACTCGTAAATGGCCAGAATATATACAGAGAAGTGCCGCAGCCCATTAAGCAAAAAAAATTGTTCGGGCTTTTTTAATCAAAAGTGTCTTACTTACAAAGCAAGTTTCTCATTTGGTTCATTCTTATGTAATATTTTGGACATGTCTCCAATCCGATATCACGGGAGGCACTCGGTCATGCTGTGGGTGTTCAGTAATTTCACCTTAGACGCCAGTCGCCAAGAGTATGATGTGAGGACGGGTTAGATGCCCTATTTTATTACCCAAGAAACAAAAGTTGAAACACATTAAAAAAAAATTAGCAGGTCATATGATAGATGATACAACAAAAATTTTAAAGATTGGTTAAAATAAGGGGGTTTTAACGTGAAAAAAGTAAGAAAAGCAATTATTCCCGCAGCTGGTTTAGGGACAAGATTCTTGCCTGCTACAAAAGCGATGCCAAAAGAAATGCTGCCAATTGTCGATAAGCCAACGATCCAATACATCGTTGAAGAAGCCGTTGAATCAGGCATTGAAGATATTATTATTGTTACCGGAAAAGGAAAAAGAGCGATTGAGGACCATTTTGATAATGCTTGGGAACTGGAACAAAATCTTGCCGAAAAAGGCAAGTTCGACCTCTTAGATAAAGTCCGCTATTCTTCTAATTTAGCCAATATCCACTATATCCGACAGAAAGAACCTCTTGGGCTGGGACATGCTGTATGGTGTGCACGTAATTTTATTGGGGACGAGCCATTTGCGGTTCTGCTTGGTGATGATATCGTGCAGAATGACCCGCCATGTTTAAAACAACTCATTGATCAATATGAACTCACACATTCCTCGATTATCGGTGTGCAGGAAGTGCCAGAAGATGAAACCCACCGTTATGGGATCATTGCCCCTGCATCACAAAATGGACGTAGTTATCAAGTAGAAAAGTTTGTTGAGAAACCAGAACAGGGGACGGCACCTTCTAATCTTGCAATTATAGGACGCTATCTGCTAACTCCAGGAATATTTATGTTTTTGGATAAACAAGAAAAAGGTGCCGGCGGAGAGATACAGTTGACCGACGCGATTCAGCAATTGAATCAGATTCAGAGAGTGTTTGCTTATCAGTTTGAAGGAAAAAGATTTGATGTTGGGGAGAAGTTAGGGTTTATCCAATCCCAAATTGAAATGGCCTTAAAAGATGAGACAATTAGTAGTGATCTATTAGATCTAATGAGAGGAATTGTTAGAAAAACTTGTGTAGATGCACTGGAATCAAAATAGGGGGAATGTGTAATGGCTGAATCCAGTTATGCTACTAGTTCAGTTGTAAATAAAGCTACTTTAGTAAAGGCTAAAAGGATCGAATTACATGAGAAGAAGTCCTATACTATATTAAAAAGATGTATGGATATTATTGGAGCAAGTCTAGGAATTATATGTTTATTATGGCTATTATTAATCGTTGCTATACTAATAAAGATTGAAGATCCGAGAGGTCCCATTTTTTTTAAGCAAATTCGAGTTGGAAAAAATGGTAAGAAATTTTATATGTATAAATTTCGCTCAATGGTTACAAATGCTGAAGAGCAATTAAAAGATCTCTTAAGATTCAACGAAATTGAAGGTGCCATGTTTAAATTAAAGGATGATCCCAGAGTAACTAAGATAGGTAAATATATTAGGAAAACCAGTATTGACGAACTGCCACAATTGTGGAATGTATTGAAGGGTGATATGAGTTTAGTAGGTCCAAGGCCTCCACTTCCTAGAGAAGTTAAAGAATATACGGAGTATGATATTCAAAGGTTATTCGTTACGCCAGGTTGCACTGGCTTATGGCAAGTAAGTGGAAGAAACAATATCAGCTTTAAAGATATGGTTGAGTTAGATTTGAAGTATATAAAGGAAAGGTCAATTTATAATGATATTAAAATTATTGTAAAAACAGTAGTAATTATGTTTAATTCAAAAGGCGCCTATTAAATAAGTTTTATTATTGGGGGTATATCGTGAATTTAATCTCTACTTCTTCAGTTGATGTCGTTATTGTAACCTATGGTAATAGATGGGATTTTTTAAAACGTGTATTAGACAGAGTTTCTGAATTGGGCGAAGTAAATAAAATTATCTTAATTGATAATGGAACAAGTTATTCATTAGGTGATAATATAAAGAAGTTTAGAAACATAATATTATACTCATTTGAAAGAAATGAGGGCTCTGCTAAAGGTTTTTACCGAGGAATAGAGTTAGCATTACATGAAGATGGTCAGTATGTCTGGTTATTAGATGATGATAATTTACCTAATAAAAATGCATTATATAGTTTAAGGACAGCTCAATATCATTTAAAAAATGAGGATAAAAAATTTTTGTTGAGTTCATTTCGGAATGATAGAAAGGAATTAATAGAGAACAAAGGTCAAAAGTTCTACAAAAACTCTTTTTTTGAATTTCACATTAAGAAAAAGTTAATTAAGAAGATACCTGAGCGATTGAATGAAAATAATCTTATAAAATGCGAAGCAGTTCCATATGGAGGTTTGCTACTTGATAAGAGCCTAATAAGCGAAAAAGATTTGCCAAACCAAGAATATTATCTATATTGTGACGACATTGATTTCACTTATAGGTTCACATTAAAAGGGTATGATATATATTGTGTTACAGATAGTGTTATTGTAGATTTAGAAAGTTCTTGGTATAGAAAAGAGAAAGTGCCAATGTTTAAAGGAATTTTTAAAACTAATGACCTTATAAGAGGGCTGTACTCCATAAGAAATAGGGTTTATTTTGAAAAAAAGTTTATAGCGTCCTCAAAATTAGCATACATCACTAATATATTTATATATATGGCCTTTGTTTGGTTAAAGTATATGCCTAAAACAAAGAAGGGCTTTTTGAAATTCTATAGAATTTGTAATGCGATTGGTCAGGGGTGGAGAGGTAAGCTAGGAAGGGACATACAATAGTAATATTGTGGAATGAAACTTAATTTAATATAATTGTTATACATTAGGAGATTTACAATGAGAAAAATAAAGGAATACGGTTTTTTTTATATTATTATCTCTCTAATAAAAATATTTATAGCTTATATTCTTTACTTAATAGGCCCCAAAAAGTCAAAAAAGAAAATTGTTTTACTGGGAGAGCACCTAGGTAAAAAATACGAAGACAATGCAGCAGTGTTTCATAAATATCTTGTCGATAAAGCTAATAATAAATATGATTCTTATTGGTTATACGATGACAAAATAATTGATCCATGTTTGAAGGAAATAAAAAACGCGGTAGTATTAGGAAGTGTTTTTAATTACTATTTGTTTTTTAAATCAAATTATGTAATATACACTCATTCTCTTTCGCTTGATGTTGCACCATTTATAAATAAGCTTCTTTTTTTGAATAATAAAACAAAAATAATTTATGTTAGCCATGGGGTCGAAGGTTTTAAAAAAGTACTTAATAACAAAAATGCCAGAAATCTTTTAAAAGAATGTCATTATATAAATTGTTTATCAAGATATGAATATCAAATAAAGCATAATGATTGGCACATTCCAGATTCTAAGCTTTTTATAACTGGAATGCCTCGTTTGGATAATCTAATTAATAAAGAAAGTTATGAAAGACAAAAATCAATTCTTTTCTTTCCAACTTGGAGAGAATGGTTAATTACTAAAAATACAAATGATTTATTACAGAGCAGTTATTACAGAAATATTATTATGCTAACAAAAAATCAGCATATCAAAAAATTACTATCAGAAAAAAACATAGAATTAAAGATTGTCCTCCACCCTTTTATGGAAAAGTACTTTAATACAAGTTGGAGTAGTAATGTACAGTTATTTAATTTAAATGATTTTGCAGATAAAAATATTCAACAAGAACTAATAGGCGCTGATATTTTAATTACTGATTATTCGAGTGTTGCTTGGGACTTTTATTATATGAACAAGCCCATTATATTTTTTCATTTTGATCAATGTGAATATGAAAAGAAAAGGGGCTCCTACTTAAATCTTGATACTGATATATTTGGATACAAGGCTAAAAATATACAGGAAATTTCAACAACATTAAATTATATACTAGACAACAATATAACAAAAAACTCTTTTTACTCCAAGATACATAATTATTTTGATTTTGTTGATGATAAAAATTGTTATAGATTATATAAAACTCTAGAAATGCTAAATAACTAAATTTGGGATGGTAAGTTTTATTACAAATAAACTAGGAGAGTTTTGAGAATGAAACATGTTTTTATTATAGGCTCAAAAGGAATACCCGCAAATTACGGAGGGTTTGAAACATTTGTAGAAAACATAACTAAGAAAAGAGTAAATGAAAGTATTTATTACCACATTTCTTGTATGTCTGATAATAATAATGAGTTCATTTACAATAGTGCAAGATGCTTTAACGTTAAGACTCCTAATATTGGAAGTGCAAAAGCTATCTTATACGATATACTTAGCTTGAAAAGATGCATTGAATACATTAGGTTAAATAACCTAAAGGATTGTATTATATATATATTAGCATGTAGAATCGGACCATTTATTTCAAAATATAAAAGACAACTTAAAAAACTTGGAGTAAATATTTTTGTGAATCCTGATGGACATGAATGGAGAAGGAGTAAGTGGAACTCTGCGGTAAAAAAGTATTGGAAGTTATCTGAACAATTGATGGTGAAAAATGCTGATCTAATTATTTGTGATTCAAAAGGTATAGAATCTTATATACAGAAGGAATATCATAAATATAATCCTCTGACCCTCTTTATAGCATATGGTGCTGATGTTGGAAAATCCAATATTGAGAATAATGATTTAAGTTTAAAAAGGTGGTATGAAAAATATCGTATAACTCCATATAATTATTATTTAATTGTTGGCAGATTTGTGCCTGAAAATAACTATGAATTAATAATTAAAGAATTTATGAATTCAAATACAAAAAAAGATCTAGTAATAATTTCAAATGTGGAGGAAAATGATTTTTACTCAAAGTTGCTTAAAGAAACTCATTTTAAGGAAGATGACAGAGTTAAATTTGTTGGTACAGTTTATCAAAAAGAGCTATTGAAGAAAATTCGTGAGCAGGCCTTTGCTTATATACATGGCCATGAGGTTGGTGGTACAAACCCTTCTTTACTTGAAGCATTAGCCTCTACACAAATTAATATTTTATTAAATGTTGTCTTTAATAGGGAGGTTGCTGAAAGTGGAGCTATTTACTTTTCAAAAAAATCAAATGATTTGGCACAGTTAATAGATAAAACTGAAAAATTATCGCATGAGGAAATAGATAATTTAAATAATGGCGCTAAATTACGTATTTTAGAAGAATATTCATGGAAAAAAATAATTAAACAATATGAAGATCTGTTTTTACATGTATAGCGGCAGTACAGGAATCAGAGAAGTAAAATCTAATTTCTAATTTATTTGTGTTGTTTTTTGAGGGATGAATTTTGAATCATAAAATATTGCAGTTTTTTAAAAATCTTTCTTATACCTTACTTTCAAATTTAATTTCTTTAGTAATATCGACAACTGTCATCCTGGTGATTCCTAAATTAATTGGTGTTACAGAATATGGTTATTGGCAGTTATACCTATTTTACTCCTCATACGTTGGTTTCTTGCATTTTGGATGGAATGATGGAGTGTATTTAAGATATGGCGGAGAGAAATATGGAAATTTAAATAAAAAACTATTTTTTTCTCAATTTTGGATGCTAGTAGTCTTTCAATTTTTACTTGCATTAACTATATTTTTAATTTCAAATATACTTTCTAATTCTGATAAAATATTTATAATCCAAATGGTTTCATTTTGTATGTTTATTGTAAATATTAGGTGTTTTTTAATATATATATTACAATGTACAAATAGAGTAAAGGAATACGCGATAATCACTATGATGGAGAGAATATTATATATTTTATTAATTTTGATTCTTATTGCGGGTGGAATTAACAATTATAAAATAATGATTATTGCTGATATAATTGGAAAATTAATTTCTTTATTTTATTCTATTTATTGCTGTAAAGATATTGTTTTAAATAAAATAAAAAATTTCAGTTTAGATATACGCGAAGCACTTACTAATATAAATGTTGGAATTAAATTAATGTTCTCCAATATAGCTAATATGCTTATTATTGGAATTGTTAGGCTTGGAATTGAGCATGAGTGGGATGTAAAGACATTTGGTAAAATATCATTAACTTTATCTATTTCTAATATGCTTATGATCTTTGTTAGTGCTGTAGGAATTATTATGTTTCCAGTTTTACGAAGAACTGAAAATAGCAGGCTTACCTATATTTATAAAACAGTTCGTCCACCGTTCTCTGCTGTATTGTTTTTTTTATTAATTTTATACTATCCAATGGATATTGCACTAAATTTTTGGCTACCAATATATTCAGATAGTCTAAAATATATGATTATATTGTTTCCTATGTGTGTATATGAAGGTAAAATGTCGTTACTTATAAATACTTATTTAAAAACGTTAAGAAAAGAAAAGATAATATTAATAATTAATCTTTTTACAGTTTTGTTAAGCATAGTATTAACTACTCTATTTATATTTTTATTTAGGAGTCTAACTTTGATTGTTATAGCAATTGTTATTTTGCTTGCTTTTAGAAGTGTGTTAGCAGAAATATTTTTATCAAAAATGCTTGAGATTAATTTGGTTAGAACGTTATTGCAAGAAATATTTTTAACGTTTATATATATATATACGGGTTGGTTTTTAAGCCCACTGGTATCTTTTGCAATCTATTTGGTCTCTTATACAGTCTATTTGATTGTAAATAAAAAGGAAATATTTACTTCTATTAAGGATTTCAAAATTATACTTTCACAAAAATAAAGTCGATAATATTTTTTCAAAAAAATAATTGAGAAAGGATTTTTATTTTGAATGTTTTACATTATTCTCTTGGTTTACCCCCCTATAGAAGTGGAGGATTGACTAAATATTCTATTGATTTAATGTTAAGTCAACAAAATAACGGTGATAGGGTTATTCTCTTTTTTCCAGGGCATTATTCTTTAAAAAAGACTACTCGACTTCAATATTTTTGCAGGTACCATGGTATTGATGTATTCGAGATTGTTAACCCCTTGCCGGTTCCTTTGCTCGGTGGTGTATGTGAGCCAGAAAGGTTTATGAATATGGTTAATCCTAAAAATGTTTATGAAATTTTTTTAAAAAAGATATGTCCTGATATAATTCATATTCATACATTAATGGGGTTACATAAAGAGTTTTTTCTTGCAGCCAAAAGTTTAGGGATAAAAGTTGTTTTTACAACTCATGATTACTATGGATTAGATACCCATGTTAATCTCTTAGATAACAATGGCATGAAGTATTTGGGATTCAAAGATGTAGAAAAATGTGCAATATCGAATCAGAGTGCATATAGTATGTGGCGGATTTTTATTATGCAGACCCGATCGTATAGATTCTTAAAAAGTACAAAAACATTTACGTTAATAAAAAAGTTTAAGAGGAAGTGGACTTTCAAAGAAAATAACAATTTTTCTAATGATACACTTATTAATAAACAAAAGTTAAAGAAATATAAGGATTTAGGTGAGTATTATACCGATATATTTAGTTATATCGATTTATTTCATTTTAATAGTAGTATTGCTAAACAAGTTTATGAAAAGTTTATAAAAGTTCAGGGAAAAGTCATACCGATAACACATGGTGGAATAAAAGACCAAAGAAGGATTAAATCATACGATAAAAAAGATTTATTAAAAATTTCATTTTTGGGTGATTTAGACGAATATAAGGGTTTTTCTTTTTTAAAAGATACTCTTAATATCCTGTTGAAAAAAAATCAAACTCGCTGGGTATTGAATGTATATGGTAATTCCTATGAAGTTCCTTTGACTAGTTTAGAAAGTGATTTTATTAATTTTAAAGGTCGATATAGCTATAATGATTTATCTTCGATATTTGAAAATACTGATGTTTTAATTGTTCCGAGTATATGGAAGGAAACATTTGGTTTTATAGGATTGGAAGCATTGTCTTTTGGGGTTCCAATTGTAATTTCAAATAACGTGGGATGTAAAGATATAATTATTGATGGCAAAACTGGTATTGTATTTAACGAAAATACAACTGAATTGGCTAATGTTATTGAAAATTTAATTGAAAATAGAACTATACTATGTGAATTAAACAAAAATATTTGTAGATCAAATATATCCAATTTTTTTATTAAAAATCACGCTGAGAATATTAAATCATTATATGAGTGTACATATAATAATTTATAGTTTGGGAGAAAAAAATGAAGATTGTGATATTGTTTTTTTTGTACGTAATCCTATATATTTTTTTTCGGTTTATTTTAAAGCAAAAGGATAAAAATATTAATTTAATTTTGGTGTTACTTCTATTTTGTTTAAGTTTTAACCTATCAATTAGCTATAATCAATATCTTCAAGGAGAAATTTTACATATTACTTTTCATAGTGTCTTTATAGCTTTGATTGTGTGTTTATTATTTTCGTTTAATAAACAATCGTTGAAATTTGGATTAGAGACAATATATTTAATTGTAGCCATAATGAATTTTGTTATTGAATACCATTTTAAAATTTTTGATTATGTTAACTTTATGAAAATTGTAATGACATTAATTAGTGTACTTATAATTATTATGATTTATAACAGCATATCTAATATCAATATAAATAAAATATTTTACTCTCTTAATTATGTTGCTATTTTTAACTCAATTCTAGGTATAGCACAGTTTATCACTGGTAAACAATTACTATTAGGTAGTTTTAACTCTCCTATTCTATATACAGAAGGTGCTGTTGATACTAATAGGGCTGTAGGTATTGCTGCATCTAATAACTCAGGAGGAAATTTTGGAGCTTTAATTTTTGGCATTATATTGTACAACTGTTTTTCAAGGAATAGAAGTAAATTAAGTTGGATTGCTTTATTTTTAACATTAATTTTTTCTGCTCTTACTCTTACACGAATTGGGTTTGTTGGAATAATCTTTGAAATATTAATTTTCTACCTTGCATACTCTCCCATGAATAGAAAAGAACAGAAGCTAAAGCTGATTAGTGGTTATATTGGCTTGTTAATAATAATAATTTTACTAGCATTTTTTAGAAACAGTATTTATAATAAGCTTTTTATTGAAAGAGGAGATACTTCGTCGAGTAGATTTATCCAATATGAAAGGGTTTATAATTATATATTAAATAATAAATTATTATTTGGTATTGGAGATGGACAATATCGTAATTACATGTATTCTACTCATCATATTTTAGATTTGCAAATACATTCTCAGTATTTAAATATTCTTGCAGAGCAAGGCTTAATTCTTTTTCTGTTATATGTTCTATTTAATATATTTATTTTTGTACGTATTTTGCTGTCAAAAAAAATAAACAGGAATTTAAAAGTTTTATCTATAATGATTTTTACCGCTAATTTCATCTGTTCTAATGTTAATCCTAATCAATATTACTATCTTAATAATGTTTTATATTACTTAATAATGTTTGGAATATACTTCTATAGTAAACAAAAAAATACTACGTAGCTATTATCAAGTATTAAGTTAATAATTTATTAATTTTGGTTATTTAAAATAATTTAATTTGAAAGGTGAGTATAATGAAAGGAATTATTTTAGCTGGAGGGAGCGGTACGCGTCTATATCCGTTAACAAGAGTGACAAGCAAACAACTTTTACCAATCTATGACAAACCAATGATTTACTATCCGCTTTCCACATTAATGTTAGCTGGTATTAAGGATATCTTAATCATTTCTACAAAAGAAGACATACCAAGATTTGAAAACTTATTAGGAGATGGTTCCCAATTTGGCATATCACTACAGTATAAGATTCAGCCAAGCCCAGATGGTTTAGCCCAGGCATTTATCTTAGGCGATGAATTTATTGGCAATGATTCAGTTGCCATGATATTGGGTGACAATATTTATTACGGCAATGGAATGCGAAGAGCTTTACAAAGAGCCTCACAAAAACAAAGGGGTGCGACTGTATTTGGGTATCATGTTCAAGATCCGGAAAGATTTGGCGTGGTTGAATTTGATCGTAATGGAAAAGTACTTAGTGTAGAAGAAAAGCCTGAGCAGCCAAAATCTAATTATGCCATTACAGGATTATATTTTTATGATAATCGAGTTGTCGAAATTGCAAAAGGAATTAAACCATCTGCACGCGGCGAGTTGGAAATCACTTCTATTAACGAAGCGTATTTAAAATTAGGCGAGTTGGATGTAGAATTGTTAGGTAGGGGTTATACTTGGCTGGATACCGGGACGCATGAAAGCTTGGTGGAAGCAACCAACTTTGTAAAAACGGTAGAGGAACATCAAGGAATCAAAGTTTCCGCTCCTGAAGAAATTGCTTATGTCAACGGCTGGATTAAAAAAGAGCAATTAATTGAAAGTGCCTCTAAATTAAGCAAAACAGGATATGGAAAGTATTTATTGAGAGTTGCAGAAGGCAAAATTAAATATTAAAGAATGGAAGGGATTTGACAATGAAGATTAGCAAAACCAATTTAGAAGGCGTACTTGTAATCGAACCAGCTGTTTTTGGTGACCACCGCGGTTGGTTCATGGAAACCTATAATGAAAAAAATATGGCAGAAGCTGGGGTCAAGCTTAAATTTGTCCAAGATAACCAGTCGTTTTCCGCAACAAAAGGCACGTTACGCGGCCTGCACTATCAAATGAGTCCAAAAGCACAGTCAAAACTTATCCGCTGTACAAGAGGAACAATTTTTGATGTGGCTATAGACATTAGAAAAGGCAGTCCTACATATGGAAAGTGGTACGGTCTCGAGTTAAGCGCTGAAAATAAAAAGCAGCTGTTGATACCAAAAGGTTTTGCACACGGCTTTATGACGTTAACAGATGATGTTGAAGTCCAATATAAAGTTGATGAATTGTACGCACCCGAATGCGACAGAGGAATTAGATGGAATGACCCGACAATTGCAGTCGAATGGCCAATTCATGATATTCAACCTGTGCTTTCTGCCAAAGATGAAAAAGCACCTTTATTGGAAGAAGCAGAAAATAACTTTACATATGGAGAACAATGATGAAAATATTAGTAACAGGATACACTGGCCAGCTCGGCTATGATGTTGTTAAGGAAGGTACGAAACGCGGGCTTGATATGATAGGAATAGGCCAGAAAGAGCTAGATATTACAAAAGAAAAAGACGTTCAGACATTTATTCAAGAATTGAAGCCGGATGCCATTGTCCACTGTGCCGCTTACACGGCCGTGGACCAGGCGGAGGACCAGAAAGAGATTTGCTGGAATGTCAATGTGAATGGAACAAAATATTTGGCAGAAGCAGCTAAAGAAGTTAACGCGAAATTCATGTTTATCAGTACTGACTATGTTTACAAGGGTGAAGGAACCACTCCTTTTGTTGAAACAGACCCGGCAGATCCGATTAATTATTATGGTTATACAAAATATGAGTCAGAAAAAGTTGTCCAATCATTGTTGAATGATCTGTTTATTGTCCGTATTTCCTGGGTCTTCGGTATCAATGGAAAGAACTTTATTAAAACAATGCTAGGACTTGCAGAAACCCATGATGAGTTAAATGTAGTGGGGGATCAAATTGGGTCACCGACATATACATTTGATCTAGCAAAATTATTATTGGATATGATCCAAACAGATAAATATGGAATCTATCAAGCGACAAATGAAGGATTTTGCAGCTGGGCTGAATTTGCGGAGGAAATCTTTAAACAATCTGGTAAACAAGTGAAAGTGAATGCCATTACAACAGAAGAATACCCTACTAAAGCTGTCCGCCCCAAAAACTCCAGAATGTCGAAACAGAAGTTAGTTGACAATGGATTTAAACCGTTACGTCCTTGGAAAGAGGCCTTAGCACATTATCTTAATGAACTGAAAATTGAGGTGTAAAGAATGTCAAATAAAAAAGTGTTGGTAACCGGTGGGGCAGGATTTATCGGTGGTAACTTTGTTCAGTATATGGTCAATAAATACCCTGAATATGATATCTATAATTTGGATCTATTAACCTATGCCGGTGATTTAACTAAACACAGCGAAATTGAAAACAAGGAAAACTACCATTTTATCAAAGCAGATATTGCAGACCGCAATACCATTCTGCCTCTTTTTGAAAAAGAAAAATTTGATTATGTGGTCCATTTTGCGGCGGAAAGCCATGTGGATCGGTCCATTACCGAGCCGGAAATTTTTGTGCGGACGAATGTATTAGGTACACAAGTATTACTGGATGCTGCTAAGCAAATCGGAATTAAAAAATTTGTCCATGTTTCGACAGATGAGGTTTACGGAGAATTGGACTTTGATCCGACTACTTTCTTCACGGAAAAAACACCATTGCAGCCAAACAGCCCATACAGCGCTAGCAAAGCGTCTTCAGATTTATTGGTCCGGGCTTATCATGAAACATTTAATCTCCCAATTAATATTACACGTTGTTCCAATAACTATGGCCCGTATCATTTCCCTGAAAAACTCATTCCATTGACCATTTCAAGGGTATTAAATAACCAAAAGGTACCGGTATACGGCAATGGTGGTAATATCCGTGACTGGCTTCACGTTCTGGACCACTGTGCAGCTATTGACCTTGTCCTGCACCAAGGCGAAATTGGTGAAGTTTATAACGTAGGCGGCCACAATGAACGGACAAACCTGGAAGTCGTTAAGACGATTATCAGAACGCTGGGCAAATCAGAAGATCTTATTGAGTTTGTAAAAGACCGCTTAGGCCATGATAAACGCTATGCCATCGATCCAACAAAACTGGAAAAGTTGGGTTGGAAACCTACTTACACTTTCGAAACAGGTATTGCTCAGACGATTCAATGGTATTTGGATCATAAAGATTGGTGGGAACGGATTATCAGCGGGGAGTATCAGGAGTATTTTGAAAAGCAGTATTCGCTTATTGAAAAATAGAATCAAGTTAAAATTGAAATAGTTTGAAATTAGCGGGATTATTAATAGCTTTCTTATACAAAAATGTATAAGAAGGCTTTTTTCTTTATCGAAAACACAAAATTTGTTGCCTGGTTACTTGTCACGCTTCATCAGTAGTGGCTGTGCATCCGTGCTCAAATATGTGCGCTTCGCGGAAACTGAGTATGGTATCCGAAGCCGGCATCATTTTTGGCCATCTTTGGAGCGCCGTAGGCGTCCTAATTGGGCACTCCGGTAAAATGCTTTTTTGTTTGGCCGGCCATAATGAGCGTCAAGACTTTCACTAGTATAGATAATTAATCAGGGTTTCACGGTGGCCAAAGTGCTGGGTCCACCTTAAACCGTTATGTCGGAAAAACCACAGTGGGGAATAAGAGCGATTATCGGTATATGGAGGTGAAGTGATTAAAAAGCGGTCCTAAAGGGGCCACTTTTTCTATAAAGAAAGCCTAAAAGCTATTTTATGTCCCTGATTCCTAAAAAGGCTAAACCATGCTATAATTTAAAAAAAATGCATCCTAAATTCTGCATCGGTAGCTAAAGGTAATAATAACTTTCCCATGTAATTATAGAGGTGATAAAAGTCAATGGGAACGTATATAGAATCTATCCACAATCATGCGATACATAGTTTGATTTGGGGTGCCTGTCACCACCCGAAATTTGTCGAATTTTGTAGAATAAGAGAGTCATCACTTTGAAGAGAACGGTTGACTCTCTTATTTTTATTGCATTGCTCTTTCAAATAACTATATGGCCATCTTGCGGAAGAAGCAAAGTGAAGATCTATCTGTTGCACATTATTGAACCTACTTTTAAACCAGTAACTGAAGCGTACTTAATTCCGGGTTGTTACTGACGCCCCAAAATGGCGGGAAATTGACGGTGTTATTTGTCCGAAATTGACGGAATTGTTGTCAATTAAGGGGGAAGCCAGTTTGCGCTTTATTGTGGTTTCCCCTATGAGTTTAATACTAAAACTTGAAACACCGAAATATATTCTCAACCCTTGTTCTACAACATGGTTTGGGTGCCTGTCACCACCCGAAATTTGTCGAGTTTTGTAGAATAAGAGAGTCATCACTTTGATGAGAATGATTGATTCTCTTATTTTTATTGCTTTGCTCTTACAAATAACTATACTGGCCAGCTCGCGGGAGAAGCAAAATGGAGATTTATTTATTGCACCATTCTTGAACCTACTTTTAAAACAGTAACTGAAGTATACTTAATTCCGGTACCTCGGCCACCCGGAATTTGTAGGTTGGGAGGGGTGCTGTTTATTGGAGGATAGTTGGCTCTTTGGGCATTTTTTGGTTTAGATCGTTTTTATTAAATTTCTTTCAAGAAGAATCTGTCTCATAATCCGGCAAAACACATTGATAGGTTCACAAAGTTCCCAGCACCCGATCTTTAACTCTCTCACGGATACATCAGGCAGCCCGATAATGGATATTGCCTTATTTATCTCATGATATTCCGGAGACGGCTGCATTTCTTATGGTTTGGGTGCCTGTCACCACCCGAAATTTGTCGAGTTTTGTAGAATGAGAGAGTCATCGCTTTGAAGAGAAGACTCTCTTATTTTTATTGCTTTGCTCTTTTAAGTTTGGGGTGCCTGTCACGTCGACAGTGGCCTGCATAATATTGTTCGGAACATCTGCATAATTTGCAATTAACTATGTCTTAGGGGATCATCAGAAGCCACCGTAACTGAATGATGGGTTGTTGTGTATTGATTTTTCTTGGAATCCCTTGGCTGTAAACGAGCACATTATTCCAGTAACCTTTTTTCAAATTAATTCAGGTACACTTCCGGGATAATGTGCTTATTTTATTTCCGTTGTTCCAGAATGTGAAGATTTCCTTCAAATTATTCCAGCCAAAAGTTCAAGAAAAAAGCTCCATCAAGGAGCTTCTGAGATTAAAAAATAGGTAAGCGTAAAATAATACCCACCTATGTTTGTAGGTGGGCGTGTCTTATACTGTATTTAAGCTTTTTTGCTAGGTACTCGACAATTATCTGGAAGGGTTGCTGACCGAGGCAATAATTGGTCTAGCTGATCGGTATCTTCCGTATCCATATTGGGGAGTTTTTCAAACAAATAGGTAAGGTAATTAAACGGTTGTAATCCGTTTTCCTTTGCCGTTTCCACGATGCTGTAAATAATGGCACTTGATTGAGCCCCTCGTGCTGTGTTGGCGAATAAAAAGTTTTTTCTGCCGATAACGAATGGCTTAATAGACCGCTCGCTCCGATTGTTATCAATTTCCAATCTTCCATCCTCTAAAAAAACCTCTAAACGATCCCATTGGTTACGGCAGTATTTAATCGCTTGCCCTAATGCACTTTTTGGCAACACTTTCGGTGTTTGCTCACGAAGCCATGCTGAAAAAGCATCCAACACGGGTTGACTGCGTTCTATACGGGCCTTATAACGTTCTTCCGCAGTGACATCTTTTAAGTCACGCTCAATTTAGTTCCGGGTGCCTGTTGTTTCTGACATCCAAAAATAACCGAAAGTTGACGCTATTGCCTGTCCGGAATTTGACGAGTATAATGTCCTCGTACTTATTCTGGAGAAAGGAAAAGGACATTCCCCATGATGTATAACTGTACCATCAGCTATACGGGGAATGTCCCACCAAAAATAACGATTATAGTTATTATATCAGATTATAAGCTAATTGAAAATACTCAACTTGGGGTTTTTGGTTACGGGTGCGGAAAAAGTACCTTCCCCTTGTTGTGGTAAACATATGAAGGTTATTGGGACAAGAGATCGAAAAGCCATTGATAGATCTGGAAAGAAGCATATTTATAATATCAG